>CBDUPW010000167.1:0-15115 GCA_965369205.1 uncultured Polyangiaceae bacterium | reverse complement strand
CTTCTTCGTCCACTCGCCGCTTCGAGGCGACGCCAGCAGTGGAGAGTGATCCCAGCACGTGATGCACGCAGCGTTGCAGGCGTTGGTCACGTCAATGTGGACGGTTAGCGGTCCGGTGCGCGGCACGCCCTCGCGTATCCCTGCGAGCACTGAGCTACGAACGCTCACTGGCCTCGTGTGGCAGCGCTGGCTGCTGGCTCAAGATCCGCAAGACTTCGTCGACGGGACGCGCTCCGCCGCCTTCGAGTTTCGAAAACGTGCGCAATGCATCGAAGAGGTCGTCTTCGCCACTCAGCCAAGTGTCGAGGCGTCTGGCGAATTCAGAGATGCTCCAAGTGCGCTGCGTAGGCACGGCGCGCATCAGTGCGGTGACGCCGGACCAATCTCCGAAGCGGGCCCAACACGGGATCAGGACACCCAGTGCATCGAGGAGTGCGCCGCTGCTGGCAGCCGGGAACTTGCGACGCAGGCTGCTCACGAGCGGCACGGCCGTTTCCGTCGTAAGCCCGCTGCCGCGCAGCAAGGAAAGCACTTGCTCCACGTCTGCCGTCCTTGGCTGCTGCGGTTCGGCACCGCGCGCTGACTGGCCCTGTTGCGTCAGGCCTAGCAGGTAGGCGCTGCGCTGCGCCCGCTCGCTGGGTGAATGGCCGAAGAGCAGCCGGAGCAACTCGAAGCCCCGATCCCCGTGCCTTCCTTCGGCGGACGAAAACAGCCCCAGCAAGCTCGGTGTCAGCACCTCCGCTGCCAGAGCAAGATCTGCGGTTGGGAGCAGGGAGGCGAGGGCCGACAGTGCTGCCGCTTTGGCACCGTTCTTCGGAACCAAGTTTCGCGCGGCTTCCGCGCTACCAGGGTCGTCGAGCAGCCCTGGGACTTCTTCCATGCTCTGCGCCAGACGGCCGGCCCCTGCTTCGACCGCACGCTGCGCGCGTTCGGATTGGTCATCGGCGATACGTGGCTGCGGCAAGAAGACGGTGGGCACGCCGGTGTACATGAGCTCGTGGAAGCTATTGTAGCCCCCCGCTGACACTGCACTGTCGAAGCCCGGGAATAGCTCCATCGGGCAGTAGCGGTCCATCCAGGTGACGCCGTCGCCTCGGACTTCCTGGCCCTGGTACAACGGACCGGCGCCCACTACGACCGAGTAGCCCCGTTCCGTTAGCTTGCGGGTGAGCTGTGGCAAGAGCGCGGAGGCGGCCTCGTCGCCGCCGCCGCCGAGCGTCACGTAGACCGCGCGGCGTGTGTCTGTGAGGCCGAGCGCCGCGCGCGCGGCACGACGATCCAAAAGCTCCTCGCGCTCGCGGAGCATGATCGGGCCAGTGTCACGTTCGTCGGGTACGATCTGACGCTCGTATAGCGGCAACAGGGCCTGGTAGGGATCCTCTCGGGCGAATTCAGCTCGCACTTTTCGCGCCACGAGCACGCGATGTTTCGCCATCTCGAGCGCGGAAACCAACTCACCGAAGCTTCCGCCGGGAAACGTGTCCACAAGCAGTAGATCCGGAGACAACCCCGCCACCGCGTTGAGCACCCAGCCTCGGGCAAGTGCGAGGTAGCGGTGGGGCTCGATCCCCGAGTCCCGCAACATGGCCTTGGACGGTAGTTTGAACGCGGGGAAGCCTTCGCGGCGCGCCAGTGTGTCGGCTTCGGAGGATGTGAGAACCCAAAACTCAGCGCGAACCCCAAGCAGTGCCGTGATTCTTCGCATCCAGCGCAAGATGGACAGCTGTCGCACGAGGTGTCCCATGCCTCGGCCGTTGATGGCATAGGACACGATGCGCAGACTGCTCATGAAAGTCCCACGAGGTCATCTCCGCGCTCGTGCGCTTGTGCAGCAGCGGCGGCAACCGCACGGCCGTCCTCACTCTCAAGGGACGGGCGCGCGCTTGGATTCTGCTCGAAGTACTGATGCACGCTTCCCATGATCGCAGGCGGTCTCTTGCCTCCGCTCTGCTCCCACCACCAGAGGTACGGATCGTTGTCGAGGGAAAAGCGCTCGTACTGGTCATAGCCAGCGATGCGATCAACGAGCGCGCGTAGCTTGCGCGTGCGTTCTTGGATCTTAGTCAGCTTGACCGGAAAGCCCTGCTCAAGATCCCGCGCTGCAATCGTGCGCGAGTAGTGCTTCGGCCGCATGAACTTCTGCGACTTACGCGCGTACTTGCCTGCGCGCTCCCGCAACGAGTCTGCGGTTGCCGCCACGCCCTGAGTGTAGATTTGTCTGATGAAGTCTCGTTTCGCACGCATTCCAGACAGCTTGCGCAATCCCATCTCGACCGGGCGGAAGCTCCCCCCCGATTTCGAAAGCCAGTCGGAGAGCAGTTTCACGTCGGCCTGCAGCAGGTGCTCTTTGAGCAACTGTTGGCATTGCTCCAAATAGATGCGCGCCAAGTTCTCCAGTCGTTGGACGGCTTGATCGTGCTGCTGGACGAGGCCGGATATGTGGCCGATCTCTGCCTCCAGATTGCGTAGCTCTGATTCCCAGAATGCCCGTTGGTCCGCTGACTTCTTGTAGGCAGGGAGCACGTCGTCGCCAAAGTCCTTCATCCCCAAGGCTTCGCAAATAGCGTCGCCTTGCTTCCACAGCTTCCAGTACTCGGATTGCCACCAGCCTACAGAAAACGCCGGGGTGTCATAGCCAACCCGATACAGCTCGCTGAAACCATCAAGGGCTTCGTAGCGTTGGCAGTCCGCGATCCAGGGCGAGATCATTTCGTGGGCTTGCGTCAGCTTCGTGCGAAGTGTCCCGTGCGGTCCAGCCAGTTCCTCTCGCTGCAGGTACCTCGGCTCTTGGCGTATGCCAGCGATAGTCTGCTCGAGGACGTGTCGCTCGTGCGCCAGTGCTTCCAAAGGGTTGCGTCGCTGGAAGGCGGAGAAGCCCGTGAGTTGCTCTACACCACCCAAGAACTGGGGGGTGAGACCGGGCAGGTAGGCCGCGGCGAGTTCGGCAGCGACCACTTCCAGCTCGGCGCTGGTCTGCTTCTCGATGTCCTGCATGTGGCGCCCGAGCACCTCGAACTGCCCGGCCACGTGCAGCGCGCGCTGCTGGTAGTCATGAAAGTGGCGTGATGCCTGGTGCCCCTGGACCTGCATGCCGCGCCATTGTCTCGGGCTCCGCGCCCGATAGCAAGACAGCAGAGCGCACGGAGTCGATGTGCGTCGGGCGGCCCGCTAGGTGGTCGACGACCCAGGGGTTACAGCAGGCACTTTTCCACGGCGTCGACGGAGGGTGCGGCCATGGCGCAAGTCCACTTGCGCCGCGAGACCTTGGCCGTGCACTGGGAGAACTCCGGGTCCTGGCTGGCTTTGCGTCGCGCTTGGGCGACGACTTCTTCGACTTGTTCCGGGCGCACTTGTGAATCGCGACTGCGGGCCAGAAGCGTCGTATAGTGATCGAGAAGCTGCGTGCACTCGTCCGCCGAAAGGGGTCTGGCGCAGGTGCAGGTGAGCGCTGCGAAGATCAATCCGACCAACCGGTCACGGAGCGGTCGGGAGGACAGATCGGCGAAGCGGCTGGGACGCCTCCGCGTAGAAAAGCGTGTCTTGATGCGGGGCGCTTCCATGCCTGCGCTGCATCCGTCACGATGACGGAATCGAGGCACTAGTTGAAGCACTGCTCGACGATCTCCTTTGAGGTCTTCGCTTCCCGCATGCAACGCTTCGCGTCCTCGGTGATTCGCCGCCCGACGCAGTGCTTCATCGTGGTGTCGGCGAGCGCTTTCTTCGTCGCGTCGATTTCCTCGCGGATATACTTCTCGTCGTTCGGCCGCTTCTCTTCGAGCTTCAGGCGCGCGATGCGTTCGATGATTTCCTCGCACTCGGCAACCGTGGCTGGTTTGCCGCAACCCGTGACGCCTGCAAGCGCCGCGAGTGAAGAGAAGAAGAAGGGCCAGAAGCGAAGCACCACGCTGGCGTTTAACGCGTCGCACCAAGAAAGCGCAAGTGCTGCGCCCGGTACGGGGCCGGTGGTCCCGAGCAGCCCGGCGACGACTCGATCGCTGAAATCTGGACGCCTGTGCAGCGCCTGCTAGAATTACCATGAGAATGAGCCCTTCGCGCGGCAGTGCCGCGGAGCCGTCCCCCGAACACCTGCTTCGGAAGGCCACCCTCGCCCGCACTTCCGGTCTGCGGGCGAAGTATGCTCAGCGCGGCCTCGATTCAAGCGGCAGCCTCAGCCGTACGACCCGCGCCATGCTCTTGCGGCAGCTCTATCTCTCCCACATGGAAGGGCGACGCTTTGACGAGGCGCACGCGGTTGCGGAGCAGATGCTCCAGCTCGAAGTGATGCCCGATGTGGCGCGCCAAGACGCGGCCCGAGCGTGTTTGGGCGTCGGGGACCGGAACGGCGCCTTGGCCCACCTGCGCTTGGCAAGTCGCGTGAGCCCTCCCTCCCGCCGGGCGTTTCACCTCTGGACCCTGGGGAGCGTCCTGTACCTCGCCGGGCGGCATGAAGAAGCCATCGGGGCGCTCTCTCGCGCCTTTCGCTGGGGAACGACGGATCGACCGCTATACCAAGCGCAACTCGCGCTCTCGCGGCTGGCGAAGGGTGAGTCCGTTCCGGACATGGCGGAAATCCGGGAGCGGCTCAGTGACTCCCCCTGCGGGCAGGGCTACGGCCAGTTCGTACTCGGGGAATTGGCTCATGCCGCCGGCGATGACGAGGCAGCGCGCGACTACCTGCGAGGGTTTGTCAAACGCTCGACCAGTGGTCGCGTGGCACTGGCGGTTGCCTTGGAGGGCGAGATCACGCGGGCGCGGGAAATCCTCAGCCGCTTGCCGCGCAAACGCCGAAAAAAACCGGTCGGTTGAAACTTTTCAGCCGGTTGTCGCTTACAAAGTGCCAGCGGTCGTTCGATAGTAGTATTTCTGTGAGGTGGCGCACGTCGCCCGAGCCCCGACGGAACCGAGGGGAACGAAGCCAATGAAGACCATGCAGCAGAATCCTTGGACCCGTGCCAGCGCATGGTTTTCGTTTGCCGCGGTTCTGCTCGCCGCCAGCTGGGCGCAGGCCGCCGAGAGCGCCTGCGTCGTTGCGGGTGACGCAGGAGCCGGAGGCGGGGGTGACGCTTTTACCGCGGCCCTGACCAAGGGTCCGCTGTATGCCGGGGGCGCTGCGTTTCTCGGGGGGTTGTTGGTCAGCCTCACACCGTGCGTCTATCCGATGATCGCAGTCACTGTGAGCGTGTTTGGGGCGCGAGAAAGCAAGAGTCGCTGGCACGGCACGGCACTATCGCTGGCGTTTGTGCTGGGCATCGTGGCGATGTTCGTGCCCATGGGCGTCGTTGCCGGCATGACAGGCGGCGTTTTCGGAACGATCCTTCAGAGCAAGTGGGTCATCGTCGGCATTAGCGTGTTGTTCCTGGTGATGGCGGCTTCGATGTTCGGCGCGTTTGAGCTCGCCTTGCCGTCATCCATCACCAACAAGCTCGCGACGGTGGGTGGCATTGGCTACAAAGGCGCCTTCGTTCTGGGCCTGGTCTGTGGGCTGATCGCCGCGCCCTGCACGGGCCCGGTGCTTACCGGCATTCTCACTTGGATTGCCAAGACACAGAGCGGCAGCCTCGGTGCGTTGGCCATGGCAGCCTTTGCCCTCGGCTTGGGGGCGCCGTTCTTCTTGGTGGGAGCCTTTGCTGTTCAGCTGCCAAAGAGTGGTCGCTGGATGGTGCACGTGAAGAGCTTGCTGGGGATCGTGCTGGTTGTGGTTGCGCTGTACTTCTTGTCGACGGCGTTCCCCTTTCTGCACAGCGTTGCCCGAGGCGACACGGTATTTCTGGCGATTGTCGGCGTCGCAGTGATTGTCGGGCTGCTGATGGGCGCTGTGCATCGCTCCTTCGACGAACCGGGTGCGGCCATCAAGATCCGCAAGGGTGTGGGCACCCTGCTGACGACCGTGGGGGCGTTTCTGTTTGTGATGGGAATTTCCAAGCCCGCGCAGTCGCTCTCAGGGGAGGCGCTTACTTGGCCAGAGGCTCAGGCGAAGGCCCAACAAGAGAAACGCCCGCTTCTGGTCGACTTCACGGCCACTTGGTGTGGTGCCTGTAAACAACTCGACCGCGAGACCTTCAGCAAGCCCGATGTTGCACTCGAGGCAGGGCGCTTCGTGGCGGTGAAAGTCGACGCCACCGACGACGAAGACCCCCAGGTCACCGACGCGATGCAAACTATGAAGGTCGTCGGCCTGCCGACGGTGCTCGTATACGACTCGGCGGGGAAAGAAGCTGTGCGCTGCACCGACTTCGTTCCCGCCGCGCCGTTTCTTGAAGCCATCCGCCGCGTGAACTGAGGGGCGCGGCCCCCCCCCGGCTGCCCCAGCCTGGACGCAGGAACCCTTAGGGTTCGAAGTCGCCAGGGGGAGGTGGAGGCGGCGGTGGCGGTGGTGGCCCACCGCCGGATTTGGGTTTGTCGCCGCCACCGGATTTGGGTTTGTCGCCGCCACCGGATTTGGGTTTGTCCCCGTTGCCCGTCTCCCCAGTGGGATCCTCTGGCGGCGGGGGAGGTGGCGGGGGCGGCGGCTTGTTGAAGCTTCCGTCGTCGGTATTGACCGCTTCAACCAGCTTCTTCACGGCTGCCTCGGCGTTGCTCGCGACCTCGTCCGCGCGGGCTTGCATGATGGGCAGCAGCTTCTTGGCGTCCGCCAAGTTCTTTCGTACCTCGCCCTTCTGGGACACGCTCTTTCGAAAGGAGCTATCGACTTGCTGCTCGAGCGCGGCACTCATTCCGCTCAGCTTCTCGATGATCCGACTGGCCTTCTTCATCCTGTTGTGCAGCTTGGCCTGCGACACGATCGCGGCCTTGACGGCGTTGACGAACTCTTTGCCGTCGGCGTCGAGGTCGGTTCCGGCAGCGTTGATCTCTGCTGCGGGGTCGCTGTCGCCCAAACCGGAGACTTCGGCCTTTAAGCCAGTGCCGGCTGTGGCCAACTCTTTCGCCCGTTTCTCCGCCCGTTTAGCGAGCAGGGTTGCTGAGGCGTCCGGGTCCCCCTTCAGTTGTTTGGCCAGCTCGCGGCGGATCTCTTTTTCATCCGAAGGCGCTTTGGCCAGTTCTACCTGCAGGTCGTACAACGACTGAAAGTACTCGTCGAAGGTCGGATCACCGCTTTGGTATTGCTTGCCTTGGCCGACCGCAGATGGGCCGCCGCTACCGAATAGGCAACCAGGCGTTGACGCAACTGCCACCAAGCCTAGGGGGCTCGCGGCAATGGCAAGGGATAGGAGGGTGTGACTGGCGCGTCGCTTCAGCTTGTAGTTCAAGGACATTTCAACGTAGCTCCCCAGAGTTCATGTCTGGCGCCACTCTTTACGAGGAATAAGGAGAGAGCGGAACCGTTTTGGAGCCATACTACGCCTTGGCCCGCATTGGCTCCCTCAGGTGAAACATCAATAGGATCTCCCACCGGGATCAGGTCATGTGCCAAGGTTTGCAGCCTAACTACGCGATTTCCCGAAGATCCTTCCGTCCACTGCACCAACCATCGGCCACCGGGCACTCCCGTGGCTCCCGGCGAGATGGCCTCGGCTCCGGGACCACCCGGCGGAATTCGAAAACCGGCCGCTGGGCCGGGAGCCTTGCCAGGCTCGGATCTTGAGAGATAGACACGCCAATAGGAGTCCGGCGTGGCCTTGGCGGCAAAGGCAACGAGGGCCTCACGGTCGTTGGCTGCGACCATGGGAGTGCCGACGTGTGAAGCGGACACTTCTACCGTGCCGAGATCTGAGGCGCGTGCTCCGTCCTGCTTGAGCCAACCGACTCGGATCTTTCCGCTCTGTCCTCCCTGCCGAAAGGTCACAACGTGTCCGTAATCCGGGTAGTCCGCGATACGCGGTTCGGTCATGCGTTGTGAGCCACCACTAGCCCAGACGACGGAGGTCGAGCCGCCGCGTTGGCGGGCGAAGTTTTCTTCGCTGACGCCAATGGCAAAGGATGGCTTCGCATCCACGCTGCGCGCAAACTTGAGCGCATCATCCGTGGAATCCAGCTGGAAGCGAACCGGTCCATTCTGCGTGAGGGGAACGACGCCCGTGAGACGCGCAGGGCTCTGCTCCTTGAAGCGCTCTTTCGTGGACAAAGAACTCAAGTCCACTTCGATGCCAACCCCTTCATTGGGCGAGGCCGCGAACCCGACGAAGGATTTTTCTCCCGAACCACCGACGTAGGGTGGAATGGCGAGGTAGATCGAATCTGCGAGCTTCTTCGCTGGTCGCTCGGCTTGGCAGGGCAGGGTTGCACCGCTGGCACCCTCCTCAGGGGCCCGGTTCGAGGGCACCACGTCCGCGACGGTCGGGCCGCCTAGTTGTCCGCGCAGCAAAGCGCCCACAACCACGCCTCCGATGCCGAGGAGCCCAACGCCGAGCAGGCCCATCAATATCAAAGGCATGGATGAACTGGATTTTGGCGCTGGGGCGATTGCCGGCGTTGGCGCAGCCGCTGCGGGCGCGGGCGCCGGAGCCGGGGGCAACGGCGTTGGCGCGGCGCGGATGATCGGAGCCGCTGTGGCCTTTGGCGCGGGCTCCGCCTCCGCGCCCGGATCGCTCAGACGCGATGGCACCGCCCGTGGCGGTGGCGGCACCGCAGCCGGAGGTCGCAGCGTTGCCGTCGCGCTCGTCCCCGCGGCGGCCGCTTCCACCAGCGTAGGCATGGGCGGGCGGCGGGCAGCGGGGGGGGCGGCTGGCACACGCCCCGCCGGCGGCATCGAGCCCGGCGGTGGAGGTGGGGGTGGCAAGCTCGACTTGGCTTTGGCGCCGCCGAGCAGCTTGGCGGCGCCTCCCAGTAGCTTCGACGTGTCGCGACCGCGATAAGCGTTGTAGCGCTCCAAGGGCGGAGGCGGCGCCTTCTGGATGGACGCATCGAGTTCCGGTTCAACTGGGGATTCCGCCTTCCCATCCGGGATGGCGCCGGCAAGCTCACCGACCTGGCAGGCGGGCAGCCAGGTTTTCCAGCCGGGCTTCCACACCAGCGTGTAGTGCGCGAAGGTAGCGGAAGACAGGGATGAAACCAGCTCCCACTCGTCTACCTCGCTGACGACGCCGTCTGGGTCAGCCCAACTCCAGTCGCTCATGTCCCGGCCAATCGGTTCCTTATCCGTCTTCTCGCCAGCGATCCTTCCATTGCTGGCGACAAGTGGAAAGTCCTTCGCATTTTCTACGTCGCTGAGCAATCAATCCGGCTCCGGCGCGCAGCAAACGGCGACGATCGCCGTGACCTGATGGCCCGCCGCCCGCAATGTCTCGATACACTCCCGCGCCGTGGAGCCTGTGGTGACCACATCGTCCACCAGGGCGACCCGTGCAGGGGGGCGGGCTGGCTGTACGGAAAATGCCCCGAGAATGTTGGCGCGCCGGGCCGCGCCCGAGCAGCGTGCTTGCGGGGGACCGGTCCGAACGCGCCGCAAGAGCCGGTGGTTGACCCGGACGTGCACGCTTCGAGACAATTCCCGCGCGAGCAGCGCGGATTGATTGAACCCACGCTCCTGCAAGCGGCTCGGGTGCAGCGGGACCGGAACGAGGCAGTTGGCGCGCAGCGCGCCGGGCAGGCCGGGCACGCCTATGAGGGTTTCCGCAAGCCGAGCAGCGATGTCCGGCCGTCGATTGTATTTCATGCGTTTGATCGCCAGGCTGAGGGGAGGGGCGTATCCGCTGACGCTGAATACCGGGATGCCGCCGAAGTGAACCGGTGTGGCAGGCACGAGACCGCTGCAGCATTGCGCGCAAAGGGCCGGCGCCGACGGTTTGTCGCACCCCGCGCAGCGTCGCGCGGAAAGCAGGTCGAGGACGTGTTCGACCATGCCTCGGCAATAGTGCGTCCACATAGGTACGCCGGTCGGCCCAGGCGCCAATCGGTTGCGTGATTCGTCAGCGTTTCTTCCCCGAGCGCGTGGGGGCTTGGCACGTTCAAGCTCTAGAATCTAAACGTGAGGTCCGCGCGTGCTTGTGCGCCGCGGGTTTCCTCTACATGGGTGGTCGACGCAAGGTTGAGACCGATCCCCGCCCCGACCAGTACAGCGCCCGCGGCGTAGGCCGGGATCAGGATGGCAGGTTTGTCCAATGTGCTCGGAGCCTTTGACCCCGAAGCCAGCACGGCGGTAGCGCCAACGATGGCCGTGATCCCGACAGCGAGGCTCAGTCCCCCCAGCAGGCCCAGTCCTTCCTTGCCCGGTTTCACCACGATTCGTCGCGGTTTTGGCCCCATCTGAAACCACATGCCACCGTTCGATATGTCCACGCCCTCGGCTTCGACGCGGTATCGCCCCGGCGCGAGCTCGATGGAAAACGGCGTTCGCCCTACGCGTTTGAAATCCGTTGCCAGCGCGTCCCCGGGCCGGGTTTGCGCGATGTACACCTGTACCGGCGCGCCATCGCTTCTGAACTGCACCTGCGCGCCGGCACCAAAGGGCGCCGCAGACGTCGCGAATCCAACGCCGTCCGTCGGCGCGATGGGAGCTGTTTGGGCGCGGACGTTGTTTGCGCTGACCCACAGCGCCAGGCCGACGACTAGCCCAAGCCGAGTAGCTTGTTCATGGAGAGTTCGTCCGCCGGTGTGAACGGGAACTGGTCGAATTCTGCGCTCGTGACCCACTTGAACGAGTGTACGTTCTGCTCCGTCGGTTCGCCACCGGCCAGTTTGCACTCATAGAGATACAGATCGACCACGTAGTGCTCGTAGGGATGGCTCACGAAACTAATCAACTGGCCGGGGGTGATCTCGACCGCCAAGCGGTGGCGCACTTCGCGACGCAAAGCGTCCGCGTCCGACTCGCCCTCCTCGACGCGTCCGCCCGGGAACTCCCAGAGTAGCGGCAGAACGGCCGATGGACGGCGCTGAGTGATCAGGTACTTCCCGTCGCGATCGATGACTGCGGCTACGACTCGAATGGTTCGTGGTGAGCTCATTCGAGCCCGCTCCCCTCAGTGCTCAGATGTCGATCCGAAACAATTGCTGACCCATGAGCAGCACGTCACCCTGCCCCAGGGAACGTTGGGTCCGCAGTCGGACAAAGGTGCCGTTGGAGCTGCCCACGTCCGTTAGGTACATCTTTCCGTCTTCCGCACGATGCACGCGACAATGAAGCCCGGATACGTAGCCATCCTCAGAGAAGAGGATGTCTCCGCGCTCGCGGCCGCAGTGCACGCCGCGCTCGGGAATAGGGAATGCATTGCCGGTGGTGTCCCGACCGATCACCAGTGCCAGTCGACCGATATAGCCCTTCGCCGGGCTACCGAAGCGTTCCACTCCGTCCGGGGAAGCGGGCTGGTGCTTCAAAGGCTCAATCCGGATGATTTCCTGGCCGATGCGAAACAGGTCCTCGTACTCGAGCGGCTCGGGCTCGTTGGGCTTGAGCTTGACGTAGACGCCGTTGAGGGAGCCTTCGTCCTTGATGCTCAGCCCGCCGCCTGCGCGATCGAACGTGGCGTGTTTTGGGGACAGGTAGCTGTCGCCCGCAAAGATGGCTCCGGTGTCACGGCCGACGGTGACGACCGTCGCGTCTGGCAAGACGTAGGTGCCAGCTTCGGTGCCATCTGCGCGCAATGCTGTCAGTGTAATCGTTGGGCCCGCGCTGCCTGTTGCAGCCGCTGGTGCTTGGGGGGCAGCCGACGGGACCGAACCGCTCTTCAACGCGGCGAGATTGTAGCCGCACGAAGCGCAGAACCGATTGGAGTCGGGGTTGTTATGGCCGCACTGTGGGCAATCCACGTTGGTGCCCGACTTCGCGGCTGCCGCGGGCGCAGCTGATGCGGGTCGTGGTGCCGCAGGAGCTGCGGACGGCCCTGCCGGTGCCGGCGCAGCGGGTGCTGCAGCCGCAGGCACGCCTTGTGGCGGGGTTTGGGCCGAGAATGGCTTGGGCGAATTCTCGCGGGGCAGCTCAGCGCCGCATCCCAAGCAAAACTTGTAATGGTCCTGGTTTTCCTTGCTGCACTTCGCACACGTGATCACGCCGGGCCTCCCAGGGTGCATTGCACTGACGCTATGTTCCCGTAAGCGCGCGATTATCCACGACAACCACGCGGGGTCAAGGATAGCGGACCGGCCGCAGCCCAGACAACCGAACTCGACACAGAAAACAGCGAATAGGCGGCGATTATGGGGTGAGGTGCGCCAGCGCTTCTCGGAGCAGATCCACCATGGGTGCACTACCGACGCGGTCGCCGAGGGCGCTGACCGCGCGCTGCGCTTCTTGAGCTCGGTACCCCATATTCGTCAGCGCGGAGAGCAAGCGCTCGGCATCTCCGCCCTTCGGCTGGGGTGCGGAGCCGACCGCCACCTCGCGTTCAAGCTTGTCTTTGAGCTCAAGCACCAAGCGTTCGGCCGTCTTCTTGCCGATGCCTGGAACCCGGGTCAGGCGCGCGACATCTCCTCGAGCCACTGCTGCGCGCAGTTCCTCTACCGGGAGCGCACTCAGGGTGCCGAGAGCCAGCTTCGGCCCGACATTCGGGACTCCGATGAGCAGGCGAAAGAGACGGCGCTCTGTCTCGGTGGCGAAACCGAAGAGCTCAAAAGCGTCTTCGCGTACGTGAGTGTGGACCTGGAGCGTGACGAGTTCCCCAGTGCTTGCGGCGCGTGCGCGCGAGCCTACTGGCGTCAAGACCTCGAAGCCCACGCCGTGCACGTCCACCAGGAGCAGCCCGGTGGCTTCTTCTGCGACGACTTTGCCTGTGATGCGACCGATCATCTTTGTTCAGTTGTTTGCGGCGCCCTGGGCGATCCATCGACGGATGACATCGCGTTCGGACTGGCAAAGGGCATCGGAGCTTTGGGGCATCGGGTCACCACAGGCGCCACTGGTCTTCGCGCCATCCTGAACGGTACAGCTCAGGCCCGCGCCGTTGTGGCAACCATCGACCTTCAGCATGAGGAAGCTCTGCTCCGGACTCGCTGCCGTGACGAGGTGCATGGCCGAGGCCGTTTTGCTGAATACGCCGACGATGCTGTCGAGGATGGCCTGGCGGCCGACGCTGTCTGGGATCCCCTGGGTGCACGTTGGATCGTCCTCAGCGGGCGGACATTTGGGGCCCAAGTACAACTCCGCGGCAGAGCCGCTCTCTTTGCCGTGACATACCGAGAAACCGCATGCCCGCCGGAATAGGGGCATCACGTCGGTCTCAAAGGACACGCTCGGGGCGCTCCCGTCGAATTCCGCGTAGTTGAAGGGGCAGGTGCGTCCACCGCAACTATTGTCGTCTTTGGGCTCGTCATTGGACCCGCAGGCCAGAAACGCTGCCACCGCGACGACGCTGGTCCAACTGCTTCGGCGTGGCATGGCTGAACCCTAGCCAATATCCGGCGCGGCGCACCAAAGATCCGCCGTACCTGCAGCCGAAGCGAGCCTTGCTCGCTATCGTCTAGCCATGGTAGCGCTGTGCCCGTGAACAAGGCGCTGTTCTTTTCTGTAATGGTGCTCGGCGGCTGCGGTGGTTCGTCGAGCGAAACACCATTTCCGCTGGAGCCTGATCGCGCCACGCTGCGCGCTGTCGCCACGCCGTCTGCTCCGGGCAGTTCGGCGAAGCCGTTTGATCCCGCCGATGTGGATGAGGAGAGCATCCGCGAGGGTGAGGGGTCCGCGACCACGACTTGGGGTGGAGCGAAGCGCCCCTCGAAGTCAGCGCGGCCTCCGGATCTAGATTTGGACCTCGACGCGCCTGCTGAGTAAGGCGCGAACGAACGGATCAACTGCGCTAGAACGCGCCGCTAACGCTGAGCCCGGCGTAACCTGGCGACCAAGTGGGGGCGACTTGGGGCGCACGACGCTTCGGCTGGGCATTCGCGGTCGCCGCGGGCTCCGGGTCGGAAAGAAAATACCAGGCGACACCACCTGCAGCGATGGCAACACCCGCGATGGTGATCACGCCAGCTGTGTCTGCGCGTTTGACTGCGTCGTTGCCTTCTTGCTGGATGGCTTCGGGGCAGTTCTTGCGACTCGGGCATTTGTCTTCGGCGGCTTTTTCGTCCGACTTCGCGCCGAAATAGAGCACGGTGCCAACCACGGCAATCAGACCACCGCCGCCCGCAACCAAAAGTGGTACCAAAGGTCGGCTGCCTCCAGCGCTATCAGGCGGGGCGACGGGCGTTCCGGGACCTGTCCCTGCCGGCCCGCCCGGCACGCTTGGCTGCGGCCCCGTCGGTGCAGCAGGCCCCTCTGCGGCGATCTTTTCGTTCAGCACTTCGATGCGGCGCGCGATCTGATCGCGCTGCGGCGTGCTCGGATTCCGCGCCAGGAACGTCTCTAGGGAATTGACTGCCATGCGTTTTTGCGCGTTGAGCTCGTAGGCGCGCGCCAGATTCAGAAGCAGCGCGTGTGCCGTGCAATCGCGGCGGTAGGCGTCTTCCCAGTACGTGATTGCCCGGTTGTAGTCGGCCTCGTTGAAGGAGGCTTGTCCGGCTTGGAACGCGCCTTTCGCGGCGGCAATATCGCCTTCTGTGGGCTCCGACGTGCATTCCACGTAGGGCTTCGGTGCATCCTCCGCTGCGGCTGCGGGGACGGCGGCGAGCAGCGTCAAGCTGCAGGCGAGATTTGCGAGACGAAGGCGCATGAGTCGAGCTACCTGTGAGAACCAAGCAATGCGCTGGCTAGCATAGCGCGGTCCGGCCGCGAGGCGGCAACCAAATCGCAACGAAAAATGCACGAATTTTCGCGTTTTCCCCAGGCGCTCGCCCAATGCTGTCGTCTGAAAACGGGCTCCCCTTGTCGCGACGGTGCTTTCGGAGTCTGCTCTGTCTTGTGAGTGCTCGCCTTGCCAGACTGCTGTCGGGGCTGACCCTTGGGGTTTTGCTCTTCCTCTCGTTCGCTGCGCCAGCCCAGTCCGGTGCGCCACTGCGCTCGGAGACCCTGAAGGCGATCCGCGCCCAAATGGAGAAGGGTCAGGGACTCTTCCTAGCAAAAGACTACGAGGGTGCCGCGAAGATCTTTGAGCAGGGCTACTCCCAACACTCGTATCCGGCGTTCTTGTTCAACTCCGGCGTCTGCCTCGAACGTCTCCGCCGCTACAGCGACGCGGCGGACAAGCTGGACGAGTACTTGCGAGTGGACCCGGACGCTCCGGATGCCGCCAACGTTCGGGAACGCATTGGACAGCTCCGAGCGGCAGCTGCCTCTGCGGTCCCGAGCGGAGATGGGGGCGTCGAGGGG
>CBDUPW010000166.1:0-15139 GCA_965369205.1 uncultured Polyangiaceae bacterium | reverse complement strand
ATTCAGGCCCGAACTTGGAAGCTTTCGACGCCGACATGCCCGTGGGGAGTCTGGATCTTCAGTCGTATCGTCCACCCCCGCCAGCCCCCGTCGCGGCCCCCGCAGCCCCCGCCGCAGCCGTCGCGCTCCAGATGGATCCCGTTCAGGTGGAGGACACTGCCGGCTACGGCCCCGCGCCCACCTCGCTACTCGCGACGCCGGCGTATGCTGTCCGCGTGACCCTGCGCAAGCGCGCGCTGCGGGGGGAGCTGCCGGCGCTCGACGCCAAGCTCAAAGACGCGGAAGCGCGCAAAGAGCGCTTCCTCGCGGACCTAGCTCGTCCTCGGCTTCCCGCCATCCAAGGCGACGAACGCTACGCCGCTCTGATGACGAAGGTAACCGCCGCCGCGGGGCAGCTGCAGCAAGGCAAACAGGCCCTCGGCGATGTGCATGCTCTGCTGGCGCAGATCCAAGATCGCTTCCGCGCGCAAACCGCGGAGTTGGAGCAAGCCTTTCGCACGGCAGAGGCCGCGGAAAAGACGCTGATCAGCGAGCAGCAGTCTGCCGAGACCGGCTTGAAACGCGTCGAGGCCAAGCAGAAGCGATTCTTGATCGAGGCGCGCGCGATCATTACGGCAGCCACGGGCGGACAAGCCGGCGTCGCGATCCCGCCGGAGGCCGAAGCCCAAGCGGCGAACCTCCAGACGCAGGCCGCCGCCTGCGGGCAAGAAGCGCTCGCCGCAGGCCAGGCCCTCGCCGTCGCCCAACAGCGCTTGGGTCAAGCCGCAGCAGAGAAGCAGGCGCGAGCCCAAGCGTTGCAGTCTTTGCAGCAAGAAGAAGCCGCTCAGAAAGCACAGCTGCAGACACAACTTTCCTCTCAGCAGACCGCTGCCGGCAACGCAGACGCCATGATGCAGCAAGCTCTCGCGGAAATAGCCCAGACGCTGCTCGCCGCGGGGGAGCTACAACTGGACGAGGAAACTGCATCGCAGGTCAGAGCGGCCGACGGCTATGTGCAGCGCTGCCTCGGTGAGCACCAGCTGGCACTACGCGCCATGGACGCCGCTGACACGGACGCAGTTCAACGCGGTTTCATGCTGATCGGCGCCGGGGCGTTGTGCCTGGTCGTCCTTCTTCTGCTGCTGCTGCGCTGACTTGGCCCCGACGCCCCTAACGTCGCGAGCCTAGAGCGGGATATTGCCGTGCTTGCGTGGAGGATTGTCGGCACGCTTGTTCTTGAGCATCGAAAGGCACGTCGCCAGCCGCCGCCGCAGCTCTCGCGGATAGATGACTTCGTCGACGAAGCCCAGCTCAGCGGCCTTGTAGGGATTTGCAAAGGTAGCGCGGTACTCGTCGGCAAAACCCTTGGCCGCCGCCACCTTGTCGCTCGCCTCCGCGATTTCGTGGCGATACACGATATTAACGGCGCCATCCGGACCCATCACCGCGACCTCCGCCGTGGGAAACGCAAAGTTCGCATCGCCGCGAATGTGTTTGCTGCTCATGACGTCGTAGGCGCCGCCGTAGGCCTTGCGCGTGATGACCGTCAGCTTGGGCACCGTCGCTTCGCAGAACGCGTACAAGAGCTTCGCCCCATGGGTGATGATACCGCGGTGCTCTTGCTCGACTCCGGGCAAGAAGCCCGGCACATCCACGAAGGTGAGCAGCGGAATGTTGAAACAGTCGCAAAAGCGCACGAAGCGCGCCGCCTTCAAGCTCGCGTTGATGTCCAAGACCCCAGCGAGCATGGCGGGCTGATTGGCCACGACGCCAACAGGCCGACCGCCAATGCGGGCAAACCCACACAGAATGTTGCGCGCGTAGGCCTCGTGCACCTGCACGAAGTGGCTGTTGTCGACGACGGCCTTGATGACCCGCGTCATATCGTAAGGCTTGTTGCTTTCCGTTGGCACCATGTCGTCCAGCTCAGGGACGTCGCGATCGATGGGGTCATCGCACGCACTCACGGGAGGATCTTCGGTGTTGTTCAGGGGCAGGAAGCTGAGCACCTCGCGGATCTGCGCCAAACAGGCCCGATCGTCGTTTGCTGTGAAGTGCGCCACACCGCTCTGCCCCGCGTGGGCGCTGGCACCACCGAGATCTTCCTTGCTGACCTCTTCGTGCGTGACCGCTTTGATCACCTCCGGCCCGGTGATGAACATGTAGCTGGTCTGCTCCACCATGAAGATGAAGTCGGTGATGGCCGGGGAATACACTGCGCCTCCCGCGCAGGGACCCATCACCGCGCTCAGCTGAGGGATCACACCGCTCGAAAGGGTGTTGCGCAAGAAGATGTCCGCATAGCCCGCCAGGGATTCCACGCCTTCTTGGATCCGAGCGCCTCCAGAATCGTTGAGACCGATCACTGGCGCGCCAACACGCATCGCCAGATCCATGATCTTCACGATCTTCGACGCGTAAGCACCCGAGAGAGAGCCCCCAAACACCGTAAAGTCTTGGGCGAAGACAAATATGCGGCGGCCGTCAACGGTCCCGTGTCCGGTCACGACACCGTCGCCGAGCACTTTGTGCTCTCGCATGCCGAAATCGCTGCAACGGTGCGTAACGAAGCGATCCAGTTCCACGAAACTGCCCGGGTCGAGCAGTAGGTCAATGCGCTCGCGAGCGGTCAGCTTCCCGGCGGCGTGTTGCTTGTCGATGCGCGCTTGGCCGCCACCTTGCAAAGCCTGCGCGTTGAGCTCGTCCAAGCGAATCAGGGCGGGGGAGCGCTGGTCTGACATGGGCGCCGCGGTACCACGAGAGCGCTAGCGCGTCACGGGTCCAAGTAGTCCACCTCGACGCCACGGGGCGTGCGAAAGCGGGTGGCGCCGGGCCGTCGCGAAAGCACGTAGTCCGGGCCGACGGGCACTTTGCCGTGCCCCCCCGGGGTGTCCACGATCAGCTTGGGCAAGGCGATCCCCGAGAGGCGGCCTTGGAGCGCCTCCATGATCTCGATCCCTCGGGAAAGCGGCGTGCGCAGATGCGACGTGCCACGCACTGGGTCGGCTTGCAGCAGGTAGTACGGCCGGACGCGGATCCGCACAAGTCCGCGAAATAGCTGCGCGAGCAAGCCGGCGTCGTCGTTGACTCCACGCAACAGCACCGTGTGGTTCATCACGGGGAAGCCCGCGTCCGCCAGGCGTTCACAGGCGGCCTGAGCCGCCGGATGCAGCTCACGGGGATGATTGAAGTGCGTCATGATCCAGATCGGGTGATGCGCGCGCAGCGCCGCCGTGAGCTCTTGGGTGATCCGTGACGGCAGCACCACCGGCACGCGCGTCGCAATCCGAATCGTCTCGATGCTCGGGACGGCTCGTGCCGCGTCGACAATCGCCACGAGCTTCTCCGTCTTGAGCATCAGCGGATCCCCGCCGCTGACAATCAGGTCCTTGACCTCCGGGTGGGCTCGCAAATAGTCGAAGGCCGGCGCCAGAGCAGCTAGGGAACGCGCTCCGCCCCCCGCACCCACCATGCGACTGCGCGTGCAAAAGCGACAATACACGGCGCAGCGGTCCGTCGCCAAAAGCAACGCCCGATCGGGGTAGCGCTGGATCAACTCCGGCGCGACTTGGTGCGCCTCCTCGCCGAGGGGATCTCTCATATCCGAGTCGGCAATGAACGCCTCGTCGGGGCTGGGCACAATCTGCCTACGTATCGGACAAGTCGGATCCGAACGGTCGACCAGGCTCAGGTAGTGAGGCGTGACCGCGATGGGAAAGCCGCCACTCTCCGCGGCACGCGACGCACGGAGCTCGCCGTCGTTGAGACCCAGGGCTTCGCGCAATTGCTCTGCGCTTCGCAGAGTACGGCGCAGCTCTTGTTGCCACCTCTCGCCCGCTTCCGCCTGGGGCAACCGCTTTTCGCGGTCGGCGGCAGAGCGCTCATTTTTTGGGCGGAGGCGTTCCTCCACTGGGAGGCTCCAAACCGGGCACGGAGATCTTCTCCAAAGCCTTTTCGTCGATGCTGATCTTGAAGCGCTTGCGCAGATCGCTTTCCAGGGCTTTCTCAAGCTTCTGCAACTTATCTTGAAGTAGCTGGACGCGAATGCTGCGCTCGGCCTCGGCAATCGTCCGCTCACGAGCTTCGGTCTTGCCGGTCATGCGCACGATGTGAAACTTCCCATCCGCCTCGACGACGGCGCCGTGCACGGCGCCAACACTTGGGATCTCAAACACCGCTTTGCGTAGCGCATCCGGAACCCGCGGATTGTCACCCTTCTCCGTGCCCGGCGCGCTCACGATGCCCAAATCTCCCGCGAGCTCAAGGGGTGCGGCCGCACTGGGCTTGGGTGGCTTGTCCAAGGAATTCTCCTGAACAAGCTTGCCCCATTGCATAGGACTCGCCTTCTGGGCCTGGGGCAGCAGTTGCTCCGCCTTGGCTTTGTCGGCCACGACGATGTGTGCGACACGACGACGCTCCGGGTCGCGGTAGTCCGCTTTGTGCTTTTCGAAGTAGGCGCGCACTTCAGCGTCCGGAATGTCATTCGGCGCTGGCAGCTCCGCACGCACCGTTCGCAGCAGTTCGTCGCGCAGAATCTGCCGGATGCGAGCACGGGTCTCGGGCTTTTCGTCGAGGCCGCGCTTCTTCGCCTCTCGCGCCAGCAGCTCCACCTTGATCATCTCGTCCAAGAGCACTTTGCGGCGGTCTTCAGACTGGTAGCGCAGGCGTTCGAACTGATCCATGCGTTCAATCGTCGCCGCGTATTCCCCCAAGGTGATCACCCGATCTCCGACGGTTGCCAGGGGCTTGGCAGCAAGCTCCGGGGAGAGCGTCCGGGGCGCGGCGCTGGCAGATGCCGGCGGCGCCGACGGCGTCAGCGCCTTTTCCTCACAACCGAGCGGCGCGCTCAGGACGAGCGCGCAGGTGCCGGCTAGAACGAAACGCAAGAAGCTGCCCACGACGCCGGGGCATACTACGACGCGGCCAAGCGCGCCAGAGTGGGTCTCCAACGCGGGCATTGCGCCGCGCTCAGGCGCCGGCTACGGATCCCGCTCGTGACCGCCGAAAACAAAGAGAAGCTGAGATACAAGCGCGTAGTGATCAAGCTCTCCGGCGAAGCTCTATGCGGCGCAGAGGGCGGCTTCGGCATCGACACCACAACGCTCAAGAACACGGCCGCGGAGCTTGCCGAAGTCCTCAGCACCGGCGTTCAAATCGGCATCGTCGTGGGTGGCGGCAACATCTTTCGCGGACTCAAAGGTGCAAGCGAGGGCATGGATCGCGCGCAGAGCGACTACATGGGCATGCTGGCCACGGTCATCAACTCTCTAGCGTTGCAAGACGCCCTCGAACGCTGCGGCGCGCCCACGCGCGTCATGACTGCCATCGAGATCCGTCAGGTCGCCGAGCCCTATATCCGCCGCCGCGCGATGCGACACTTGGACCGCGGGCACATCGTCGTATTTGCCGCAGGCACCGGCAACCCGTACTTCTCCACGGACACAGCAGCTTCGCTGCGCGCGATGGAGATCCGGGCGGATGCACTGTTCAAAGCCACCAAGGTCGAAGGCATCTACGACCGCGATCCGCGCAAGCACGCGGGCGCGACAATGCTCGAGCGCGTGAGCTACGATCGCTTCCTGACCGAAAACCTCAAGGTCATGGACGCCACGGCGGTAGCACTGTGCCGCGACAACGGACTACCGATCCGCGTGTTCCGCATGATCCCAGGCAACATCAAGAAGGTGTGTCTTGGCGCCGAAATTGGTACGTCCGTCTCCGAAACTGGCTAAATTACATTGCGCAACGGAAGGTTTGCGCCAAGGCTTGCTCACAGCGCTGCCTAAGCGCTCGGAAATCCCATGTGGCAATCGCTTCCTGACTTCGGAACTGGCATTCTATATGCCGTCCTCGTAGCGGCGGGCTACACCTTCGCGGTCGCTGTGGCCGCGGGCCGCGGACGGCCGCGCCTGCTGCAGTCCGCGCGGCTGGGCGCCTATGCCACCAGCGCGCTGGTGGCTCTCGCCGTCGTGCTGTTGGCTTACGCCTTCATCACCCACGACTTCCGTATTCGCTATGTCGCCCGCTACAGCGATCGATCGATGAGCACGGACTACTTGCTCACCGCGCTGTGGGGAGGCCAAGACGGTTCGCTGCTTTGGTGGTCGTTCCTGCTCTCGGGCTACATCGTCGCCTGCGTGTGGTGGCTCAAAGGCCGCTACCGCCAGCTACAGCCGTACGTGATCGCGACGCTGATGGTGATCGTCGGCTTCTTCGCTGTCCTGATGCTCTTCGCGGCGAACCCGTTTTCGACCAGCGTTTCGGGGGCGAAGCTGGAAGGCGACGGGCTCAATCCGTTGTTGCAGAACTACTGGATGATCATCCATCCGCCGGCCCTCTATATGGGCTTCGTCGGTTGTGCGATCCCCTTTGCGTTTTCCATCGCAGCGCTCATCACCGGCCGCCTAGACAACGAGTGGATCGTGGCGGTCCGCAAGTGGATGCTCTTCGCCTGGATCTTTCTCAGCCTGGGCAACGCCCTCGGCATGGTCTGGGCCTACGAAGAGCTCGGCTGGGGCGGCTATTGGGCTTGGGATCCCGTGGAAAACGCCGCGTGTTTGCCGTGGTTTACCGCCAGCGCTTACGTGCACTCCACCATGATCCAAGAGCGGCGCAACATGCTCAAAGTGTGGAATGTGCTCCTGATCATGATCACCTTCTTGCTGACCATTTTCGGCACCTTCCTGACACGATCCGGACTCATCGCGAGCGTGCATAGCTTCGCCCAAAGCAACATCGGGATCTTCTTCGTTTGGTTTATGGGGCTCGCCGCTGCGACCTGCATCGGCCTTTTGGTCTGGCGTTACCCCAAGCTGAAAAGCTCGCATCAGATCGAAGCGATCGCGAGCCGTGAGGCGATGTTCGTCGTCAACAACTGGGCGCTGCTCGGCGGCATGACGTTTATCCTCATCGCCACGCTCTTCCCGAAGATCAGCGAGTGGCTCTGGAACGAGACCGTCACCGTGGGGCCGCCTTTCTTCAATCGTTGGATGGCACCCATCGGCTTGATCATCTTCGCTCTGATGGGATTGGCGCCGCTCTTCGGCTGGCGCAAGACGAGCGGAGAGTCCTTGAAGAAGGCGTTCGCGGCGCCGCTCATCGCATTGGTCGCGGGTGCGGGCGCACACCTAGCCTTCGGGGCACGCCTAGGGTTTCCGGCGCTGGTTCCTACAGACCAGTTCTACACTGGCTTCGTCGGTGTGGTGCTGCAGAACTTGGGCAGTGCGCTGCCCTTGATCACGGTCTCCCTCGCCGCGTTCAACATGGCGGTCATTGTTCAGGAGTTCCAGCGCGGGGTGGCCGCACGCCGACGTTCCAGCGAAAAAGCTGGCGAAAAGGAGAGCCTGCTGCTCGCGTTGCGACGACTGGTGGAGAAGAGCCGACGCCGCTACGGCGGATACATCGTGCACTCTGGCATCGTCGTGATGTTCCTCGGGTTCGCCGGCGCCGCTTGGGCGTTGGAACACGAAACGGCCTTGTCGCCAGGTGAGAGCCATACCATCGGCAACTATACGCTGACCTATACAGGACCGCGTATGGAGGTCGACCCCAACAAGCGCATGGCGTTTGCCGACGTCGAAGTGCAGCGAAACGGCAAGAGCATGGGCAAGCTGTCGCCAGCCAAGTTCATGTATTCACGCATGCCGGAGAGCCCGACGACAGAAGTCGCGATGCTCCACACGGTTCGCGATGATCTCTACGTCGTTGTGGGCAGCATCAACTCCACGACCAAACGCGCGACGTTTCAGTTCCACGTCAACCCGCTGGTGTCGTGGATTTGGATGGGCGTCTTGATCTTGCTGCTCGGCTCCGTGACTTCGCTTTGGCCGGAAATGAGCGAAAAGCGCCTCGGTGCTTGGGGCTACGTGCGCACGGCAACGGCGGGGCTGAGCGGGATCATGTTCGCGATATGGCTGGCGATGGGTCCAAGCACCGCGTTCGCGGCGACCCACACGCGCGCGCCACCTAGGGCGGGCCCAGCCGCGGCCGCAGCGCCGCTTACCGTGCCGAGCGCGGCAGAACTTGCGCCATGGCTATTGCCGGGCGCGATCGCTCTGGTTGCCGGCGGATTGCTCGGCGCCGCCCGTGGTCGGCGCCGTCGCTTGTGACACGGACCTGGCTGCTCCCAGCTTTCCTGGGCGCACTCGCCTGCGGTTGCGACCAGGATGCGCCACGCCCGGCGTTGCCACCTGCCAGTTCCATGCTCCCCCAACACGCCCCGGGGGGACCTAGCAGCTGCAACGACGTGGGTCGCTTTGCAGGGACCGCCAGTTGCTGTGAGGGCAGTTACTGCGGCGGGCACTGCTACACAGACGGCTGTCGTTGCGGGGAAACCTTTGCTGGCTGTTTTTGGCCAGAAATCTGCTGCGGAACGCAGTGTAGCGTGCCCAGTACGTGCAAATGAATTGCTGGTAACTACCCGAAAGCTCGGCTACGCCGTGACCTGAATCCTTTGCTCGACCGCATCAACCAGTTTCCCGTTCCTCTTCGACGCGTCGTTCCGGTGCTGGCTCTGCTCGGAGTTGCGACGGTCATTGCTCTGCGTGGGCTCGGTGCCGGACTCATGACGGCGGCGGGCTTGATGCTACTCGCAGCGATCTTTCTGGCGTGGAGCAGCGTGCAAAGCCTCACCGGCGAAGCGGAAATGAGTCTGGACGAGGCTTTGGGTCTCGCAACGCCGACAGTCGAAGAAGAGCGCAAGCGCGCCATCTTGCGAGCGCTCAAGGACCTCGAATATGAACGCGGCGTTGGGAAAGTCAGCGAGGCAGACTACGCGGAGCTTTCCACCCAGTACCGCGCCGAGGCCAAGGTGCTGCTCCGCGCTCTCGAGAACCAGGACAAACCTGCCCGCGACCGCGCTGCACGGCTATTCGAGAAGAAACTGCGTTCGGCTGGGCTCGCACCGAAAGCTCCGCCAGGCGGTTCTTCGCAAGCCGATCACGACGACGAACCCGGAGATGACGACGCCCCGGACGAAGCCGTTTCCGCGCGGCCCACGGAAATCGACGACGACGCGCTGGACGAAAGCGAAGAGCCGAACAGCCCGAAAGCCGTCGCGCCGCCCGCTACGGACAAACCCGCGCCGTCTCGCGCATGTGGCCAATGCAAGAAGCGCAACGACTTGGACGCCGCCTTTTGCAAGAAGTGCGGCGAGGCCTTGGCTGACGAAGGCGAGCGACTATGCCAAGCCTGTCCAGCCGTCTACGCGGATGACGAGGAGAACTGCCCACAATGCGGCGTGCCATACGAAGACTGATCTGCTGCCTCGTTCTCGCGACTCCGGCGACTACGTCGGCGCAGCCAGCGCCAGAAGTCCCAGTCCCAAGCCTGCCCAAGCCGCTGCCCAAGGCACCGCCCGTCGTCGTGCCACCGGCTTCCGCACGTGCTCTGACTCCTCCCACTGCACCTGGATCGAAACCCGCTCCCGCAGAGCAACCGGTCGAACCCACCGCGGCGGCGGCTCCAGCACAGCAGCTACCCGCAGGCCACCCGAGCATCGCCCCGGGGGCAAGCCCTCAGCCCGTAGCCGACGAAAGCGAACCAGACTCCAGCATCCCGGCGGGCAGCATCGTCGTGACTTTGCTCGCGCCAGACGGTTCTCCGAAACCGAATACGGCAGTCCGTCTCGGCATCTTGCGCCAGACGGTAGCCGAGGGCGAATCCAAGGAGTTTCAAGATGGGACCACGGACGCCGAAGGCAAAGTCTCTTTCCGGGGTCTGAAGACCGACTCTGCGTACAGCTACCGGGTTTCCGTCAAACACGACGCCGCGAACTACGCAGCACCTCCGTTCAATCTGAAGGAAGCCGCGGGTCAGCGCGTGAAGATGCACATCTTCCCGGTCACTCGCGACATCAACAAAGCTCTGGTCGGCGGTCGCAGCATCATTGTTACCGAACTGCGGGACGACATCTTTCAGTTTGAAGTCATGTTCCGTATCTTCAATATGGGTAAGACGACCTGGGTGCCCGATGGCGTCACCTTCTCGCTGCCCAAGGGCGCCAAGGGTTTCGTCACGAACGAAGGCATGACGGACGCGCGCGTTGCGATGGTTGGCGACCAATCCGTCGAACTTCTTGGCACGTTCCAACCCGGTCAACACGACGTCACGTTTCGCTTTCAGGTGCCGAACGATCACAATGCGACGGTCGACTTCGAGCTCGGCTTGCCTCCGCATGTTGCAGAAGTCCGCGTCATGGCCGAAGCGGCCGAAGGCATGTCCCTCAACGTCGCCGGCTTTGACGCCGCGGAAAAAAACACCGGACCGACGGGACAAAAACTCTTGGTCACGGGCCGCCAACTCAAGCCCGGCGAACCCGAAATGAATTCCGTTTCGATCCAACTGACCGGCGTGCCGACCCCGGGACCGGGACGTTGGATCGCCGCAGGCCTGGCCGCCCTGATCGCTCTGGCCGGTCTGTGGGTGGCTTCGCGGGCGGGCGGGACGTTGGCCATGGCACCCCTGGACGACCTCAAGCGGGCCAGACGACGCCTGTTAGACGAGCTCGTCCACCTGGAGACAGCGCACAGTGGCGGCGACATCGGCCCCAAGACCTACGAAAACGCAAAAAAGATCCTGTTGGACGCCCTAGCCCGTGTGGAAGCGGAGCGCAGCGTAGCTGCTTGATTTCATTGTAGTTATTCGCGTAGCCGGCTTTTCCACACCCTGGGGAAAACTCGGGGAAAACCCTGCGGATGACCTCGGTATTGGCGTTGGGTATCCCACATCGCAGCACATCGTCCCCAACCGACGCGCGAGTTTCAGTGGCATCCCTCCACAGCCGCTCACAGCGTATTCTCTTTGTATTTCAAGAGCTTAAGCTGGTTATCCCCACCGTCCACAGGCCCTACGTCTACGACGTATTTATAAATTTATAAGATCTTAGAGAGAAGAAGAGGGGCCGCGCTCTGGGTTTTGACCTGACTCTGGCGTCGGCGACTCGACCCGGCTAAGCAGCGTGCGTCATGCAGGTCATTGTCAGCAAAAGAGACCTGGTTCGGCTGCTACAGCGCTGCCAAGGGGTCGCAGACAAAAAGAGCACCATGCCGGTCCTCGGCAACGTGCTGCTCGAAGTCTCCGGACCCGACCAACTGCGCCTCGCAGCAACGGACCTGTATCTGGCGGTCAGCGGAACTCTCAAAGCCAAAGTCGATAAAGGCGGCTCCGTCGCCGTGGGCGCACGGGACCTGTTCGAACGCGTCAAAATGATGCCAGAGGGCGAGATCGCGATTTCCGTGAACGACGCTGCCCAGACGACAGTGCGTTCCGTCGGTGGCGCGCGTCGCTATACGCTTCACGGGATCCCCGGCGAGGAATTCCCGTCGCTGCCAAAGCTTGAAGACGGCGCGACCACCCACGCGATGGACGTGGACGTGCTGTCTCAGCTGATCACGCGTACGCATTTTTCGATCTCAGCCGATGAGACTCGAGTGCATCTCAACAGCGCGCTGTTCGAGTGGGATGGCGATCGCGTACGCATGGTCACAACGGATGGCCATCGGCTCAGTCGTATGGACGTCACGGTGGGCGGCGCACAGGCATCGACCAACATGTTGATCCCGCTCAAGGGGATCCAGGAGCTGCGCCGCTTGTGCGATGAGGCGCTGACGGAAGCCGCGAAGGCAGGAGAAGATGCTGGCGCGGGCACCCTCACCCTCGGGCAGACGGGCCCCAACGCTTTCTTCCAGCTCGGTGGCCTGCACTTCAGCGTCAAGCTCGTGGACGCGCAGTTTCCCCCCTACGATCAGGTCATTCCCGACACGACAGAACGCGCGATCCGGATCCCCCGCGTGCAAATGGCGGAGGCGCTCAAGGCCGTGTCGCTAGCGGCTAGCGATCGCACCGGGGGCGTGAAGCTCACTATCTTCGAAGGCAAAGTGCGCTTCGAAAGCGAAAGCCCGGAAAGCGGCGAGGGCTTCGACGAAATCGCTGTCGACTACGACGGACCCAGCGTGACCGTGGGCTTCAACGCCCGCTACTTCCTGGACGTGCTGTCGGCCATGGACGAAGACGAGATCATCCTGGGCATCAGCGGTGATCTCGATCCCGCCGTGCTGCGTCCCGGCACCGAGAGCGCGAAAGGCAGCTACCTCGCGGTTGTGATGCCAATGCGCATCTGACGTGACCCAGCCGCTTCGTTTCGAACAGGTCGAGGTTACCGGCTTCCGCAACCTACAGCGGGCGTTGTTCAAGCCCGTAGCGCGATTGAACGTCATCGCTGGCGACAACGGTCAGGGCAAGACTAGCCTGATTGAGGCTTTGTACCTGGTGGCGACCAGCAAGAGCTTTCGGACCGAACGTAGCGACGAGATGATCTGCGAAGGTGCCTCCGAAGCGCTCACGGCTGCGGTGCTTCGCGAGGGCGACCTGACCCGGGAGCAACGTGCGCTCTTGGGGCGCGGGCAGCGCGCCTTCCGCCTCAACGGCAAGCGGCCCAAGAACCTGGCCGTCTATGCCACGCAGACGCCCGTTGTCGTTTTCCACCCCGGAGATCTGACGCTGGTTGCGGGCGCCGCCCAGGGTCGCCGCACCCTTCTCGACCGCGTGGCGCTGTTCTTCGAACCGATCACGGCGGACCATCGCAGCCGCTACACCCGCGCACTGCGCGCGCGGCAACGCGTGTTGGAAGAGCGCGGCGCGCGTGCCGCGGAGCTCGAAGCCCTCGAGACGATCATTGCGGAGCATGGGGCTGCGCTGTCTGCGGCGCGGGTCAGGACCGCAGAGCGTTTGATAGAAGCCTTGCACCCGGCATTCGAGAAGATGGCTGCGCCGGGCTTGGCGCTGCGTGCGGGACTTTTGGAAAAAGGCGCGGCGGATCGCGGATCCTTCCTCGCGAAGTTAAGCGCAGTGCGCACAGACGACCTGCGACGCGGCCGCGCCACCTTCGGTCCGCAACGTGACGATCTCGAGCTTTTCGTCGACGGCCGCTCCGCCCGCGGGCACGCGTCGCAGGGACAGCAGCGCGTCTTGACCCTGGCGCTCAAGCTGGCCGAGCTCGCCTGTCTGCGCCAGGCGCGCCGCGCGCATCCGATCCTGCTCTTGGACGACGTCTCCAGTGAACTCGACCCGGCGCGCACCGGCGCCGTCTACCGTCTGCTCGAGGGTTCCCCAAGCCAGGTGTTCGTGACCACGACGCGGCCCGAGCTTTTCACCACTCCCGACCTAGCGCCCGAAGAGCGCGCGGACTTCACCCTGCACGCCGGCGCCCTGAGCCGCCTGAGCTAGAAGGCAGACCGGGGTGGTTTCGCATGCCCGGGATCGCGACAAACCCCCTTGTCAATTCCGGGTCAAAAACTGCGCCCAAATCAGCCTTCAACTCGACCCACAAAACGACCCCCGAAAAGCCCCGGGCCCAGACCGCAAATCGAGCTGTTTTGATGCGGGCCGCGCCTTGCTCGGCGCCCCGAAAATGACTATAACTTAGGGATAGTTTTCGTGGCCTGTCCCGGGGCGATTCCGTCGCCACGTGGACCCCTGGAAATGCGGTGCCCAGAGCGCTCCAGCAGGCACCCTCCAGAGCCTCAACCGAGGCCGCTTTCCCAGAACATCAGGACATCAAACTTGACGACCGAGACGACGACTCCCAGCGAGTCGATACCCCCGAACTCTGACTACGGCTCCGACAACATCACTGTTCTCGAAGGGCTGGAGGCCGTCCGCAAACGCCCGGGCATGTACATCGGTGACGTGCACGATGGCTCGGCGCTGCATCATCTTGTCTGGGAGGTCATCGACAACGCTGTCGACGAGCACTTGGCGGGGTTCTGTCGCACCACGAAGGTGACGGTTCATTTCGACAACTCCATCAGCGTGGAAGATGACGGTCGCGGCATTCCTGTTGACGCCCACGAACGGGGAGTCAGCGCGGCCGAGGTCGTGATGACCGTGCTGCACGCCGGCGGCAAGTTCGACCACTCCAGCTACAAGGTCAGCGCCGGGCTGCACGGCGTGGGCGTGAGCGCCGTGAACGCTGTCAGCGAGAAGCTGACCCTCGAGATCAAACGTCAGGGCAAAGTCTGGTTCCAGGAGTATCGCCGCGGCATTCCCCAAGGCCCCCTCGAAGCAATCGGCGAAACGGAGCTGACTGGCACGAAAGTGACTTTCAAGCCGGACCAACAGATCTTCACGTCCACGGTCTACGACGCGGATATCCTGTCCACCCGCCTGCGGGAGCTAGCGTTCCTGAACTCGGGGCTGGTCATCGACTTCACCGACGAACGCGATGGCACCCGGGAGATGTACGAGTTCCAGGGTGGCATCAAAGAATTCGTCGGTCAGCTCAGCCAAAAGAAAGAGCCCATCCACGAAGACGTGATTGCCGCCACCGTCGAATCCGACCCAGGAGACGGCAAACCGCCGATCGTCGTAGATTTCGCGCTGCAGTGGTCCGCTGCATTTCAAGAGCAATTGCTCTGCTACACCAACAACGTCAACAACCGCGACGGCGGCACGCACCTCACCGGCTTTCGTTCAGCACTGACGAAGACGTTGAACAACTACGGCACCAGCGCCGGCCTGTTCAAAGACGTCAAACACGGACTATCCGGCGACGACGTGCGTGAGGGCGTCATCTGCGTCATCCACGTCAAACATCCCGATCCAAGTTTCGACTCCCAGACCAAGAGCAAGTTGGTATCGAGCGAAGTCAAAGGCATCGTCGAGAACGTCGTCAGCGAACAGCTTTCGCGTTACTTCGAAGAGCATCCCGCTACGGCGCGCAAGGTGCTTGAGAAGGCCGTGATGGCCGCAAAGGCCCGGGAAGCTGCGCGCAAAGCACGGGAGGTGGTGCGCAAGGGCGTGCTCGACAACACGTCACTGTCGGGCAAGCTGGCGGACTGCCAAAGCAAAGACCCGGCGATTAGCGAAATCTACATCGTCGAGGGAGAGAGCGCCGGCGGCAGTGCGAAGCAAGGCCGGGATCGCCACTTCCAAGCCATCCTGCCCCTGAAGGGCAAGATCCTAAACGTCGAACGCGCCCGCCTCGACCGCATGCTGTCAAGCACCGAGGTCACCACGCTGATCGGCGCACTCGGCTGCGGCATCGGCGACAACGGCAACTTCGATCTCTCGAAGCTGCGGTATCACCGCGTGATACTTATGACTGATGCTGACGTCGACGGAAGTCACATCCGAACGCTGTTGCTTACGTTCTTCTATCGCC
>CBDUPW010000165.1:0-15162 GCA_965369205.1 uncultured Polyangiaceae bacterium | reverse complement strand
CGGCGGCGGCTACTTTGCCCTGACGCGCTACCAAGCAGACGCACGCGCAGCCACGACGGAAGCGTCCGCGGCGCCAGAGACGGCGCCCAGCGCGGCGCCTGAACTGAGCGTCTCCGACACGCCTGAAGTTGCACCGGAAGAGCCCGCCGAAGCAGATGCCGGCGCCGCGGAGCCCGAAGTGGAGAAGCCCACAGCCAAACAGGCTCCGGCGCCGCGCCCGGCGGCCAAAACACCGCCCACGGTCAAGGAGCCATCCGCAGGTGCCGCCAAACCCGCACCGAAGCCCGCACCGAAGCCCGCACTGTCAGTCCCCGGCAGCGCGGAGGGGTTGCTCTAACTGACAAATCGTCGCCGCGCCTTGCCCACCCCGCAGCCTTCTGGCGCTAGGATGCCGGACATGCGTTCGAAACGAATTTGGACCCTCGCCGCAGCGCTATGCACGGCGCTATCCGTTGCCCCAGGGGCATCGGCGCAGAGCGACGCCGCGAAGATCGCAGCGGCACGGCAGATCGGTTTCGAGGGGGTCAAGGACTACCAGGCCGCGCGCTACACCGAAGCGTCGGACAAGTTGGAGCGCGCGTATGCACTAGTCAAGGCGCCCACCCTGGGACTCTGGTCTGGACGCGCGCTGTTGAAACTGGGCAAGTACGTCGCGGCCGCGGAGCGTTTCCTGGAAACCACGCGTCTGCCTATCCCTGAAACGAACCAAGCCAACCACAAACAGGCGCAGCAAGAAGCAGACGAAGAACGCACGCGGCTGCTGCCGAAGATCCCCAGCCTGCAAGTGAACGTCACCGGCGCGCCGGCGTCCGAAGTGGAACTCAGCATGGATGGCGTGGCCATCGACGGCGCCCTGATCGGCATCGCCCGCCCAGTGGACCCGGGCACGCGGCGGGTGGTCGCACGCTGGAAGGGTCAAGAGCAGACCAAGGACGTGCAACTGGCAGAGGCCGCCAAAGAGATCATCAGCCTCGAATTCGACCCAGACGCGGCCGGAGCAGCGCCCGTTCCGCCGCCCGCCCCGACCGAAACGCCGGCACCAGCGCCGGCGCAGTCGTCAGCTAGCAATGCGAGTTCGAGCAGCGCGGCATTGGATTCGGGAACGAGTGGCAGCAACAACACGTTGGCCTACGTGGCCCTGGGTGTGGGCGGCGCGGGACTGCTCGCGGGCGGCATCACTGGAGTGCTGGCGCTGGGCAAGAAGAGCGATTTGGACAAGAACGACGCCTGTTTCGACGGAGCCTGCGGCACGGAAGCCCACGACGACGTCGACAGCTTAAACCAAATGCGCCTGATCTCGACCATCGGCTTTGCGATCGGCGCCGTCGGCGCGGGCGCCGGGGTGGTCTTGCTCATGACCGGCGACAAAGAAACGAAAGCGGCGCGGCGCACCGAGCTGTTCGTTGGCCCAGCGAGCCTGCGCGTTCAGGGGAGCTTCTGATGCGCGCGCGGACGTACTCACGCACCCTGACGCTGCTAGCCGCCGCACTGATCGCAGCGGGCTGCATCGTCTCGACCTATGAGAAGGTGGACGACAGCGGCGGGGGGGGAGGCACGGGGGGCACGAGCGGCGGGATCTGCACGGACACGTGTTTGCCCGGTGCCAACGGGGAGACGCCCTGCTGTTTCGACTATCCGTCGGCGGGGCCGGATTTCGAAGACAAATGCGGCTACGTCGTGGCGGACCTCGGCGGGCTGTGCCTGCCGGCGGCGGCCCCGGGGGAGTCCGACGACGCGTGCAACGACTTGCCGAACGGCGCGGACAGCCTCGACGGCTGCTGCATGCCCAACGGCCTATGCGGGTTCCTGGACGAGAAGCATGGTCTGGGCTGCGTTGCCGCGGAAGCGGTGACGGACGGTTCCGCCCTGCAAGCCTGCGGCACCAGCTCCTGCGGTGAATACTGCGATATCGCGGACGCCCTGTCGTGCCCCATGGTCGACACGGACGGTGACCTGCGCGTTTGGGAATGCGCGGAGGAATGTTTGTCGGACGGTTGTGAAAAGGAGATGCGCGCGGTGCTGGACAACTGCGCGCCGGCAGACTCCGGACAGTGCCAAGCCGCAGGCGACCCCGTGTTCAAAGCGACCACCGCCGGCAGCTGTTTGAACGACATCATCTTGTTGGCCACGTGCTTGCAGGACGGCCCGGTGGCACAAGCTCCGGACTGCGCTCAATACTGTCGCGTCGTCACGGACTTGTGCACTGGCCCAGACGCGCAGTATCCGAATTACACGACGTGCTTGGACGTGTGCGCGGGCCTTGAAGTCGGCACGCTCCCAGAAGCGTTCAAAAACACGCTGGCGTGCCGCTTCACGGCCGCAGGCAGTAGCTGCAGCGGGGCCGGCCCGGCCGGGGAGATCGGCGGCACCGCGTTCTGCGGCTCGACCTGCGAAACCTACTGCAGCGTTCTGGATGGAGCGTGTCCGACGCAGTACGGAGCCATGGGCGGCAAGAGCGGTTGCGAAACGGCGTGTGCGGGCTGGACTGCTTCGGACTTCGCTTGGACTCCCGACGACTCGGACACCGCAAGCTGCCGGCTGAAGTACGCCCTGTCCGCTGCAACGGACAGCGGCAATGCTGCGGCGCACTGCGCCGCAGCCGACGACGTCTCTACGAAGTGCAAGTAGCGCCGGGCAGCGTGAGCCCATGCGCGGCGCTGTGTTCGAGCTGTGGAGCAGCGCATGCGCGTTGCGGCACTTGCGGACTGAAGCGCCCCGCGCGACGTATGCGCGCCCGGACGCCAGCCGATGACGCCGTGAGCCGGCACATCCCCCAAATAAATGACCCAGACCGCAACGGCAAACGCGGGCTATCCTGAAACGATGATGCGCAATCTGATGGGGTGCGCCGTCGCGTTGGCGGTGATTGCATGTGGTTCGGATGACAGTGGCTCCGGACCCGCAAACAAAGACGCTGGAAGTGGCGGCACGGGCGGTAGCGGCGGGGCGGCGTCCGGCGGAACCGCTGGCGTCGCGGGTTCGTCCGGCAGCGCGGGCAACTCGGGTAGCGGCGGGGGCGCGGGGGCGGACGCCGGGCCAAGCGGGCCAAACGTGGATCGCTCGGAGAACAAGCTGTACTCCTTCGAGTTCAAGCCCGACGCGGCGGATCCGCAGGCCAAGACCGTGCTCGGCACGCAGCTGGGTTACTTGGACACCAGCGTCGAACCCAGAGGGCTCCTGGTGGTGTACCTGCACGGCGCGGGCACTCCGAGCACCTGCGGCTCGAAGACCCACGGCCAGCTTTTGGCCGGCTATGGCTTCCATGTTTTTTCGCCCTGCTACGAAAGCGGCTACGGCATCGGCAATTGCGACAAGGACATCGGCGGCTGTCGCCTCGAGGCGTTCGAAGGCGTCGACCATCACAGCTTCATCGACGTGCAGCCAGCGGACAGCATCGAGACTCGCGTGGTCAAGGGGCTGCAGTATTTGGCTGGCCAAAACGTGCAAGGGGATTGGACGTACTTCGTCAGCGGCGGCAAGCCACGCTGGGATCGCATCGTGATCTCGGGGATCTCCCACGGCGCGAGCACTTCGGGTGTGATCGCCAAACACCGCGTGGTGCATCGCGCGGTGATGCTGTCCGGACCGTTGGATAGCGGCCAGGCGTGGCTCAGCGACGCCTCTTTGACCAGCGCGGACAAGCTGTGGGGCTTTTCGCATACCGCGGACTCGCAGCACGCGGGGCATCTCGCCGCCTTCGAGGCATTGACGTTACCGGGAGCCGCGACGTCCATCGATGGCGCGACAGCGCCCTACGGCGCTAGCCATCGGTTGATCACATCGGCAAGCAGCAGCGACGGCCACTCTTCGACCCAGGCGGGCGGCGCCTCGCCGAAGCAAGGCAGCAATTGGGTCTTCGAAGACGCGTGGAAAACCCTGTATGGAGTGACTCCCTAGGCCCGACCGTTGCGTTAACGCACTTTCTCGCGGACCCTGTGAGTATGTCGCTCGACGACATTTGCGAGGCGTCGCGCAAAGCCGCCCAAGACGGCGACTGGGAAAAGGCCTGGCGGCTGGTGCGCGCGCACTGGCCGGACGTCACCGCCGACGCTGCCCTCGCTTGGCACTGGCTCATGCTCGTGCACCACGGCGAGACCGGCCTGGACCAACGCGCGGAGGTTGAAACTATTCTGGACGCTTACGCTTCGGATCCTTTCATGACCGAGCTGGGCACGAACATCTTGCGTGAGCTCGTTGACGGGCGCGCAGGGGACGAACCGATCCCCGAGGATGATCCGGCAATCGTCGCCGCGCGCAAACTGCGACGCTGCATGCAAACCCTTGGCGACGACGAGCGCCTGCAAGATCCCGAATGCGGGGGACAGCTCTGGCTCACCCTCGCAAACTGCCTACGCCTGTCCGGGCCGAACTACGACACCGAGGCTGCCACCGCTTTCGAGCATGCTTTGGCTCTGGCGCCCGATGAACCCTGGCGCTGGTTTGACTTTGCGTTGTTCCACAAACTGCGTGGACGCTTCGTACACGCGTTGGAGATATTTCTACGCGTGGACGCGCAGACCGACGAAGACGACTCTGCGACGCTGAACAACATCGCGGTATGTGCCACCGCCGCCGGCGACGTCGACAACGCGGAGGCCGCTTGGAAACGTCTGGGGTTCGACGTCACGCGGGGAGACGACGGCCTGCCCGCCGCGTCGATTGGTGACGTCAAAGTGCGCCTTTCAACCGGTGGCATTGGGGATCGCCATCCGGGCGCGGGCCCGGTGCAATTCGAACATGTGTGGGTGCGCACCCTCAGCCCGTGTCACGGCGTGGTGCTCAATCCACCGATGTATCCGGTACACGTCGCACTGGGTGACGTCGTGCTCTTTGATCGCGCCCCGGTCGGCTTCGCCGAGCACGACGGACACCAAGTGCCCCGTCTGCCGTTCTTGAAGACGCTGCGTGAGGGCGGCACACGCAGCTTCGCGTTCCGAGCCCAGCAGTCCCGCGCCGGCGCGGTTGCCGACGCTAGTGACCAACTGCCAGGCGAAGCGAGTCTGTACGTCTTTGACGAGTCCATCCAACACGTCTGCGAGGAGTGCATCCGGGGCGACGCGCATTCGCAGGCAGACGCCCATGCCTCCCTGCCTGATGCCTCTGTCGTCAGCGGCGTCTTGGTCGTCCCCAAAGAGACTCCACTAGCCGACGTCGCACGGGCGATTAACCTGCTGGACGAAGACGCCGTGCGCGTGCTGTGCATACCGGAGTTCCGACGCGAAGTCGGTGACTCCTTGGGTGAGCGCCGGGACCGCGAACGCTGGGACGCCCTTGCGGCGCGTCACGCGCATTGATGACCGTGCTGGAGTAGAACGCGTGCCCAGCGCGGCGTAGAACCCCGCGCGCTAGGGGATCACATCGGAAACAATGTCCGTCTCGCTCATCGACGCGATCGGGAATGAACTCACGATCGCCGAATAGCTCGGGTTGTTCGCGGGGATGCGAGCGACCACCACGCGATCCGGCAGCAGTGCGACGGCCGTGCCGCCGACGGGCGACCCCGGGGAAGGCAGCGTTAGAGTGCCGGTCTTGGTCTTCGTGGCCAGGTCGTAACGATCCACGCTGCCGGCGTAGGTGATCGTCCAAGCGTGGGTCGCGTTGACCGCCAGGTAGCGCGCCTGCTTGTCGATGCCGGACACGCTGACGATGGGCGTGCCGTCGAGAGCGTCGCCACGCAGGTGCAGCAGCGAAGCCAAGGTGGTGAGCGAGTACGCAATGCCGCCATGGGACCGCAGCGCATAGACCGTGGTATTTGCCGGGCTACTGGGGCAGTTGATGCTTGCCGTGCCGCCGGTCTTCGAGAACTTTGCCCAGCCGCAGTCCGGTGGAAACACGCCGTCGTCGGCGTCCCAGCGCATCACGAAGCCGTCGCTGACCGCCGCGGCAAACGGACCGAAGTTGAAGCCTGTAGTGTATGGGAAGTTTTCCTGACCGCCGAGCCAGCTGCCCGCTGCGGAGAGGAACCCGACGCCGGGGCTCGAACCAAAGCTGCTGTTGAAGTAGCGGTAAGACACCATGCCCCGGCCGTGGGCCCAGCTCAGACGTGTCTCGCTGATGCTGCCGCCCCCCGTGAGGCTCTGGGTCGGCAACAGCTTCACGCTGGACGCGCCCGCGACCGTCACCAAGCTGGTATGCAGCGTACTGCCGCTTTGGGTCTCGTGCAGTGCGTAGAGCGTGTTTCCTTCCGCAGCCACGTAGTCAGTTTTCGTATTGATCGTACCGGGCAACGCTGGCTGAAAGAGCTCAGCCGCCGCTGGCTTTGCTTTGGAATCGAGCTTGGAGCCATACAAACTGCCCGAACGGTGCCAAGCGGCGAGACACTGCGAAGTGCCACACGCCAGAGACACGTTCTCCGATACGCCCAACGCGCCGCCTCCGGTTCCGCCGCTGCCTCCCGTGTTTCCAACTCCTCCGCTCGCGGCGCTTCCGGCGGAGCCGGCGCCGCCTCCTGTACCCCCGCCGATCCCGCCGGACGCCGCGCTTCCGGCGTCACTCCCGCCGCTTGCGGCAGCGCCGGCCGCTCCGCCCGTCGCGCCGGCACCGGAGGCCCCACCGAATGCACCAAAAGCGCCGAATCCACCGGATCCGGAAGCGCCGCCGATGCCTGCGTCCGTGCCGCCCTTTGAGCCGCCGCCCGAGCTGCAACCCATGGCAGCAAGCGCAGCAATGGTTCCGAGGGTGCGTGTGGTCTTTGTATTCAACATGTCTGTTCAATTCCGTAGCGAGCTGTCGACGGTCGGGATCGCCTACAGCGGCAGCCGCACCATCTTGCCGTAGGGCTCGAAGATCAGATGCGATGCGCCCACGTAGAACAGGTAGGAGCCAACCTTGCCGTAGCCGCGGACTGGGTCCTGCACCACTTGGTGGGCGCCGTTCGATCCCAGCTTCAGCACGCGGTAGTGGTTGTCCGCTTCGCTGACCATTTGCAGCACGTACGCGCCCGCTTTGCCCACGTGACTGCGGGTCACCGGAGGCGTGAAGATGTCTAGCATCGTCTCTTCCGGTCCGCCCTGCTTGGGCACGCGTAGCAGCGCGCCCTGATAGAAGCTGCCAACGAGCTTGTCGAGGCGCTTGTACCAGTAGTGCGTGCTGTCAACCCACAACTCCGATTCGGCATGCGCAGACAGTTCCCGATCGTAAACGTAGTTCAGTTCGGGTCCCTTATTGGCCCCGCGCACGCGGATCTTGAAATCGTAGCGACAGGCGAAAACAACCTCGGAAAGCGCCTCGTCGACCGCGAGCTGACTGACGCAGTAGTTCTTCATCCACAGCTCGTTGCCGGTACCGTCGTCGTTGACGCGGTAGATGCCGTCGGCTCCAACGTAGAAGAGCTTCGTGCCGAAAACCGCAAGGTTCTCGATGTTGTTGGACTTGGGATCGGTGCCTTGAATCAGGTCGCCCGCCAGGCCGCCGCCGGAGGGGATCTTGAAGATGCGGTTGCCGGTGCAGGCTAGGTACACGGCGCCGTCGGGACCTTCGGCGACCTTCGGTGAAGCGCAGAAGATGTTTGCGTCTCCTTCGAGGGTGCCGAATTTCGTGACGACCCCTGCGTCCGCACCGACCTTGGCCACAACGCGCGTCTTCGTGTCTTGTTTGAAGACGAAGATCACGCCGTTGCGACCCGGAAAGTTCTGGCTGGAAGAGAACGACGACGGATCGACCGCCGCTGCGCACACGGTGCCGATACAAGATTGGAAGGCCGGACAGGCGACGCCGCAGGCGCCGCAGTCCGCCTCGGTATACAAAGTCGTCGCGCAGCCGGTCGCGCCGTTGCAGTCACCTTTCCACGGGCTGCAGCCGGGAGTCTGGGGAATGCCCCCCGTCGCGCCAGTGCCAGCTGTGCCGGCAGTTCCGGCTGTCCCGCCGCTGCCACCGCTCTGGCCTGCGCCACCGCCGGCCGCGACGCCGCCGCTGCCACCTGAGGTTTGGCCTCCCGCACCAGCGCCGGAGAATCCCGCGCTATTTCCGCTGCCCGCCGCTGCGCCGGTACCCGCGAACCCCGCCGCGCCGCCCCCTCCGGATCCGCCGCCAGATCCTGACGAGCAGGCCACAAGAGTCGATACTCCAAGACTCCACAGAGCCAACGTAAGTGAGCGCATTTGTTGGCTAGTGCGCCCAGCGAGGCGTCTTTATGAACAAAAGATCGCGCTGCCAGCGGTCCAGCGCGTGTTTATGCGCTCGGCGGCGGTTTACCAGAGCGTGCGATCAGGCGCCGACGGCAGAAAGCTCCACGCGCTGCTGCGCATCGGGCTCGCTGAGTAGCGCCGCGACGCAAGGCTCGACCACATCCGAAAAGGCGCGGGCGCGTGCCTGCACCAGCTCGTCTGGGCTGAGGCGTCCGTAGTGGTGCCACGCGGCGAGATCCACGTTCGCGGGCATTTCCACGAGCTGCAGCTGCTTCTCGCGTTCACGGGCGAGCTCCAGCTCTTCTTTTACGACCCGGCGCAGCGACGGATCCACGCTCAGCGCCCAGCGCAAGATGCGGAAGCCCAGCGCCGCGTGTTCCGACTCTTCCTGCTCTATGTCCGCAAGCACCCCCCGCACCGCTTCGTCGCCAGCAACGCGACACGCTTCGGCGGCTTGCACTGCCGCGAGGGTTTCGCCTACGCACCCCTCTTCAAAGGTTTCGCGCACCACGCGCTCGAGATCCACTGCGCCCAGCACTCCATCCAAGCACAACGCCTCCGGACCGAGCGCCGCAGGCGCGTGACGCGAAGCCAGCGCAAAGCAGTTCTCCGCGTGTTTGATCTCGTCCAGGGATGCAGTCTGCGAACGCGTCACCAACTCTGCGGGAGCGCCCAGCGCCATCAGTTGCAGCGTCAGCCGGGCAAATGCCGCAACCGACGCGTGTTCCAGCTGCGCGTCGCCGAGCCATGCACTGACCAGCGCTTTCTCCGTCGTCGCGTCCAGCTGCACGCGCCGCGTGGTCAGTTGGCCGCGCCAATCTCCGCGCTGACATACGCCCGCGACCCGCAGCTTGCCGTCTACCTTGAAGGGACGTCCCCCCGGACACTGCAGGCCGCTGTCGTAGCAGCAGTAGCCGTCCACCATGACGGCTTCCTCTTGGTAGTACACTCCATACCCATTCGGGCACGGGTCGAACGCGTCGTAGGGGATGGTATACCCGGACGGGCATGGCCCGGGGTCCGGCGGCGATCCCGGTTGGATCGGCACCGTGCCGGCCTTCCAACACGTCTGCCAATTGCCGCTGGTGCATAGGTTGCAGTCGACGCTGCCCTTCGTAAAAGGTCCGTCACCGCCGCTGCCCCCTGCCCCACCGAATCCACCAATGCCGCCAAAGCCCGCATCCCCACCGAAGCCCGCGCTGCCGCCAACCGCACCGGTGCCACCGGCGCCGAAACCGCCGGTGCTGGATCCCCCCGTGCCGCCGCCGGTGCCACCGATGGAGCTGCCACCCGTTGCGCCCTGCCCACCCGCACCGCCACCGGAATCGTTCTTGGTCGATCCGCCGCAGGCAGCCGTCATCAAGCCGGTGGTGGCAATGGCCGTGAGCAGTTTGAAGCGGAGTCGTCGAGTCGAGTCAGTCATGGGTTTCCTTAGCGGTGCCAGCGTGGTTCAAGAGATCGGGTTCGCAGTTGGTGGAGCCTGCTGCTCCGGGCGTTACGCGAAAGCGACGCTCTGCGTCTCCGCTGCTTCCTCGCCGGGCTCATGCAGCAACGCATGCACGCAAGGTTCCACGATGTCAGCGAAGGCGCGCGCGCGCAGTTCCGTGAGCTCTTCCCGTGTCAGTCGGCCATGGTGATGCCAGGCCACCAAGTCCGCGTCTGCGGGCGGCGCAACGAGTTCCAAATGTTGCTCGCGCGCCCGAGCCTTTTCTAGCTCTTCGAGCACCACGCTCTTCAGCGAGCTGTCCACGCCCAGCGCCCAGCGCACGATGCGGAAGGCCAGCGCCGCGTGTTCCGACTCTTCCATCTCGATGGCCGCCAGCACGCCGCGCACCGTTTCGTCACCCGCCACCCGGGCACCCTCTGCCGCCTGCATCGCCGCCAAAGTCTCGCCAACGCAGCCTTCCTCGAAGGTTTCGCGTACCAGCGTTTCCAAGTTCACCGCGCCCAGGATCCCGTCCAGGGACAGCGTGTCCGGCCCCAGCTTGGTGTGTGCATGGCGCGAAGCCAGCGCGAAACAGTTCTCCGCGTGCCGGATTTCGTCGATGGACGCTGCCTGTGAGCGCCGCACGAGCTCGGCGGGAGCACCCAATGCCATCAGCTGCAGCGACAGCCGCGCAAACGCCGCGACGGAAGCATGCTCGAGCTGCGCGTCCGCCAGCCAAGCTTGGGCAAGCGCCTTTTCGGTAACCGCATCCACATGCACCGTCTTTGTCTCGAGCGTGCCGCACCATCCGTCGCGCTCGCACACATTCGCGACGCGCAGCTCGCCGTCTACCTTGAAGGGACGACCGCCGACGCACATGGTGCTGGTCTTGTAGCAACAGAAGCCATTGCTCAAGACGGGTTGGTAGTAGTGGAGTTGCTGCCAGCCTTGAGACTGACAGATGGGATTCGCTTCCATGGGGATGTTGTAGCCGTCGGGACAACCCGGCTTCGGTGGCGTGCCCGGGTACGTCGGCACGTGTCCGGCCGCCCAGCACGTGGTCCACTCCGGCGTGCCACAGCCGTTGCAATCCACGGTGCCTTTCGTGAACGGTCCGTAACCACCGCCGCCGCCTTGTCCCGCATAGCCGCCTTCGCCGGCGTAGCCGCCGTAGCCACCTTCGCCGGCATACCCACCCTCGCCCGCGTAGCCGCCGTAGCCACCTTCACCCGCGTAGCCGCCGTAGCCACCTTCGCCCGCGTAGCCGCCGTAAGCGCCGACGCCGCCGGTGCTCGTCGCGCCGAAACCGCCGGTGTTCGTGCCACCCGAGCCCGACACCGCTCCGCTTGCACCCTGTCCACCTGTGCCACCTTCGGAATCGTTCTTGGTCGAGCCGCCGCAAGCCGTCGTCATCAACCCAGTAGTGGCGATCGCCGTCAAAAGCTGCAGCCGCAGTCGTCGCGTGGAGTCGTTCATCGTCGTTCCCTCAGGGTGCCAAGTTGTGCCAAATCAAGTCGTGCCGCGACATAGAGCAACCTGCGTGCCACGCGCTTGTTTCAACCGGAACGCGCTCACTTGCCACCGCGGGATCGGGGCGCGGCCTGGTCACTCGAATCATCCGTGTTATCTCGATCCGATGGGGTCATACGAGCGCGCAGCGCGCTTTCGCGAAGTCTTGTGCCTAGCTTTCCTGTGCTTCGGCGCCTGCCTGTGGGTCGGATGCTCGAGCGATGATGACGCGGGCAAGGGCAAACCAGGCTCGGCCAACGGGCGGATCGCCTGCGACGCCGCGCCGCAGCCGGTCACCCCCGCGCCGGTATCTGGGAGTGGCCCGGCGTACTTGGGCGACGACGACTCGGACGCAAACGGCATCGCAGATCGCGACGAATGGGGCGAGCTCGAGTTTGCTCCAGTGGACACGGACGAAGACGGCACGCCGGACTACCTCGATTTCGACGACGACGGCGACGGCCTGCTCGATGTGCGGGACGAAAAGCGCACCGAGCCCCTCAGCCCCGACGAAAACCCCGAACCGCACTTTCTGATCCGCGGCGTGGTCGAGACGCCCCTTGGCGTCGCGCCCGATGCGGCACGCGCGGGAGACGCCTTGATCCTCCGCGGCGAAGGACTGAGCTGCGACGCAGTGGTTTCCTTCGACGGCAGCGAGGGTCCCAAGAACGCGTGGCCCGTCTCGGCGAGTGACACGGAGATCGAAGTTGTCGTGCCTGAAGGAGCGGGCTCAAGCGTGGTCGTCATTTCCGGCGGCCATCGCAGTGACGCCGTTGACGTCGACGTCTTGGACGCCGGCGCGCCGCTGCTCGTCTCCGTGCAGTCCTCGGCCTTGGTGGGCCAAGAGTTGGTACTGCGCGGCAAAGATCTGAGCGCGGTCACGTCGGTGTTCTTTGGCGACCGCGAAGTCACGCCCACGGCCGTGGCGGCAGACAGCGTGACTGTGCAAGTTCCGGCGGACGGAAGCGCCGACTCGGCGCGGGCAGTGGCCGGCACGGTGAGCGGCAATGCGTTGCCTCTGCAGCTAACAGAAGCCGGGCGCGCCACGTTGCAGGCGCCTGGCGGGGTGAGCGCAACCCACGCGGCTTTTGGCAGTGACAGCGAGACCCAGTTTGCCAGCGACGGAACCGCGAACGTGGAAGTGCCGCTGCTCGGCCTGGGCGCCGTGCAAGCGTTCCGACGTCAGGGCGATACGGATCAGCTGCTGCTCTCCGCGCTCACCGCGCCGGGGCAAACCGAAGTTACAGTGAGCGCACGCTCGACCGCCGTGGCCCTAGCCCTGCGCGCTAGTGGCGCTGAGCGCAGCATCGAGCGCGACTCCCTCGGCGAACTCTTGAACGTCGTCGACGCAGTGCCCACGGTGCAAGCGCTCGAAGGCGCACTCAGCGCCGCCCTCGCCGCAGATCCCGGCAGCGTGTGGGACGCGCCCTCCGCCACCCTCGCCCAGCAGATCGCCGAAGCATCCTTCGACGTGCAGACGGCGGTCGACGCGGCGGTCACAGCCGGCACGTTGAAGACCGCGCCGGAGTTTCCGGCGCCGGTGATCGGCCCCATCGCGAAGGCCGTCATCAATCCCGACACGCCGCAATTCGACATCAGCGTCACGCAGCAACTGACGAACACCAACGTGCGCGTGACCAACGACACGCAGCTGCCGGTCAGCGTGCGCATCCACGACACGGAGCGCGGCGTGCGCCTGTTGACGCATTCCACCAGCGGCTTTGGTCGCAGCATCGTCGGAGGTCAGGGCACGATCCTCAAGGGGTTTGCATCCAACGATGCGGACTTCGATCAACCCCGGGGCCGCGACTCTGAAGTGCAAGTGATCACGCCCGGCGTGGCCGCGCCGCAGCCAACGGACCAGTACGCGCAGCAGACGCAGAAGAACCTGCAGCTGCGCACCGTGATCGAAAAGCTGATTTGGCCGATCCTGACCGAGGCCCTGGGGTTGAAGATCAAGTCCAGCGTCGTCTTCAACGCGTTCAAGTCGCAAGGCCCGGGCGCCACTGGCGACTTTTTCGACGCCATGGACAAAGGCGACGCAAGTGGCGCCGCCAAGGTCTTGGTCTCTGCCGCCGTGCGGGACCTGACCAACGTCGGTCCGATCACCCAGGCAATTCTGCGCGCCGGGCTTCACAAGGCGGCGCCGAACCTGGTCAAGCGCTTAGGCGCGCGCGCCATCCCCGTGCTCAACGCCATTGCCGCAGCGCTCACCGCCGCCGGCACGGCGGTGGCCGCCACGGACTTCGCCAAGACCCTCGCCGACATGAACGCCACCCCGGGGCAGCTCGACTGGACGGTGCTGTTCGGCGTTTCGATTCTGGATGTGAATCCCAAGTCGATCAAGAAACGCGACGTCGAGGTGACCGGGATCGAGATCTTGGGCAACGAGTTTTATCCGTCCCGCGACTCCAGCGGCAAATACGTGATTCCGACCGTCACTTTCAGAGACAAGGATCCCTCCGGCTTCGGCAGCTACGTGAACGACCGCTCGCAGAACAAATTCTTCATCAGCTCCGACGGCACGCGCATCGAAAAGATCGTGCTGCCCGCCGCCTACGTGCGCCACGCCGTGGGCCCGATCGAAGTGCGCGTGGACAAGGGCAGCGACAATGCCATCTCCGCCGACGACATCCAGGTCGAGACGGATTTTGCACTGACCAGCGTGACGCCCGCGGTTGGCGGCGAGGGAGACACCGTCGCAGTCGTCGGCAAAGGCTTCGAAAGCGGCGTGCGCTTCATATTCCGTCAAGCGGGTGTGCCCAACGACGCGGCCATCTTGGTGCAAGGCACGACGCTCAGCAGCACGGCCACCACGGCCAGCGTGCAAGTGCCCAAGCTAACCGCAAACATCAATCAATGGTGGCTGCACGCGGAACAAGGTGGCGTGCTGGGCGTGCGCACCAACGGCTTGCCCTTTTCGCAGCAGGGCGGCGCGTATCAGCTCGTGATCATCGGATCCACCGACGCCGGCTGGCCCGCCTATGCCGCTGGCATCAACAACAACGGAACGGTTGCCGGCGTTGCCTATTCGCCCTTGGGCCAAGGCAAGGTGTTCACCTGGACCGCAGCCGGCGGGATCAAGACGCTGCCGTGGTCCACGGGCACCGGCGGCTTTCTCTGGGGCACTCCCGTTGGGATCAATGACTCGGGTCTTTTGATCGGAGCTTTCGGCGAGGGCTCGACCGTCGGCCAGCTCTACGGCGGCGGCAACGTCTCGAAGCTAGGCGACGCAACGGCGATCAAGGCCGGAGAAGTTTGCGGTCCGGCAATGCCCGCGGCCATCAACTCCGGCGGCACCATCGTCGGCTACGTCGAATGCGGGCCCGCCGGCTTCAGCCCCACGGCCTACGCCAGCACTTGGGAGGGCCACGCCTATCTAGCGCCCAGCTTCAGCGGCGGGAACTTTGGAAACACACGCGCGGTCGGCGTCAACTCCTCCGGCCTGTCTGTGGGCTGCGCAAACTTCGTCGGCGCGTTGAACGATCCCGTCGTGTTTTCCGGGGGCAGCGCTACCAAGCTAACGACGCCGAAACAATATTCAGACTCCTGCGCCAACGCCGTGAACGACAGCGGCACCATCGTGGGTTACGGCAATAACGGTGGCGCCTCGACAGCGCTGATGTGGACGTCATCCACCGCAGCGCCAACGGTGTTCACGACCGCTCCGGTGCAAACCATCGTCGACATCACCACCACCGGCACCCTACTGGGCGGCTTGCCGAACGGAGCTGGCGGTTCGGCCCTTGCGCCCATCTATATCAGCAACGATGCGGGCGTGAACTGGACGCCAGTTGGCAGCGGCGCAATCAACGTATCCGGCACGACTTACCAGGTCACCGAAGCGCACGGCATCAACGATCTGGGCGTCATCGCCGTCACCGTGAAGGTGGCTGGCACGAGCCAGTTCGCGGCGGCGGCGCTGGTGCCTGGCGGCAGCTGACGCCACACAGCCCCACGCGGAGCGGCGACGCGCGCGGAGTGGGACGTGGCGCCCGCAATATCCGCGCACCGAGCGCGAACTTCGCGCGACCCATTCGCATCTGGCGCGGATTTGGTCCGATGCAGGGCCGTTTTGAGCCGCAGCATGACGGATAGCGC
>CBDUPW010000164.1:0-15294 GCA_965369205.1 uncultured Polyangiaceae bacterium | reverse complement strand
GACGGCGTAAAAACCCAGGTCTTCGGCTGGTGCAGTCTTGGTGACTTTGTCGCCTCTCGATCAAGTCAACCCGCGCGCGCGTGCGTCAGCCCGCGTGCGGGCTCTCCGCGAGCCTGAGCATCTATGCGTCGAACCAGCCTGATCCTGTCTTTCGCAGTCATACACGCCACAACGAGACTCGCGCACGGCACCGAAGACGATGTCTTCGGCGATCTCGTGCAGGATCTCCAAGAACGTCCGCCCGCGCCCTCCGGGGAACCAGCCTCCACAGCTGCCCCCGCCAAGCAAAAGCCCGTCGACCCGCAGCCGGATCCACCGGCGACCACCACCGCTGCAGCGATGAATCCTGAGATCAGTTTGGTGATGGACTTCGGCTTGGCGTGGTTTTCCGACAACGAGCATTTGCAGACAGGGGCACACGACCCCACCCGAAACGGCTTCAATCTCCAGCAACTCGAACTCTCGCTGCGCGCGCCCGTGGATCCGTACTTCCGACTGGACGCTTACCTGGTGTTTGAACTCGATGGCGTAGAACTCGAAGAGGTCTATGGCACGACGCTCGATCTTCCCGGGGGGCTACAAGGACGATTCGGCCAGTTCCTGACGCGTTTCGGGAGGATCAACGCGACCCACCCACACGCCTGGGATTTCGCAGACCAACCCTTCGCGCTCGGTCGGGTATTTGGCGGCGAAGCCAATCGCGGGCTAGGCGTCGAGCTTTCCTGGCTAGTTCCAGTTCCCTGGTTCGCCGAAGCCGTGGTGTCCATGACGAGCGCAGGCGGCGCAGAGTCGAACCGAAGTTTCCTGGGCGACCAGGACAAAGACGTTCGCGGCCCACAAGATTTGGCGCTCGTTACCGCGCTCAAGCAGTTCTTCGATCTGTCAGACGCCTGGTCCTTGCTCTGGGGCGTCTCGGGCGCCTTCGGGCCGAACAGCGTCACGACTGAGCGTCGCACCGCAATTTACGGAACCGACATGTTTCTGAAGTACCGACCCCTGTCGGGCTCCGGGCATACGGAGCTGCGCCTGCAGACAGAAGTTTTCCACAGACGACGGGAACTTACTGGCGACGTGCTCTGGGATCTCAGTGGATACTCTCAACTTGCGCTGCGCTTTGCCCGCCGATGGGAAACTGCCGGACGCTACGAATATGGATCCACGCCCTTCAGTCTCAGGGGCGGCGCAGCCACGGACCCATTGGATCCTGAGTGGACCGACGCACGCCACCGCATGTCCATGTCGCTCAGTCACTTACCGACGGAGTTCTCAAGACTCCGCATCCAGAGCGCCGTCGATGTTCCGGGCTTTGTAGCGGAACCCATCTACAGCGCTTTCCTCAGCGCCGAAATCGCTGTGGGCGCCCACGGCGCGCACGCATATTAAGGAACTGTCATGAACCGGCTTGTATTTGCTCTGTCATTGCTTGGCATCCTGCTGATCAGCCCATTGGCCACGGCCAAGCTCAAGGTCGTCGCGACCACGTCCGACCTCGCAGCCATCGCCGCCCAGATCGGAGGCCAGCACGTCGAGGTGACCGCTCTCGCGCTGCACAGCCAGGACCCGCACTTCGTTGACGCACGGCCACATCTGGCCCTTGAACTGGCGAAGGCAGACCTCTTGCTCGTGGTCGGACTCGATCTCGAGATCGGCTGGTTGCCGACACTGCAAACGGGTTCGCGGAACGGCAAGATCCAACGCGGGTCTGAGGGGTACTTAGAATGCTCCGTCTTCGTGAAGACGCGCGATGCCCCGAAGGGCAAGGTCGACCGTGCTCAGGGCGACGTGCATCCCGGCGGCAACCCGCACTACATGTTTGATCCACGCCAGGCCGCGCGGGTAAGCAAGGGCATTGCCGAGCGCTTGGCCAAGCTCGATCCGCCCCGCGCTGCCGCATACAAGAAGAACGCCATCAAGCTGATCCAGTCCCTGGGCAAGATGACGAAGGCTGCAGAGAAACGCCTAGCCAAGTTACGCGGCGCCAAGGTCATCGCCTACCACAAGTCGTTTCCGTACCTCGCAGACTGGCTCGGTTTTTCCATCGTGGAGCACGTCGAGCCCAAACCGGGCATCCCACCGAATCCCCATCACATCGCCCGCGTCATGGCCGTCGCGAAGCGCGACAAAGTGAAGGTCATCCTGCAGGAGTCCTTCTACCCGTCGAAAGTCACCAAGATGATCGCGGCAAAGACGGGAACACAGCTGGTTCGGGTCGAGGCCGCGCCCCATTTTCGAGACGGCGAGACCTACGAATCCCATATGCGGAACATCGTCAAATCCCTCGCCAAAGCCTACGAATGATGACTGCCCAGGCGAAAGAAGCGGCCGCGGAGGTGGGACGACCGCTTTTGCGCTGCGAGAAGCTGTGTGTCGGCTTCGAGAAGCAAGCGCTCCTCCCTGCGATTGATTTGGAAATTGCTTCGGGACAGCTCTGGGCCGTCATCGGCCGCAACGGTTCTGGCAAGACGACCTGGCTGCGTACACTGCTCGGTCTGCTGCCGGCCGTCTCCGGCTCTGTCCAACACCTCGCGCCAAACCTGAAGCTTTCTTACCTCCCGCAGCGCAAGGTGATTGATGAGCTGTACCCCCTGCTCGCCCGGGATGTGGTGCGGATGGGGCTAGAGCGCCGCTGGTCGTTCTTGCGACCTCGCTTTGGTGGGGAGCCAGCAGAGATCGACCAGGCCCTCGAGGAAATGGGCGTGGCGGACCTCGGGTCCACTCCGTACCGCAAACTCTCCGAAGGCCAAAAACAGCGAGTACTGTTTGCACGCCTGAGCGTGAGTCGAGCGGACCTAGCGGTGCTCGATGAACCAACGAGCGCCATGGATCAAGTGGCGGAGGGCGAAGCCTTCGAGCTGCTGGACGGACTACGCCGTCGGCGCGGGCTGACCATCATTGTCGTCAGCCACTACCTCGGAATGGTGAAGCGCTATGCGGACAACGCCGTGTTGCTCGATCGAGATAGCCAGCACATTGTAGTTGGAGCGCCAGCCACGGTATTCAAACATGAGGCGTTTCAGGCGCGCTTTTCCGAGCGCCCGCCTCCCGCAGCGGAGTCAGGCGGATGACTGACGCAGGTGCGGAGCCGTCGGAGCTCTTCGACAAGGGCGAACTGGAAGAAGCCTTCGGCTCGGAGTTGGGGGAAGGACCCGGGGCAGCGGAAACCCCAGTGCCCAGCGCAGCGCCTGCGGCAGACGCTGCCGACGTGGGCGCACCTGTGCAGCAGAGTGGCGCAAGTATCCAACCCGAGAACGCCCCCACTTTTGCTGACTTCCGCGAGGGTTGGTCCCTTGGGCTGTATCGCGACCCCGTGATCGTCGGCGTCTTTGCGGGGACGGTGCTGGGGATCCTGGGCGTCTACGTGGTGCTGCGTCGCGCGGTGTTCGTTACCGCCGCAATCACCCAGGCCGCTGGCCTGGGCGTCGCGTTTGCTTTTTTGCTTGAAATCCATGGAGGCGTGCACACCCCGCCGGTCGTTGGCGCAGTCATTTTGAGTCTCGCGGCCACGGCGGTGCTCAGCGTGCAAACGGATCGCATGCGCTTGCCGCGGGAGACCCTCGTCGGTCTGACCTACCTCGCGGCCAGTGCGGCTGCAGTCCTGGTTGGCGATCGCATCACCCAAGACGCTCACGACATCACAGCAATTCTGTTCGGCACCGCTGTACTGGTGCGTCATGAGGACCTGATTTTGGTGCTTGTCGTTGGCGGCGCGGTGCTGGCGTTGACCTTCCTATTCCACCGCGCGTTTCTCTTCGCAGGTTTCGACCCAGAGGGCGCACGGGTGCACCGGCTCCCGGTAGCCCTGCTGGAACTCCTCCTTTGGGTGCTCGTCGCGGTCACAGCCAGCGTCGCGACGCGCGCCATCGGCGCACTCCCCGTATTTGCGTTTGCGGTCCTTCCAGCAATGGCCGCGCTGGCCCTAATGGAACGCGTACGTGGGGCCATCGCGGTCGCAGGCGCGGTGGGCGCGGCGTCCGGCGGACTCGGCTACCTGTTTGCGTTCTTCTTTGAGTTTCCCGTCGGCGCCTCTCAGGCGCTCACGGCAACGGGCATTCTGCTGCTGTGCCTGACCGTCGCCCGCCTCCGACGCGCAAATCCGGATCTGGCCAACCCACCATTTTCCGCAAAATAGCATGAAGAAGCGCGGTCGTCGTGTACACTGCGCGGCGCATGACCCTTCCCCGTTGGCCGTACGTTTCGTTCCTATTGCTCCTCACCACCGCGCCTGCTTGCAAAAAGAAGGACCCGGCGAAGTGCGACAACGCCAAGGCGGTCATTCAGCAAGCCCTGGCGAGCGAGGAGTTTGCACTCGCGCGTCAGTGGCGAGACTACGCATACACGCATTGCGCTGACCCCAATGTGCTCAGCGCGACCGACAAAGAAATCACCGACAAAGAAGCCGCCACAGCACGGCGCAAGGCGGACGCAGAAGCCACCGAGCGCGAGGCACAGCAGCTCGTCAAGCTGCTCAGCGAGTGGGTCACGCAGCACCGTGCCGACCCGACACGCGCCGCCGTGAACGTACGTTGCGATGGGCCCGAGGACTCAAAAGAGCGTTGGTGCTTCCGGGAGCGATCTGTCGGGGGCAAGTACGCGGTGAAGGTCCGCTATTGGGAGGAAACACCCGTGGCGCACAAATTCTTCAGCATCGCTCCTGCGCCGATAAAGTGCGAGGCGTTCGGCCCCGCCGCCGTCATCGCCGAGAAACACGGCGGGGCGCAGCACTACTGCGACATCACCGGGGGCACGCTGTCGGGAATGAAACTGCTCATTCAGCGAGCCACTGACGGGACGCACATCAACCTCGTTTCAAACGAGTACCTAGACAAGGACCCTGCGTTCAAGCAGCTCGCTGCACCGTGAGCCCGCGCCCGGGCAAGCCACGAAACACACGGCCTTGAGCGAAGACACGAAGAGTACCCGCAAGCTCGGGCTATGGGGAGCGACGGGCGTTGGCGTCGGTGCAATCGTCGGGGGTGGCATTCTCGTCCTTGCGGGCGTCGCGTTTCGCGCCACGGGCCCGAGCGCCGTGTTGGCCTTTGCGATCAACGGCTTCGTCGCGGTTCTCACAGCGCTTTCCTTCGCGGAAATGTCCACCGCCTTCCCGGAGTCCGGGGGCGCCTACGTCTTTGCCAAGAAGGTTTTGGGCGTCCGCGCCGCATTCGCCGTGGGCTGGATCCTCTGGTTTGCCTACATCGTCGCTGGCGTGTTGTACGCGTTGGGCTTCGCCGAATATGGCGTCGCGACCCTTGCGGAGATTTGGCGTCTGACCGGCGCCGCGCCCCCGGACTGGCTAGAAAGCCGCCGAACCGTATTGGCCATGGCGCTCCTTTCTGCAGGCGCGTACACCGTGTCACTGATCCGGAAGAACACCGGCGGCGGTGAGTTCGCGACGATTGGCAAAGTCATCGTCTTCGCCGTGCTGATCCTGGCCGGGATCTGGGCGCTTCGCGGGGAAAGCGTCAGCTCCGTGCAAAAGGACATGACGCCCTTCCTACCCAACGGCGGTGCGGGCCTGGTGGCGGCAATGGGCTTTACTTTCATCGCTTTGCAGGGATTCGAAGTCATCGCGGCGGTCGCTGGTGAGGTCAAAGATCCGGCACGCAACCTACCCCGCGCTATGCTGCTTTCGCTCGGTTTGGGGCTGATCATCTACTTGCCGCTCCTGCTACTGGTCTCCACGGTCGGCACGCCGGTAGGCTCGGACATCGGCGCCATGGGTTCGGCCAATCCGGAAACCGTCATGGCCATCAGCGCCCGGAACTTCATGGGGCCGATCGGCTACTGGCTCGTGTTGATTGCTGCGGTGCTGTCCACGCTTTCTGCACTGCACGCAAATATCCTCGCCGCCTCACGGGTGGCACTGACCATGGCGACCGATCGGACTCTGCCCCGGGTCCTGGCCCAACAGCACAAGACACGCGCCACTCCAGTCATGGCGATCTACACCACGGCGCTCGCCCTAGCGGCCATCCTGATGATGGTGCCCGATCTCGCGTCCGCGGGCGCGGCCGCCAGTTTGATCTTCCTGATCTGCTTCGCCCTCGCCCACGGCACCGCGTTCTTGGCGCGCCTGCGCATCAAGACCCAGGTTTTCAAAGTTCCGCTGTTTCCCCTGCCCCACATTGTCGGCGGGGTGTGTTGCGCAGCCTTGGCCATCTTCCAGGCAGTCACGGTACCTGCCGCAGGCGCAATCACCGGGGTCTGGCTTGGGCTAGGTGTACTGCTCTACTTCTCCCTCTTCGCCCGGGGCGCCGAGGCCGTCGATGCTTCGGTGCAAGCCCGGGATCCGGAGCTTGCTCGACTTCGGGGCTTTCGGCCCTTCGTGCTCGTGCCCGTCGCGAATCCGGAAAACGCGCCGGCGCTCGTCGAACTCGCCGGCGCGTTGGCGCCCCCGGAAATCGGGCGGGTGCTCTTGCTAAGCGTGATCCGCAGCGGCGACGAGAGCGCGCTGGCCGACTCCCTCGAACGGTCCCAACATGTGCTCGGTGAAGCCCTCGCGCGGGCGCATGAGCGCGGGCATCGCCCCGAGGCCTTGCTCACCCACGCCGCCGCGCCCTGGCCGGAAATCGCCCGCGTCGCCCGCACCTATCGCAGCGAGAGCCTGCTCCTTGGCCTGCCAGAGCTCACGGACGCACACGTAAACGAACACCTGGAGCCGCTGCTCAACCAGGTAGAGTGCGACGTTGCCATCCTGCGCGCTCGCCCGGGCTTCGCTCTCAAGAACGTGCATCGCGTCCTGGTTCCTGTTGCCGGTCGCGGGGTGCAGCACGAGCTGCGCGCACGGCTCATCGGCAGTATCGGAAGGGATGGCGGCGCGAAGATCCGGTTCTTGCGCGTGATGCCGGAGGAGACCACGCCGGCAGTGCGGGCGGACGCAGAACGAGCACTGCAACGGCTGGCGGATGACGAGGCTCCGGGCAGGAGCGAGTCCGTGGTGGTGTGCACCCACGACCTCGTCGAAGCGGTCGCACAGCAAGCCGAGGATACGGACCTCGTGATCTTGGGCGCCCAGCGCGTCGGCGGCAAGAAGGCGCTTGGGGATATCACCCGGCAGATCGCCGCGCGGATCAGCGCGCCGACGGTTTTGATTAGCAAGAACGGCTGAGGGGGCGGCAAGCGTCCGCGCTAGAGTTCGATGCGCCCCTCCACCACGGAACCGTCCGCCGTGATCGCAATCACACGCCCGACGTCGGCGAAGAGACTCACGATGGGTGCCACCAGACTCGGCTCGTCCCACACCGGTACAAACTCCGCTTCACCGATGAAGGGCCGCATCCAGATGCGCCGGGCTGCGGCAACCCACGCTCTGCCGGCGACGTCGATGGCTGCAGCCGAAAGATCCGGTTGCCCGCCTAGGGTCTCAGCGTCACAGCGTCCGTCCACGAGCCGCGCGACCAAGCCCTCGCTGCCCACCGCGAGACCGTAGTTGCGGTCCGAACGAGCCGCACAGGCCACGACCGCGCGCACCCGGGGCACCTTCATTTCCACGGCGTCCCACTGCAGGGGGGCGACCTCAGCAACGAAGCCGCGATTGTCGTGACGCCGACCGGTGACGAGCCAGCGATCGTCTGCGATCCGCGCCAAGCCGGAAACGCTGACCGCTTTGGCCAACGGCAACGGTTTGAGCCAGCGGCGGGAGCTGAGCGTGTACAAGACCGGCGGCCCTTCCGGTCGCGTGCCGACAATCACGGCCAGATCGTCGAAGTCTCCGTCCGCGGCGACGAAGGTCTCGGTGCCGGACGGACCACGGACCACGTCCCGAACCCCCCGTGACGTGTAGGTGGCCAGCGTGGCTTGATCTCCGCCGACGATCCAACGGCCCGCCGCACGCCGGTGGACAAATCGGATCCCATCCGCGGACGGCAAGTCCCCGGTGGGCGCGTCGCGCCACTCGGCGCCGTCCCAAAACGCCAGTCCTTCACTGGTCGCCGCCAGGCAACGACCGTCGCCGTCCCAGGCCACGCTGCGCAATACACGGTCGCCGTTCGCCCGATGCCGCAACGTCCAATGAAAACCCGCCCGGGCTTGCTCTCCGGTCGGAGTGACACTTTCGATGCGCCTGTCCACGGCGCCAATGCGTCGCCCGGGCCGTCGCAGCCACGGCAACACCGTGCTAGCGAACATGCTTGCCGTTTGCGGCCTTTCTTCGGGTCGCAGTGCTGTGGCGCGAGCAATCGCCTGGTCAAGGGCGGAGCACGCATCCGCATCCGCCGCAAGTTCCGGGGACAGGAGCGGCGAGTCACGAATCGACTTGCGCTTGTCACTCTTGGTCGCAAGCAGCATCTCCGAGGGCGTCGACACCGAGAAGTAGCTGCGCCCCGTCAGCAAGAAATAAAAGTCCACCGCAAAGGTGAAGACGTCGCTCCAGGAACCAATGCGGCGGTCGTCAAGCGCAGCCTGCTCCGGCGGCGCGTAGCCGATGGTGCCGACGACGATGCCACCAAAAGTCGCGGCCACGCCGATGGGGCGCGCCAAGCCGAAATCCGTGATCTTGAAGATTTCGTCGTCGCCGAATCCGCAACAGAGGACGTTATTTGGCGTCAAATCCCGATGCAGCACCCCCACCTCGTGGATGGCCTCGATGCCTTGAGAAATGCATTCCACAGCGTGCGCTGCGCGTTCGCGGTCGAACGCGTAGTCCGTGCGCTCCACGCTGTAGACCACGCGCTCGGCCAGCGTCGTCCCCTCTGCGCCGCCGTGCACGTATTCTAGGGCCAACCAAGGCAGATCAAAGCCTCGCCCGCCCTTCTCCAACGCGACGGTGCCCGCGTCGATCAGCTGGACGACGAAGGGCGTGGGCGGCACCCGCGCGTTGAGCCGGCTTAGCGCTTCGACTTCCTTGCGAACGATCAGCGCGCCGGTGCGCCCACTCTGCAGCACGTATTCCGGCCGCAGCAGCTTCATGACCATGGGCGTCTTGCCCTGTGGGGTTGCCCGCATCCCGAAGTACGCGAAGCCCATGGACCCGGCGCCGAGCATACGTCCCAAGCGGTAGTGGGTGCCCGGCCGCGACGAAACGATCTCGTGGCGCGCCAGAGTCGCGAAATCGACGTCGTCGTCTGGGATCACTATGGCCACAGCGGGTCGCAGTCTATCCGACTCTGGCGTGTGGCCCTAGCGCCGGATGCCTCACCGAGGCATCGGTGATGGCATCGTGCTCGTGCTACAAATGCCGGCGGAATCGCAGCGGTGGAGCGAGGCGCTCCCCGAGGCGTCTCCCGCAACAACCACATCGCCGTCGGGGCCTGCTGAGATCGACGCCGCACGAAACGCTCCCAGTACCACATCCGTTGCAGGCGCATCCGCCAAGGGCAGCGGGTAACGCCGCAGGACCGCGTGAACGTCCTGAGCCGAATCAACCTCCAGATTGATTGCTGCGTAGAGCGCGCCTTCCAATACCAGCGTGGCGACGATTTTGTCCGGGCCGGGCGAGAGGTCCAACTCAAGCAACTTCTGCACTGCGCCGGAGGGCGCCAACATCAGAAGCACCCCGCGCTTGGCCGATCCGATTCCGGCAGCCCCGGCCACGTACACATGGGAGGCATCGGCGGCGACGGAATGCACGTCGAAGTCCACCAGTTCAGCGGGCAGCTGGGCTTCGATCCTGGGCTGAGTGTTGCAACCACAACTGGTGGTGTTGCAGCCAGCATCGCTGGCCTCAAAGAGTGAAAGCGCATGGCCATCGGATGTGGCAATCCAAACGGAGTCCCCAGCCACAGCGACCTGCACGCTTGTCGCGCTTTCGCTGAGCGGGATCGAGCAAGAGCTTTTGCCGTCAGTCTTTGCTGCCCAGGCAGTCGTGGCACTCGAACCGGCCAGCCACACGCCGCTCGGGGCAGCGACGGTTGCGTGCACCCGCGGCTCAGGGACGGCCAGGGCCAGGGTATCCTCTTGCTGGACCGCCAGATCTGTCTTGGACAGGCGACTGATGAAGACTCCGGCGGGCTCCGCTACCGTGCCCGTGACATAGACCGTCTGCTGGAACAGCGCGGCGCCTCGCGTCTGCGCCCGAGCGGCGGCCCAAGGCTGCGCGCCCGCGACGGGCTCCCCCTGGCACGCGTCCACAGCAATCGCCCAGCTTTCTCCGACTCGGCCCGATTCGAGCGAATTGGTGCCGACCGCGACGACTCTGTCGTCAACGAGGATCGCTGCCACCGGGCCGCCCGCGGAGATGCTGGCGCTCCAGGGCCCACACGCGAGCACGCACTGCCCCCCGACGTCGACGCTCCCGACCGGGCATTCGCTGGCGCAGCCGTCTCCGCACTCAGCTTCGCTGCCCGTCCCCTCCTGGTACTCAAAATCAGATGTGGTGCATCCTGCCAAGGTCAGGAAAACCGAAAGCACGATCCGCGAAACAGAATGCGCCATGCTGACTAAACATGAAGGTGAATTCAGTTTACGCAAGGAATTTTTCTCGGCGAAAAGGCCGTGTCGCCGCCCGGAATGTCACTCACAGTGCAAAAATCCACCGGGCCCAAATTAGCTGCCCGTAACTCACGATGTTAGCCTTGCGACCGAATAATGCTGTCATGAAGCCGGGCACCGTCATCGCCGGCAAATACCGCCTCGTGAGTCGCCTCGGCGACGGAGCCATGGGGTCGGTGTGGGAAGCCGTCAACGAACTCACTCAGCGTTCGTTTGCCATCAAGCTCATCCATCGCATGGCTGTTGGCGGCGACGAGCTGCGCGCGCGCATGATGCGCGAGGCGCGTGCTGCCGGGCGCCTCCACCACCGCAACGTGATAGAGGTCTACGACGTAGGCGAGACCGCCGAGGGCGACCCGTTTCTCGTCATGGAGCTACTCCGCGGCGAGACCATGGAGGCGCTGTTGCAGCGCAAAGGGCAGCTCTCCGTCAGTCTGACGTGTGCCATCGGCGTCGAAGTCTCGCGCGGATTGGCCTCCGCCCACGATGCGGGCATCATCCATCGCGATCTAAAACCAGCGAACATTTTTCTGCACCACGACGCGGACCGTGGCGTCGTGGTCAAAGTACTGGATTTCGGCGTCAGCAAGGTCGTCTCGGATCAGAACGCTTCGGCAACTACGACCGGGACGGCCATCGGCTCGCCCGCTTACATGAGCCCGGAGCAGGCAGTCGGTGCTCCCGACATCGACGCGCGAAGCGATCTGTGGTCGGTGGGAGTACTGCTGCTCGAAGCTGCCTCAGGCACGCCCGCCTTCGACGGCGACACGGTCTACGCGATTGTCGGCAACATCCTGCACGGCGAAGTCCCGCGGCTGACTGCCCGGGCGCCCAATGCCGACGCTCGACTTGACGGGATCATCGCGCGCTGCTTGTTGCGCGATCGCGGCGCCCGCTTCGGGACTGCTCGGGAGCTTGCTGCGCAGCTCGAAACCCTGCTGCCGGCCAGCGCAGAAGCCGTACTCGAAGACCTTGAAGAGGAACCCACGCTGGCGCGAGAAGCCCCGTCAGAGGTCCGGCCAGGGCAGGATTCAGTCATTGCCACCAAAGCCTATGTGCGCCCGGTGCACCCGGATGCCAGCGACGCCATGCCCGCGGTCACCGCCGGGTTTCAGGGGCAGCCCAATGGGGTGGTGGAACTGCCCCCGGGAAGCGTCACGACCCGAGGGACTCTTGGCGGCTCGAAGCTTCCGATCCCGCTCATCGTGGGCGTGCTTGCCATGGGCCTGACCGGCGTGATCGCCATCGCGTTGATGATCTCGTTTTCGTCCGGCAGCAACGCGGAGCCCACAGCGACGCCCACGGCGCAGCCCGTTCCCGTCGCCACGACCGGGCCGCCACCCAAGTCTGCATCTCCCGTGCCCGTTCCAACGGCTTCGGCAGCCATGCCAGCTGAACCATCAGCCGATGCCGCGCCCAGCGCTTCGGCCCCGCCCAGCGTTGATCCCGCGCCCCCGAAGCACACGCCCCGGTGGACGCCCCCCGCTCCAAAACCGAACGCGAAGTGCCCGCCTAATCTGGTGTATTTTGATCCCGCCAGCGGACAGATGAAGTGTCGCCGCTAGCAGCGCCAAACTAGAAGCGAAAGCGCGCACTGCCGGCGGCGCCACCAGGCAGCGGCACCGCACCCACCTGCACCTTTTCTTTGCTGGGCGTCGCAATCCAAATCGCCACGCCGGAGGCGATCGCGGCGCCCCCTACGCCGAAGAGCACGTTGCGGATCAGCATCGCAGTATCGGCTGCGTCGCGCGCATCCAGATGCCGCGGATCTGCCTGGACGCCCGCGGGACAGGCCCATGCGTCGCCCTTGCGGGTGCATTCCGACGCAGCTTGTTCGAGTTTGTTGTTGCGGTGCAGGTGAAACACCAGGCCACCTGTTAGTGCCGCGGCCCCGACGCCACCGAGCACCACCGCAAGGGTCGGCGGCCCACTCGCCCGCGGAGCGGTGCTCGCATCCGGCGCGGCCGCTTTCGGCGCATCGGAGCCGACGCCACGAAAGTGCACGCTGACTCCGGTCGCCTGTCCTGGCTGCACACGCACGACGCGCACAAACGTGGGCTCCCCGGGCGACGTCACCACAAGGCGATGCTCGCCGGGTTTCACGTCCACCTGACCGTTGGAAGGCGTGACGGGAGCGCCGTCAATCGACACGTTCACTCGTTTGCCCGGCGGAAGTACCAGGGCGATGCGTCCGACTTGATCTTGCAGCTCTCCCAGGGCCTGTTCTGAGAGGCGCTGCACATCCTCGGCGCCTTCTCGCTTCGCTAGGTCTTTGGCGCGCGTGAATTGTGCCTTGGCAACCCCGGCGTTGCCGGCGTTTCGCTCCGCCTGCGCCCAGTTAAAGACCGTGACCGCGGTCGGTCGCAACGCTGCGGCCTGTGCAAAATGCTTGGCCGCCTCCGGCCACTTGCCGTCCGCCGCCAGCGCGTTTGCGCTCTCGTAGGCAGCATCACAGGGATCGGTTTCCGCCGAAGCCGTCGTGGCAGCCGTTTCGCTTTGGGCGCCGGCTGGGGCCGAGATAAGCAGCGTAAACACGAGAGTCGAGGGAAAATGCGCGCGCATGGTAATCGTGCGACTGTATCACGGGACGCGACAAGCGCCCGCTCTAGCCCATGCACCTGACTCACTGGCTCCGTGTTGCTGTGACCACCGCGCCCTTGATCGGCTGTGCTGCGAGCGGAGGCGCGGCCGGCGCGACCCCGGCGCAGGAACGCAGCCGCGCGCAGTCCCCGCCGCTGTCGCAGCGCCCCCCTCCAAGCCACGTCTCTGCCGCCCCGGAGCAGGTTGGCCCCGAACCGCAAGATCCGGCCTATACCGACTACGCTTCGGGCGCCGTCATCGAAGATGACGCAACGGAAGACGAGCCAGCGACCGCCGACGAGACGGCGGCGGGCCAGCAGCAAGCGCACCCGTTAGACGACAAGAGTGACGCTGAGCTGCGGGCGGCGCTTCGACAGGACCCCGCCGCCCTAGGGTCGCTCTCCCTGGGGCGACCGAATGCAGGCAGACTCCTTGGAGCCGTGGCCATGCCTAGGGTGCCGGGCATACAACTCGTGGACCCGCAGCACAGTTGGGGCACCCAAGAGACCGTCGACTTTCTGAAAAGCGCCGTTGCGTCCGTCCGGGCGCAATTTCCCGAAGCGCATCCCCTGTACTTGGGCCACATCAGCGCCAAGCACGGTGGCCCGCTGAGTCCGCACAAAAGCCACCAATCCGGACGGGACGTCGACATCAGCTACTACTACGTCGGCGACAGCGCGCGTTGGTACGCCCGCGCCACCAAGAAGACCCTTGACGTCGAGAAGACTTGGGCGTTTGTGCGCGCTCTGATTGAGCTGACCGATGTGAACCTGATCATCATTGATCACAGTATCCAGCGGCTCCTACGCGCACATGCCTCGGCGCTCGGCGAAGACCCGGCATGGCTCGACAGCGTGTTTCGTGGTGTGCCGGGAAAGCGCCGCCCGCTGATCGTGCACGCCAGTGGGCACGCCACGCACATGCACATCCGGTTCTTCAACCCCATCGCCCAAGAGAGCGCGCGTCGCGCCATGCCACTGTTGACCGCGCTGGGCTCGGTCGATCCCCCGGTGCACTTCGTGATGCATCGGGCGAAACCCGGTGAGACCCTGGGCATGCTGGCGCGTAAGTACCGCACCACCGTGCGCGCGATCCGAAAGGCAAACGGCCTGCGCTCCAACAAGATCATTGCCAAGCGGCAGTACCGAGTGCCCATGAAAGCAAAGGTCACGACCGGCCCGAAGATCAGCGTTCCGCCACGGAGACCGCCTCCGAGCCGCCCCGCCCAACCAGCGGGTAAACCACCGAAAATACGCTGACTTTACGCGGCAACGGATCTTCGGTACGCCCGCCGGACGTGACTCGGCCCCTGCCCTACAAGAAGCGCGTCCGGCTGCCCCCGGATACCCTCGAGCCCGAGCCTCGCACGCGGCGGCGCTACTCCCTGTCGGTATTGGGCGCGCTCTCGTACACCGCGTTGGCTGGCGGTGCTTGGGCACTCGGCACGGACCGAATGCCCGTCGAGCGGTGGCTGGATCAAGCCCTCGCCCAGTCGGCACCCCAGGTTCAAACTGCGCGCCCACATGTCGCCAGCTTTGCCCCGACGCAGGTCCAGCCCGCGACTTTGGAGCCGGCGTTCCCCCCGCCGCTCAAAGCGGAGAGCTTCCAGGCGGACGCCCCCCCTGCCGCTGAGTCCGCCACGGAACGCTCCGTCGAGGCCCGCGACGCCGACTTCGAGCCAGCGCCGCCCCCTGCGGCGGAGCCAGCCCGGCCCGGGCCGGCACCAGTCGCCACAGCCACACGCTCTTTGACGCGCCCAACCGAAGCTCCGGCCGTCACCCCGCCACGTGCTGCACCTGCGTCACCTGCGCCGGCCCCCGCGCCGGATCCAGCTGACTCCCCACCCATCGCCGTCAGTTCGGGGCCCAGCTGTGAGCAGGCCCAAGCCACCCATGGCCAGGAAATCGTCATCGGCAAGAGGCGTGCTCCCGACCTGCCACGCGCGGCGCTTTCCAGCGTGCTCAACAACGGCTCGGTGCTCGCCGGCTGCGGCGTGCCGGAGCGCACCCAAGTGAGCATTTGCACGGCAATCCAAAATGGCCGCGCCGTCGGCGTCACGGTCACCACGCGACCCGGGAACACGCGCATTTCCAGCTGTGTTGCCCGCAAGGTGCGCTCGCTGCGGTTTCCCAGCAGTCCGCATTTGGATGTGACCCACACCCGGTTCTAGGGGTGCGCCGGCAGCCACATCACGGCGCAGGAGGCGGGAAAGACGGATTCGTGCGCCGGACCTCGCCGAGCGGCGCGCTCTGCCCACCGTAGGCGTGACCCGGATACAGCACGATGCCG
>CBDUPW010000163.1:0-15341 GCA_965369205.1 uncultured Polyangiaceae bacterium | reverse complement strand
AATGCCTACGCGGCAGGGTCGGATACGATGCGTTCGCTGCCAGCGCTGACAGGCGGCAGCTACGAAGTGGGCGCTGTTCGTGAAGAGGATGTGCTGCGCGTCGCCGAAAAAAACGGCATGAAGACCGCCGTAACCATGGCGCTCTCTGCCCACGAGTTCTTGGCCAAGCTACGCCCCACATTCCGGTTTCAAGAGAGCCTCACAGTAGAAGACTACGCTCGCGAACGCACAGACGTGTGGGGCTACGGTGCGGATCGGGCGACAGCGGGACCAATGGTGGATCGCGCCCTGGAGTGGCTGCGCCTGAACAAGGACGAGCGCTACCTACTCTGGCTGTTCAACTTTGATCAGCACAATTGGCGCGAGATTGAGTCAAAATGGGTCTATTCGGCTGCTGAGAAGTACCGGGTGCCCGACGAAGCTCCCATGAACTGGCGCTACCGGGTCGTGGCACGTTCCATCGATGCCGAGTTCGGTCGTTTGCTCTCTGGGATCGACTCGTTGGGGTTGCGTGATGACGTTGTGGTGCTTTTCGTCAGTGACCACGGCGAGGCCCTCGGTCGTGACGGATTTTGGGTGCATTCCATCTTCTTGTGGGAGTCCTTGGTCCGCGTGCCACTGTTGATGCGAGCGCCTGGGATCCAACCCAAAGTTGTATACGACCCTGTGAGCTTGGTGGACGTCGCGCCGACCCTTGCCAACTACATGACGGCCAGTCCGCCCACGGCGTATCACGGTGAAGACTTGCTGCTGACGCTGATCCCCAAGCGCCCGCCACGGCGGCTTCCCATCGTGATGGCGAGCGCAAGTCACGAAAACCTGCTGCGCGTCGGGATCCGGGATCTGAAGTCGCCGTTTAAGCTCGTGCTTCCACTAGAGAGTGGCGCGCCTGAGCTATACGACGCAACCGACCGTGACCCGGACTGGGTCAACGTCGCAGACGAACATCCGGAAAAGACGCTGGAGCTGCTGGGGCAACTGGTGCGCTCCCCGGTCTTTCCGCGGTCTCAGGCGGACCTCGACGTGCGGGCGCAAGCTCGGGCAGCCGTGGAAACCGCGCGCCGCGCGCCTCCTTGAGGCTTGGATCGCGAGCCGCAGTGTCGTTTCGAATGAAACGCTAGAGACTGTCGATCCATGTTTTGACGGCGGCGTGTCCCGCGGCGTCGACGTCTTCGCTGCCGAGGGGCGGCATTTGCGTGAGTTCGCCGCGCTGTCCCATGCGGATCCAGACGTCGCTCTCTGCGGATTTGCCCGGCACGATGCGCGAGGTTCCCGTGCTTGGATTGGCTGAGGTCAGCGCCTTGTTCACGGAGGTCAGGTAGGTGGGGGTGTCGCTGACTTTGCCCAAGGCGCTAGCGCTGAGCCATAGCTGCATGTCGACCACCGAAAAGACAAAGGAATGGTCGTTGTGGCAAACGCCGCAGTTGGCGTGCATGTAACCGAGGGCAGCGCGCTCGGTGGCGTTGCCGGGCACCACCAGGGGCGCTGTCGGAGGGTTCGTGAGGACGCCCTCTTTCGCCAGGGTATCCAAACTCACCTGAGCCCCGGCGTGGGACAGCTGGATGGCCGTGAAGGAGAGCCCGCGGTCCTTCATCTTTCCGTGGCAGGTGTCACACTCGATCGTGCTCGGGATGTCGTGTTGGGTTCCCGACGCATTCTGCACGCCATTGGGCACGCTCGTGGCGTCGGTCTGGTCGTCCTTCCAGTGGTACGCCACCATGTCCCAGACGTCGGGGGACGCCGTCTTGACGATCAATCGCGTCTCGATGCGTTTGCCATCGCGCGAGAACTCTTTCCACAGCTTCGTCCCCACGGGATAGACCCAGTAGTCCATGTCGCTTGTGTCAATTTTCTGCCCTGGCGGCAGGTACACCCAGCGCTTCTTGGTTGCACCGTCGGTCCACAGCACGAACTGCGGCGTGTAAGCACGCACGCCGGACGCCAGCGTGCCCTGTTTGATGTCTGCGTACAGGCCGGTTTGGCTCAGCATCGCAGGCGCTCCCGCAGCTCCCCCTTGGCCGCCGCCCCCGGCGGACCCTGCGCTGCCGCTCTGGCCGCCGCTTCCAGCCGTGCCGCCGCTGCCGCTCTGGCCGCCGCTTCCAGCCGCGCCGGCTGCTCCCGCCATGCCCGCGTTGCCACCGCTCGCGCCTCCGGTGCCGGCCTTGGGGTCGTCGTCCGAGGAACAGGAAAGCGTGAGGGCTAATGCGAAGCAGAGACAGCTTGTTGGGCGCAGCATCTCACAAGCATAGCAAAGGACGTCAGCGGCGCGGGCGTCAACTTGCGCGCCATGCCGCGGGCGCGTCGATACCGAAGCGCGCAAAGCGCGGCGTGTAGTCCCGCTCGAGCACTTGCTCCAAGATCTGACCGTATGCGGCGGTCGGCATGAGGCCCCAGGCGCGCTCTTCGTCTGGCATCGTGAGTTCTCTGTCGGCGCCGACGGGCGCGTAAGACGCGCGCAATCGTTTGAACATGCCGGGCAGCTCCTGCTTGGTGAGCGCCACGAGTTCATCGCCCATGGGGTGCTCGCTGAGCCACTCGAGCATGCACCATCCAAAATCTCTGTGTCGTACCTCGTCGCGCAAGATGCGATCCAACGCGCGCCGCGCCGCGGGCACGCTGCACTTGCTACGCAGCTCGCGAAACAAACGCACGGCGACGGTTTCGCCAAGACAAAACACCTCCACTGATGCCCGGAGCACATCGTGCTCGAGCGGCGCCTTGGCGCGTCGGGGGATCCCCAGGGATTCGCGCACGATCTGCGGCGGCGCTGTACCGCCGCCCGCGATGTAGACGATGTGACTGAGTTCTGCGTGTTTCAGTTCGTCTTTGACGATGCGCAGACCGTCGAGGATCAAGTCGGGGCTGGCCGCGATGCGGATCAACCAGAGCGTCAACTCCTGGCTGATTGCCGCCGAGCGATACTCGGCTTCGACCCGTCTGAGCCACTCCTGGCGCGCACGCTCGGTGGCGGCGGGCGACCGCTTCTGTGAGCCGGGCGTCTGCTTCTTTGGCATCGTCAGGGCTTGGGCGGATCTCCGCGGGGCCGGTCGTTCGCTCCAGCGAGACCTGCGATCAGCAGGAATCCGGCTGCAATCAGACCCACGACGATGGGGCGCTTGGCGTGACCGACACCGGCGGAGGGCACGTCCGTCGGCGGCGCAGTGCTGCCCGACGTGTCGACCGCCGGCGGAGGGTCGTCGTTGGGCACATCCGCAGCGGCGGTGCTGACGCCGCACGCCAGGAGCGCTCCGAACAAGGCACCGCGATGACCGCTACGTCGCACGCGCATAACTAAGAGCGTCCTCGGCGCAGCGTCAAGAGTGCGCTCTGCAGTTCGTGCTGGACGGCGGGATCTGCCTCCTGTGTCTGGGCAAACTCAAGGCTGCGTTCAGCGTCCGGACCGCCCAGCTTGCCCAGGGCCCACGCGACGTGTGCGCGGACCAGGGGGCTCGGCTCCGACGTCAGCGCGGCACACAAAGCCGGAATGGCCCGAGGATCCTCGCAATTGCCGAGTGCGATTGCCGCGTTGCGTTTCAGCTGGTTGCGTCCCGCTCGCCGCATGGCGCTGCGTCGCACCAAGCGGCGGTTGTCGCCGGAGGTTTGAGCCAGCCAGTGCAAAAGGTCGACCGTGGACCGCTGCGGCTCAGGGGCAAGCTCCGGCGCGTACTCTTGAGGCGCCGGAGACGCGTTGTAGGGGCAAACGTCCTGGCACACATCGCAACCGAATACGCGACGACCCACGCCGGCACGCAGTTCCGGCGCAATCGGCCCTTGGTTCTCAATGGTGAGATACGAGATGCAACGCCGCGCGTCGACTTGGTTTGGACCGACGAACGCATTCGTGGGGCAGGCGTCGAGGCAACTGGTGCATGTGCCGCAGCCGCCGGATGTGGGCGGGCTCGGTGTGAGGGCGGTGTCGATCAACAGCGCGCCAAGCAAGAAGTTGGTGCCAATGCCGGGGATGATCAGCATTGCTGACTTGCCGATGAAGCCCAGCCCCGCCCGGCATGCCGCATGGCGCTCCAGGAGCGGAGCTGTGTCGACGCAAATCCGAGCGCGCACCTCGGTGGCGCATGCATCCGCCGCATTGCGGGCAAGCTCCCATAGCTTGGTCTTGATCACCAGGTGGTAGTCCTGGCCCTGGGCGTAGCGAGCCACGCTGCCCGACAGCAGCGGCGCGGCTCCGGCTGCCCTGCGCAAAGGCACGAGGTCCGCCGGGCGGGGGTAGCAAAGGGCCACCGCCACGACGCTCTGCGCGTCCGGCATCAGCTCGTGGGGGTGGTTGCGGGCAGGGTCGTGCATGTAGGCCATGTCGGCGGCAAAGCCCGCGGCGAGCCAGTCGCCGAGGGCCACGTGGGGATCGCCCCAGTCGCTGACACTGCCAACACCCGCCGCTGCAAAACCGAGTTGTCGCGCGGCACGAAGGACCTCGACGCTGGGGTCGGTGGGCGGCTCCGCGTTCCGGGGATGACGCGGCTGGAAGCTGTGGATTGCGCTTTGCTGCAACGGCGGCAGTATCCACGGAAACGACGCGCCCGGCGCATTTTGCAATCCGGCCCGCGGGCCGGAAAAGGAGCCCGGTGCCCCGGATCTTGCTCGTGGCAGCGGCGTTTTGTGGTATCGCCCGCCCGTGATTGAGATTCGAGACCTCTACAAGTTCTACGGCGACAGGCGCGCGGTTGGACCGGTGAGCGCCCAGATCGAAAAAGGCGAAATCGTGGGTTTGCTCGGCCTCAATGGTGCGGGCAAAACCACGACGCTACGGGTGCTCGCATGTGATCTGCTGCCGACCAGCGGCGGGGTCCGGGTTGGGGGCATTGACGTGGTTGAGTCGCCCCACGAGGTGCGCAAACGCGTCGGCTACTTGCCGGACACGCCGCCGGTATATCCCGAGATGACGGTGGCGGAGTATTTGTCCTTCGCAGCACGCTTGCGCGGCGTGACTAAGAGCGGGGTGCAGAAGCAAGTGGGTGAGGCGATGGAGCTCACGGAAACGGCCGGAGAAGCCGACACGCCCATCTTCGCGCTCTCGCACGGTTTCCGCCAACGAGTGGGCATCGCCCAGGCGATTGTGCATCGGCCTGAGTTCGTCGTGCTCGACGAACCCATTTCGGGCCTGGATCCCGTTCAGATCGTCGAAATGCGTGAGCTGGTTCGTAGCCTCGGCGGCGAACATACGGTGGTCGTTTCCAGCCACATTCTCTCGGAAATCAGCGAAACCTGTGACCGCATCTTGGTGATCCGTGATGGGGAGATCGTCGAAAGTGGGACCGAAGCCGAGCTTTCGGCGCGACTGCTCAAAGGCATGCGTTTGGAGATCAGTGTGCGCACCGGTGCCAGCGTCGAGGCGGGGTTGACCGCGTTGCGCGGGATGAAGGGTGTCGCCTCTGCCGAGGAATTGACGGAAGAGACCGCACCCGAAGGTGAGACCCACATCCTCGTGGTGGCCGACGGCGACGTGCGAGCAGAGGCCAGTCGCACGTTGGTACAGAGCGGCTGCGACCTGCTCGGCATTTCTCGCGGACAGCGGGAACTGGAGTCGGTCTTCCTCGAACTGTCTCGGGGAGATGCTCCCGCCCGGCCTCGCCGGCGAAAACGTCAGAACAAGTCTAAACTGGCCGACGCGCCGTCCGCTGAGACGCCCAGGGCAGCGGAGGACCCGTCATGACCCAAACCCTGCTCATTGCGCGTCGTGAGTTATTCGCCTACTTCCGCTCGCCCTTGGGAGCGGTCGTGATCGCGGGCGTGCTGCTCATCGACGGCATCTACTTCTACTGGAAAGGACTGACCGAGAAGCTCCTTTCAGCACAGGTACTGCAAGAGTTCTTTTTCGGAGCCAGTGGCACGACCATGATCGCAGCGATCGTGCTTTCGATGCGCCTGCTGGCTGAGGAGCGACAGCTCGGCACGATCACCTTGCTCAATACGTCGCCGGTTCGCGACGGCGAGATCGTGATGGGCAAGTTCGTTTCCGCCTTCGGCGTGGTCGCGCTGATGACTGGACTGACGATCTACATGCCGCTGCTGATCCTGGTGAACGGGAAAGTGAGCGGCGGGCACATCGCGGTGGGCTATCTGGGCCTCTTGCTCTTGGGCGCTGCATCCGTCGCCATTGGCCTGTTTGCCTCCGCACTCGCTCGATCCCAGGTCGTCGCGCTGATCTTGGGCGCGCTGATCATGGCCCCGATGCTGTTGCTCTGGGCTCTGGCTCGCGCTGTGGACCCCCCCTTCAACGGGTTCTTGTCGGCCTTGTCGCTCCATCACGAGAACTTCCGACCGTTCATGGTCGGGATCCTGGAACTGGGCGCGGTCGCTTACTACGTGCTCGTGACCTACTTCTTTCTGCTCGCGGCCACGAAGACCCTGGAGGCACGGCGATGGCGCTAGACGCGGACAAGAAGCAGAGCAAGCAGTCGGACAAGGCGGCTACGCCGTTGGAGCCCGCCGCCGGAAAGCCCGCGCAGCCGACGCCTCGGGCTGCGTCTGGGGCTCCACTTTGGGTCCTACCGGCCTACCTGGTGGGCATGGTGCTCGTGTTCTTGGGGCAGCGCGTGCTCTCCACATTCGACACAGCGTCCATGGTGGCGACCGCCGTGGGCGCGCTGAGCGCGCTTTGCGCCACGGTTGTGCGCTTCATGCCGCAGTACCGCGTCGGCGGCGGACGCAAAGAGATCGAGCGCCTGCTTGCAGTGCTTTCAGTGACCGGGCTCGTGGCCCTTGGGCTGTATGCCGTCACCACCGATGCCGGCGCTGAAAAGATCGGTCTAGCCAGTCTTGAGTCGGACGCGCGAGAGCGCTGGCTCGGTGTGCTGACCATCGCTTGGATTGCCCTGTGCGCAGTGGCCATCGTGCCGATGCTGTTCGCCGAAGCTGCGCTTCTGCCCATGCGTCGGGCGGCGCATCCCGAGTTCCGGCGCGTGCGTGCGGCGGTCGTGAGCGGCTTTTCCCTGGTGCTCGCCGGGGTCTACGGATCGCTGCTGGTGTATTCCGCGGACGGTGTGGATATCAAGGCGGACTACTCGTACTTCAAGACCAGCGAACCGAGCGAATCAACGAAGAAGATCGCGGCGTCATTGACCGAGCCGGTGACGGTGATCGCGTTCTATCCAGACGTGAACGAGATCCGACCCGAGGTGGAGCGCTACCTTCGCGGAGTGGCCTCCGGTGCCGCCAACCTACAAGTGGAGGTCCAGGACCGCCTGATGATCCCCAAGCGCGCTAGAGAGCTGCGTGCGACACAGGACGGCGTCGTCGTGCTGGCGCGTGGTGGAGTGACCGAATCCCTCAGCATTGGCATGGACGAGCGCAATGCACGTCCCAAGCTCAAGACCCTCGACCGCGACTTTCAGGAAAAGCTGATGAAGCTGGTGCGTTCCCGGCGCACAACCTATTTGACGGCGGGTCACGGTGAACTAAGCGATCAGTCCGCTGGCACCGCGTCCGACAAGGGACTGCGTGTGATCCGCACGCTGCTTCAAAAGCAGAACTACCTGGTCAAGGATCTCGGACTGGCCCAGGGCCTTGGCAACGACGTGCCCGAAGACGCAGACGTGGTGATGGTGCTCGGTCCCACGGAGCCCTTCGCCCCCGAGGAACTAGGCGCCCTCAAACGCTATGCGGATCGCGGCGGCAAGTTGCTCATCACTGTCGAGCCGGATTCCCTCCGCGAAGGCGCGGAAGCGGATCCAGCGGCGCCCACGGACACCGGGACGCCAACGGATGCGAAAGCCCCCCCCGAGCCAGTTCCGAGCGCGCCGCCTCCGGCACCCAGTGCAATGCCGGCGCCCAGCGGAAGCGCGGCGATGGGCGCTGTCGAGCCGGCCCCGCTGCCGCCGCTGTCGAACGCTGCGGAAAGCTTCGTGCAACTCGCGGGGGTTGTCGGGCTGCAGTATTCCCCCATTGTGCTGGCACACGAAAAGCAGCACGTGCGAAGGCGCTACAACGACTCGGACCGAGCGCTGTTGGTGACCAACCGGTTCTCTTCCCATGCTGCGGTGTCGACCCTGAGCCGAAATTCTTCTCGCGCGGTGGTCGTGGCGTTCGGCGCGGGTAGCCTGGAGCGAGCGCCCGGCGCGACGGAAAAGGTCGACTTTGCCGTGCGTGCGATGGCGGGCACCTTCCAGGATCGCAACAAGAACTACCGCGAGGATCCTGGCGAAGCCGGCGCCACCTTCAATCTAGCCGCGGCGGTTTCGAAGAAGGCCACTGCGCCCGTCGTAAAGAAGGCGCCGCCTCCCGAGGAAAAGAAGCCCGACAAGAAAGACGTGCCGCCTCCCGACGAGATGCGTGCCTTTGTTCTCGCGGATGCCGATGCGTTCAGCGACTTGGTCATGGGCAACGTGCTTGGAAACCAAGTGCTGTTCTTGGACGCGCTGCGCTGGCTCGGCGGCGAGGAGAGCTTCTCCGGTGAAGTGAACACAGAAGAAGATGTTCGGATTGAGCACACCAAGGAGAAAGACTCGCTTTGGTTCTACGCCACCATCTTCGGCGCTCCAGCATTGATTCTGGGCTTGGGCTTCGTCATGGCACGTCGCTCCCGTCGAAAAGGAGCCCGCAAATGATCTCGAACCGCGGACTCTTGATGCATCTGGTGTTGCTGGGGGTTGCCAGCGCGCTGGCCTTTTCGGTCTGGACCAAAGAAGACGCGCCCAAGGCGGCCAAGAAGGCGGAGGTGCAAGTCTGGGCGGGGCGGGTGCAAGATCTGAAGAGCATCGCCTTCGAATCTGAAGACCGCTCGGTGCAACTCACCGCCCACAAGGACGCAAACGGTGCGTACTTCGAAGGGCGCGTGGAAAAGACTATTCGCGTCGCGCCACCACCGCCGCCACGCACAGACGCAGGAGCCGACGCGGCCGTCGCGCCTCCTCCCAAAGCGCCGGAACCGAAGAAGGAAACCGTGCGCTTTGTCGGAGTCGAGCAGGCGAACAAGCTTGCGGAGAGCCTCGCTCCCATGATGGCGCTGCGGGCCCTTGGGCCAGTCGAACCGGCCCGGGATGCCGAGTTTGGCTTCGACAAACCCGCGGGCACCGTGCGAGTCACATTGGGTGCAACGACCCACACCCTAGTCATCGGAGGCACGACTCCGGGCGGAGGCGATCGCTATGCTCGTCTCGACGGAGGCGGCGCTTTTGCTATCGAGGGGTCGGTGGCGCAAAACTTGATGTTTGCAGAGTCGCGACTTGTCGAGCGCGACCTCTTCGGATTTGAACAGGACGAAGTGGCGAAGGTCGTGATCAAGGCGCCCGAGCGAAGCCGCGAGTTAGTCCGCGCGGCAGACAAGAAAGATGGTTGGGCGGACGCGGCCTCGCCTTCGGTGCTGGACGAAACCGCTGGCAATTGGATGAGCAAGATCACCAAGCTGCGCATCATGAGCTATGAGCCACCCGAGACCGCCTCGCCGGAGAGTTTCGCGAGTGTGGAGTTCTTTGCGAAGGGTGGACGCTCCCTGGGCCAGCTTTCCTTGTTCCGAGTGCCGACACCTGACGGAAAGGCGCGCTTTACGGCCCAGTCCGCGCATACCCGCTGGCGCGCCGAGGTTCTCTCCAGCGCGGCTGAGCAGATCCACCAAGACCTGCCATCGGTTCTCAAGTAGCCTTGCATCGATCGGGGTGTCCCGAAGAAGCGAAGATGCGTTGTTTCTTGCTCGCAGATGACCCAGCCTGCGCGCGGCTCGAGCCCGCGCTTTCGTTGGCGGACTGCGCGCCGCGACGCCTGGCGAATTGTGCGGAGCTTTCCAGAGAAACGCGGGTCTCCGGCCCGAGCCTGGTCGTGCTTGGCGAGGACGCTTGCCGCGAACTTGAGCTGAGCGATGTGCAGCGGGACGGGCTTTCCCTGGTGGTTTGGGCTCCCGGAGCGGCTCCGGAGCAAAAGCGCGCGTGGCTGGAACGCGGGGCCATAGACGTATGGGACGGAAGTGAAGCGGATCTGTCGTTTCGTGCGTTGTGTTGCAAACGCGTCGCAAAGCAATTGCAGCGTGGCGCGGCACGCGTGCGGGCCCTCACGCTGTCTCGCGGCCGCTATCGGTCACTGGTTCAGAATGCCCTCGACATCATCGCGGTGCTCGATCATGGCGGGGTCATTCGCTACGCCAGCCCAGCGCTCGGCCGCGTCCTGGGCTACGAGTCCCACGAAGTTCGCGGAGTGCATCTAGACGACATCGTGCATCCCGAAGACATCGATGCGGCACGCAGTGCGTTGGTCGAAAGCAACGTGCCCGGCGTGAGCGTTCGCGCCGAGTTTCGCGTGCGCCACAAACAGGGACACTGGCGATACGTAGAGGCCGTCGCCGACAACCTCGTCGACTATCCAAGCGTGAGCGGGATCGTCGTCAATGCTCGTGACGTCACCGATCGGCACGATCTCGAGCAGATGCTGATGCACCAGGCCTTCTTCGACGGCCTCACAGGCTTGCCGAATCGGGCTCTCTTCATGGACCGGGCCGAACACGCATTGGCGCAGCAGCAACGCGTCAGCGGAGCGCCGGCGCTCCTGTTCATCGATCTCGACGGCTTCAAGGACATCAATGACAGTTATGGCCATGACGTGGGAGACGCGGCGCTCGTCGCGGTGGCCAGACGCATTGAGTCCCTGTGCCGGGCAGGGGACACCGCCGCTCGCCTGGGTGGGGATGAGTTCACGTTGCTGCTCGAAAGTGTCGAGTCGCGGGACGCGGCCCTGCACGTCGCCGAACGCGTGATCCAGTCGCTGCGCCGCGCGCTTCCGGTTGGCGATCTGGAACTCCACGTGACCGTGAGCGTCGGGGTGGCCTGCTTCGAGGAGGGTATGGACGCCAAGGAACTCGTCCGACGCGCAGACACGGCGATGTACCGCGCGAAGGAAATGGGCAAGGACCAGTTCTTGCTGTGGGTTCCACGACACGACACGGAACGGCCGCCGCGGCTTCCAACCCCGCCACCCTAGGCACTGCAAAGTTTGATATGCGGCGCCCCCATGGCTAGCATCCCCGCATGAGGGATCGGCGCGTCTCGTTTGGCTGGTTGGCGGCAGCGGCCATGGCAGTTTTGACTGGTTGCGGCGGCGGCGGGGGCAGCAGTCCCGGTTCCAACACGACAGTGCCAATCTGGGCCATCGCGGGGGACACCCAGACCATCAAACGCTTGAGCAGCTCTGCGGACCACCAGAAAGGAAGCCTGGACTACATCCCTTCGGCACTGGCGATGGGTGAGGGCGCGCTCTGGGCGCTCTCCGAGTCGGGCAAGCTGATGCGCATCAACAAATCTACGCTGGCCGTCGAGGCGACCATCGACATTAGTGGCGGGCCGCGTGACGTGGCGGTTGCGGGAGGAGCCGTGTGGGTGGCGACGGATCCCAACTCTGCGGGCAAGCCGAGCTTGCTGCGTTTCGACCCCGAAACGCAGCAACTGCTGGGAACCACCGAAGTGGGCAACGACAACGATCAGGTTTCGGAACTGGCCGTGACGGAGACGGCGGTGTACGCACTGATCGAAAACGGCTTCGGCGTTGCGCGGATTGCTGCCGATACCGGGGCCGTGGAGAAGACGGTGCGCTTGGGCGCTGCGGGTGGCTACGGCTACGGGGAAATCAGCGTCTGGGGCGACGCGCTTTGGGTGCTGGACAGCTATTCCGACAAACTGATGCGCTTGAACGCCACCAGTCTTGAAGAAGAGGTCGGCGAGAGCGTCGTCGCGGATCTCGACGGCGACTTGGCCGCCGGAAGCGACAAGGTGTATGCCACGTCCCTCGATGGCGAAAAGGCGGTTGTTTTCGACGCAGCCAGCGGCAAGAGCGTCATGGAAATCGCCCTAGGCGGACGACCCAAAGCGCGCGCCTCGTTGGTCACGAAGGCCGGAGTATTGTTGATTGGCCTCGCCGACCAAGAAGGCGGTGATCTGTTGATGTTCGATGCCAAAAGCGGCGGCGAAAAAGGGAGCATCCCGGCGGCATTTGCCGATGATCTTGTGGCCGAGTGATGCTCAGGGTCCTTTGACCCGCCGGTAGACAATGCGGAGATCGCCCGCGGGGCTGACAACGGTGAACCCATCCGCCGTGCGCTCATGCACGGAGCGCTCCAAAGTCGTGCCCACGCTTTGAACGGAGCAGGTGCTCTCAGCGACTTCCAAGAACACCTTCGTGCGTTCCGCGCGGAAGCGGCCATTGAGCTCGCAAGCGCGTTGGTTCACGTTCGGCTTGGAGCGAGCGATAAACTGACCGCCAGGTTCGACCAAGAGCTGCGTCTCCAGAGTATCGTTCACGATCCCGTCCCATGCGCCCACGAAGTATTCCAATGGATCCGTAGCCGGCGTCGGCGGGGGGCGGCGCACCGCATCCGGAGGAGTCGCCGGATCTGTCTCGTGCGTCTCTGGCGCCGTCGGGATGTGTACGGCCGGTTGAGCGGACGAAGGTGGCGGCCCCGTGCTGGGGGCGCAGGCGATCAGGCACGCCCAGGCAGACGCTGCAACGAGCCCGCGTCCGCTATTGCGCCGGACCGTTGGCGACCCCGCCGCCCATGAGCTTGTTTCCGCCATAGGGTTTGACTTTGACAACGCTGCCCCAGACCTCTTGGTACCGCTGCTTCATTTCTGCGAGCTTTTCGGGCTCGGATTTGGCTAGATCTTTGAGTTCTCCGGGGTCGTTCTTCAAGTCGTAAAGGGAAAACTTCCAGTCGTTGCCGTAGACCAAGAGCTTGTGGTCGCCGGAAATGAGTGCTCTGCGCTCGGGATTGTTGCTGTCTGCCGGAAGGTCCAGCAGCACCGGGCGCGGCTTGGCCTCCGCGCCGCGGATCTCCGCGACCAGGCTTTCACTGACGAGAGGCCCTTCGGGAGTCACCCCGGCAAGCTCTAGACTCGTTTTGGCGAGGTCGATATTGCCCCGCGGCGTTTCGATGCGGCGAGGAGCCACCCCTGGCACCTTGATCATCATCGGAACGTGGGTCAGCACGTTCCATAGTTCGAAAGCGTGGCGATACATCTTGTGCTCGCCGAAGGCTTCACCGTGGTCGGCGCTCACCATCACAACCGTGTCGTTCCACCACGGCTGCTCTTTACACCAGGCTAGGAGTTTCCCGATCCACAAGTCTGTGTAGAACATCTCGGAGTCATAGCGGTCTCGAGCCGTCTTGCCGAAGTTGGGGCTCTCCGCATGGGTGACGTACTGGTCGTGGGGGTCCATGTAGTGGAGATACATGAAGAAGCGCTTGTCGCTTGGCTTCTTCGTCAGCAAGTCGATCGCCAGGGGAGTGAGCTTGTCACTGGTGATGTGTTTGTCCGTCGTGTTGTCGAAGCTGATGCCGTCTACGACGTGCCACTGGTCGAAGCCCTGGTCCATGCCGTTGCCGCGCTTCATGTACATATGACCGTGTGCGCTGGCGGTGTAGATCCCAGCCTTCTGCATCAGTTCCGCGATGAACAGGTTGCTTTCAGGGTACTTCGTAAAGAAGTACCCGCTGCGTTTGAGGCTCGACGGATACTGCCCGGAAAGCAGCGCTGCCACGCTTTTTGCGGTGTAGCTCGAAGTCGAATACGCGCGGGTATAGCTGACGCTCTCCTTCTCAAGGGCCGTCAGATTCGGCGCGATATCCCGAGGGTAGCCCGCCCAGGGCATGTCCGCGCGCATGGAGTCGACCAAGATCAGCAGCACGTTGAACGGGCCCTGCTTGGCGGGCGGTTCGGAAACCGGCGTGGCTGTCGCCGGGGCAGAGTGCGCTGGCGCGGCAACCGGCGCGGGTAGCGCAGTGGCCGCTGGGGAGGGTGCGGGGCCTGGTTCGACGACCGGGCTCGCGCCACAGCCCAGGGCAGAGCAGAGCGCTGCGAACGCGACCCATTTCGGGCGAAGGCTCACGGCGCGGCCTCCTCGGGCTTCGGTTTGGCGGGTGGCCCCATGGGGCCTTTCGCTGTGTTGCCGCCTTTGAGCTTCATGCCGCCGTAGGGTTCGACGAAGGGCAGTTTCGCGAAGGTGGCTTCGTAGAGCTTCTTCATTTCCTCCAGCTTCTCTGGCTCCTTCTTGGCGAGGTCGTTTTCTTCGCCGGGGTCGTCCTTCAGGTTGAAGAGCAGGTGCTTCCAACCTTTGCCCCAGACGATCAGTTTGTAGTCACCCTGGATCACGCCTCGGCGGGGTGGGTTGTGACTGTCTTCGCAGAGCTCGACCACGATGGGTTCCCGACTTTCCGGAGCCTCGGCGCCATAGCCTTCTTTGACCAGGCTCTTGCCCTGGAATTGCTCCAGGGGCGCTTGTCCCATGAGCTCCATGATGGTCGGCGCCAAGTCGATGGTGGAGCGTCGCGCGTCGATGCGCTGGGGTTTGATGCCCGGTGCGTAGACGATGAGAGGAACACGCACGAGCACTTCCCATATTTCGAAAGCATGCTTCCACATGGAGTGCTCCCCGAAGGCCTCGCCGTGGTCCCCAGTAATGATGATAGCCGTGTCTTTCCACCAAGGTTGCTTTTCGCCCCAGGCAAATAGCTCCGCGATCCATTTGTCCGTGTGGTGGATTTCGTTGTCGTAGCGATCCCGGTTCTTATTGCCAAAGTCAGGGCTGTCGGCGTGTTTGGTGTATTGGTCGTGGGGATCCATGTAGTGGACCCACGCGAAGAACTGCTTGCTGGTGTTTTCGGGCTTGCCGAGCAGTTCGATGCCCAGTTTGGTCAGCTTCTCACTCGTGATCTCGTTGTCCGTGTTCGGGTCGAAGCGGATCCCAGGAGCGAGCTCCCACACGTCAAAGCCTTGGTCGAGGCCCTTGCCGCGACCAAAGTACATATGCCCCTGCCAGCCGATGGTCCGGATCCCTTTGTCCTGCAGCACTTCCGTGAAGAAGGTGTTCTGTTTGGAATACGCTGCGAAGAACCAGCCCGCTCGGTAGGTCGTGCTGGCGTACTTGCCGCTGAGCCACGCCGCCACAGTCTGCGCCGTATAGGGGGCCGGCGAGTACGCCCGAGTGTACACAACGCTCTTTTCGGCGAGCTTGCTCAGATTGGGCGCGATGGGCCGCTCATATCCCTGCCAAGGCATGTCGGCGCGCATGCTGTCCACGGTGACGAGCAACACATTGAGCGGCCGACTGGGGCCCGTGGGTTTCGGGACCGCAACACTTGCCGAAGGTGCCGCACTTACGAGGGCTTTGGCCGGCGCGTTGGACGCTGCAGCGGGAGCAGCGTCTTTCTTATTGTCACACGCAAATAGCGTGAAAAGAATGGGGAACCACGAGAGTTTTCGGAGCATAGCGTCGTGGCTCCCCTTAGCGTAGGCCGGCTTTCTCCGCTAGCCCAAGCTGACTAGGACATTAGTCGCCGATTTCCTTTTCCAGGCTATCGGTAGGTGTCAAGGTAGATGTCGCGTCTTTCATCACGCTGCAGCACGCGCGTG
>CBDUPW010000162.1:0-15360 GCA_965369205.1 uncultured Polyangiaceae bacterium | reverse complement strand
GTGTACTTTCCGCAGAGCTACAACTTCGCCGGCAATCTGTTGGTCGTCCCCAAGTCCCGGGTCAAAAATGTCGAGGCCTCCCCCGGCGATGTGATGGCCTTCATCGTTTCCGGCGGCGTGTCGGGCCTGGGGATCGGTGAGCATGCCCTCAGTCGCCCCCCGCCGGCTCCGCGGCCGCCGCCCGCTGAACGAACCCTGCTGGGCTTAGGGCCGAAAAAATAGCCTCAGCCCATCATTTCTAGAAAACCGGTCGCGCCCATCAGCGACTGCCCGCCGTCCGCCACGATGGTCGTGCCCGTGATGAAGCCTGCGGCATCCGAGCATAGGAAAACCGCCAGGTCTGCGATTTCCTGAACGGTCCCGAAGCGACCCACGGGCATCTTTGCGGTGAGCTTCTCCCGCGCCCCGGATTCGGTCGGCGCAAGCCTGCGCATGCCTTCGGTATCGTCGATGGGGCCTGGCGCAATGGCGTTGACGCGCACGTTCGACTTGCCCCATTCCAAAGCCAGGTCCTGAGTCAGCTTCGCGATGCCGGCTTTTGCCGCGCCTGCGTGGCACTGCAACGGTGTGGGAACCCAGGCCTGCGTGGCAGTCACACTCAGAATGCTGCCACCGCGCACGGAGAGTTGCTCGAATGCTGCGCGGCAGGTGTTGAACGTTCCGAGCAAGTCGATATCAATCACTGCCTTGAAGCCGTTCGCCGACAAACTCGCCGCCGGGGCGATGAAGTTTCCCGCGGCAGAACACACCACGATATCCAGCCCACCGAACCGTTTCGCCGTTTCGTTCACTGCAGTCTGCAGTGCGTCAAAGTCACGAACGTCGAGAGCGTGCACGGCAGCTTCGGAACCGACACCGCGCACTTCCTCGGCGACGGCTTCGAGTTTCTGAGCGGTCCGCCCGACCAGCGCTAGCTTGGCGCCATGCTGTGCCAATCCCAGGGCGATCCCGCGCCCAATCCCGCTCCCTCCCCCGGTGACCAGGGCCACGCGTCCGGCCAGCAGACCGTCCCGAAAAATGCTGCTGCTCATCCTTGACCCGCTCCCCAACCCCCGGGCGGACCGGCCGGTTGGATGCCTTGCTGCGCCGCTCCCCAGGGCGCACCCGGTGGGGCCGCGATACGGTTCGAAAGCGGCGTCCACAGGGACTGGAATAGGTAGTTCTGTCGATTCTGCCAATCCTGGTAACCCAGATAGAGCAGCACGAGCGCAATCGGGAAGAAGAACAACCATGCCACCAGGATGATCACGACGGAGTTCGTTTCGAAGTCCGGCGCGACACGGATCGAGCAGTAGCTACCACCCTGGCCGGGATTCAGGGTGATGCTGACCTTGGGCACCATGCCGTAGCTCGCCAAGCTGCCGCGACCGCTCCACTGAGAGGGACCGGTTTGCTGCAGAGGGATCCCACTCTGGTACAGCACTGATGACATGGACTGCACCAGCGTCTGCTGGTCGTCGCCGCTCAAGAATTTCTGGTCCGTCTTGTCGAGCATGCGCGTCTACTCCACGGATTCGAGGACGTTGGATCCGAGCTGCAGCGCGCCGTCCTTGACGGAGTCAAGAATAGAGCTGGCGGTCTCGTCGTCCAGCTCCAGAACCTTGATCAGTTGGATCAGGAGTTCGCGTTCACCGTCGCTTTGCTCGCCATCGGCGTGGGCGAGTAGTGCAGCGTTCGCCAGCAAGAGCTCCTTGTCCTCGTCCGTGAGGTCCGCGGTGGGGATGTCCGCCGCCAGGGTGCGCTTTTTCTTCGCGTACTCCAGGATTTCCTTTTCTTCGTCCTCGCTGGCGTCAAATCCGGCGAGTAGCCCCTCGATGACGTGCTCTTCGACCTCTTCCACCTTGCCGTCAGCCCAGGCTACGGCCACCAGCGACTTCACGATGCATTTCTCGTTCGGCGTCATGGGGGCACGATAACGCGAAACCCCTGCGGTTGTGCCCATTGCTTTCCGGACGGAGCGGGGAAAAACTGGCTGCCCGGGAGCGTACAGTAGGCGGCCTGGAGCCTCCGGCCGGACCCGAGGCAGCAATCCCCAGGAAATTTTGAGAGGCTAGTTGGTACCCCACGCAGAAGAAGACGCCGAATTCCTGGCACGCATTGGTAGCGTCGTCGATGGAAAGTGGCGCCTGGAGAAGCTCCTGGGCTCCGGCGGCATGGCCGCCGTCTACGAAGCCCAGGGGGCCGGCGGCGTGCGGGCCGCGGTGAAGATCCTGCATCCAGAAATGGCGCGCAAGAAGGACGTGCGGGAGCGTTTCGTCCGCGAAGCCTACGTGGCCAACCAAGTGGGGCATACCGGCGCGGTTGCCGTCCTGGAGCATGGCGCGGGCGACGAGGCCTACCTGGTCATGGAGTTGCTCGAAGGCGAGCCCCTGTCTACGCGCGTGAAGCGCCAGGGCCTCACGGAAGATCAACTCCTAGACGTGCTGGACCAGGTACTCGATGTGCTCGCTGTCGCACACACTCAAGGTATCATTCACCGCGACATCAAGCCCGACAACCTGTTCTTGTGTAGTGATGGACGCGTCGAGGTGCTCGACTTCGGACTGGCGCGCATGATTGACGAAGTGCCCGGGCAGTTCAAGACGCGAACGGGCCTGGCCCTTGGCACCATTCCCTACATGCCGCCCGAACAAGCGCTTGGCCGACGAGACGAACTCGACGGTCGCGCAGACCTCTTTTCCCTGGGAGCGTCCGCCTTTCGGATCTTGACGGGACAGCGCGTGCACGAAGCACCGAGTGAAGCCGAACTGCTTGTCGCCATGGCCACCAAACCAGTGCAGCCTCTCGCGAGCGTCGCCCCACACATTCGGCCCGAAGTGTGCGCGATCATCGACCTGTCTTTGGCATTCTCACGGGATGCGCGCTACCCGGATGCGCAGACGATGCAGGCCGATGTGCGCGCCGCTCGCGGCGGCCAAGTGCCGCCTTTTGCGGTGGGCCAAGGCGTGCAGACCTCGCGAGACGCACCGACGCGCGTGGACATGGTCGCGCCCGCGGCGTCGGCACACTTTGCTCCTGCCGCAAGCGGGACGGTCCCGGGAAGCCCCGGCGCTTTTGCCGCGGCCACCTACCCTGGCGTCGATACAGCTCCAGCCTCCGTCGGACCACAGTCCGCGTCGTGGCAGCACGGCGCCGCCACGACTGCAGGCGCGTCCAGCTACGACTCGGTGCCACCCCCGTCCGGATACGACGCGCCGCCTGCGTCCGGATACGACGCGCCGCCGCCGTCCGGATACGACGCGCCGCCCATGTCCGCCGGGCCCGCGTCCCTGCAATACGGGGTGCCGGTGACCGCATCCACGCCGCCACCGAAACGCCGAGGCGGACTGGTTCTGCTGGTCCTGGCCGCGGTCGTTGGAGCGCTGCTGCTCGGCGTCGTGGGCGTTGGCTTCGTCGTTCTCACCTACGGTGGCGATGCGCTGCAGAGTGAAGATCTGTCGCCGGGTACGGTCGGGGTGAGCCCCCTGGCCACGCCCCTCAACCCGAACAGCACCCAGGGAGAAGCCGCCGCCGGGGGCGCCGCCGCGAAGGGAGACAGCCAGACCCACGTAGCGGCGAGCAGCCCTGGACACTCCGGCGCCGCGGGCGGGGCCGAACCGTCCAAAACCGCAGCGCAACCGCCAGCTGCACCGAACCCCGCAGCGAAGCCTGCGGCCGCCACCGCCGCCACGACCGCCGCCAGTCCTAGCCCGGCTCCCGCTGCTCCAGCTCCAGCGGCCACCATGCTCCCGCCCGGTCTCGCCGCGAAAGCACCGGGCGACGACAAGGGCAAGGACAAGAACGAAGACAAAGGCAAAGGCAAAGACAAAGACAAAGGCAAAGGCAAAGGCAAGTAGCCATGCACTGCCCGTCCGGCCGCGCGGGAAGCGACTCCCCGCTTTCTGGCTCTGACCGCCCAACTCGCGAGCGCTGCTATCGATGCCACAAGCCCACGGCAACCTGCGTCTGCAGCAGCATCCAGCGGGTCGAAAACTGCACCCGCGTCACCATCTTCCAGCACCCCCGCGAACGCTTCCACCCCCTCGGCACCGTGCGCTTCGCCGAGCTCGGTCTTGCAAATACTTGGGTGTTCGTCCGCCACGCCCACTTGCCCCCGCCCGCGCCGAAACTCAGCGAGCACGCCGTGCTGCTGTATCCGAGCCCCAGCGTGCCCCTTGTCACCGAACTGGATTTCGTCCCGTCAGAACTGGTCGTCGTGGATGGCACCTGGCACCACGCAAAGACTTTGCTCCGCGACATGCCGCTTTTGCGCGCGTTGCCCCGGGTCCGGCTAGCGCCAGCACAGCCGAGTCGTTACCGGATCCGGCGCGAGCCGCGACAAGAGTGTCTTTCGACGATCGAAGCCATCTTGCTCGCACTGACTGAGCTGGAACCGCAACTCGACGGCGTGGAGCGGCTGCTGGCTGCCTTCGATGCCATGATCGAGCAGCAGATCCGCCTTTCGGATCCGGACAAGCGGCGGCGCCGCGCCCCCGCACAGCGCCGTGCAGCGCAGGCGCGGATGTTGCCGCGAGCGTTCGTGGAATGCTGGCAGGATCTCGTTGTCGTCTACCTCGAACGCGTGCCAAGCCCGCGCGGTCCGGAGGTCGTGCAGTGGGTGGCCTGGCGCGCGCGGGACGCGGCGACTTTTGAGGCACGGCTGCCGATCGCAGATGACGTCGCCGACGCGCATTTGTTGCACAGCGGCCTCACGCGTACGCTTCAAGGCGACACCCTCGACGCAGCGATGGAGCGGTTCCGCGCGTTTGCCGGGAAGGCGCCGATGCTCGCAGCATGGCACCAACGCACATTGGACGCAGCCGGGCAGCACTTTCCGACTGTGCCCAGAGTCTGCATCAAGGCAGTGCACCGAAGGCTGCACCCCGCCGCCGCGGGTACCCTAGAACAAACCGTCGCCGAACACGGACTCGAAACCGTCCCCATCTCAGCAGCGGGGCGAGCGCGACAGCGCCTAGGCGACGCCGTCGCGCTGGTGCAGCACCTAACTCAGGGAAAGATCCCCGCGCCGCTGTAGATGCGCGCCACCTTTTGTAGCGCGAGCGCAAACGCACTGCTACGCAAGTCCGCTTTGCCGCGAGCCTTTTGACAGCTCCGCAGCGCGTCATAGGCCGTGACCATGGTGTTCTCCAGCGCAGAATGTACCAACTCTCGTTCCTCCGGGCCGTGGACCAAGAGCTTGCGTTCGCTTTCCTCTAGGCGGCGCGCGCCGATGCGGTCCAGCACGTCGCAAAAATGCTCCGACACTTGCTCCGACCAACGCTTCGTCATGCGTTCAAAACTCACGTGGTGCACGTTTTTCAACCACTCGAAGTAAGAAACGGTGACGCCGCCTGCGTTGAGGAAGATGTCGGGCAACACGCACACACCACGCTGGCGCAGTATCGCATCAGCAGACGGAGTCAGTGGGCCATTGGCGCCCTCCGCGATGATACGCGCGCGCACTCGCGGCGCGTTTTCTTCGGTGATGGCGTTTTGAAGCGCGGCCGGCACGAGCACGTCGGTATCGAGCTCAAGCGCTTTGCTCGCGTCTTCAAGATCTGTGGCGCCCGGAAACCCAAGGAAAGTGCCGGTTTCTCGCCGGTGCGCCATGGCCTTATCGAGGGCAATGCCGCCGTCGTTGACGATCGCCCCGTTGATCTCTGCCAAGCCAATCAACTTGGCGCCGGCGCGCTCGAAAGCCTCTGCGGCCCAGTAGCCCACGTTGCCCAAACCCTGAATCACGACGCGCTTCCCGGCGATCCCCAGAGGCAGAGCCAGGGCCCGCATCACTTCGGCGTCGTTCACGCACTGACGCACCCCGAAGAACACACCGAGTCCGGTGGCCTCGCGGCGCCCGGGGATCCCCATCATCTCCAGAGGTTTGCCCGTGACGCAGGCGTCGGCGTTGATATCCCCTTCGTTCAGTGCACGGTAGGTGTCGGCGATCCACGCCATTTCCCGCTCGCCAGTCCCATAGTCCGGCGCCGGAACGTCGACGGCGGGCCCCAAGAACCGTTTCTTCATCAACTCTGCGGTGTAGCGTCGGGTGATGCGTTCCAACTCCCGGACGCTATGCTTGCGGGGATCGATGCGCACACCGCCCTTGGCTCCCCCAAACGGCACGCCCACCAGAGCACATTTGTAGGTCATGAGCGCGGCGAGCGCCATGACCTCATCCTGATCGACGTCCGGCGCGTAGCGGATGCCGCCTTTGACCGGCAGACGGTGAAAGCTGTGTTCCGCTCGATACGCCTCGACCACGTGGATGTTGCCGTCATCGAGCTGCACTGGGAAGCGCATGCGGTACACCGCGTTGCACGCCTTGATTTGGGCTAGCAGATCCGGACTGACGTCCAGCCCTTCCGCCCCAGCGTCGATGTAGTTTTCGACCGCACGAAAAAAATCACTCATGGCAGAGTCCTATTCGGGTCTGCCGTATATTTCAACTGCTCGGACCTTTCAGCGTGGTCCGTCAAGCGCGCATGTGGGAGAGCAACCATCACCACCCAGGTTGTTGCCGTCGTCGCACTGTTCTCCCTCGGAAGCTTGCACCTTGCCGTCCCCGCAGCGCGGGCCGAGAAGACACCCCGTGGCGCATTCGCCGTAGCCGCCATCGTTCTTGCCGTCGTCGCACTGCTCGCCAAACAAGCTGTCTACCTTGGCATCGCCACATTTTGAGGGATTCTTGCAACCGGGCGCGCAACCGCTGGGACCATAGGGCGTCAGGTTGACGCCATCGTCGCATTCTTCTCCTTCGGCGGATTGCACCGCAGCGTCTCCGCAGCGCGGGCCAAGCTTGCAACCCGGCGCGCAGGTGCCGTAGTTGCCGTTGTTCGTGCCGTCGTCGCACTGTTCGTCGGGCGTCTTGATACCATCGCCGCAGACGCTGACGCAGGAACTGGTCTTGTTCACGAATCCAGAAAGCGTGAGCCGGTAGTTGGATTGCGTCGTGTGTCGCTCAGCCTGAAACACGACCGCTTCGTACACTTTACCTACGGTCAAGCTGTATTGGGTCGCCGCCGCTGCGTTTAGAGTGACGCTTGCGGACATGGCGCCATGCACACCGCCAAGGTCGATCGCTAGCTTCTTGTTGATGAAGACGAACACATCGTCGTCCCCAGTGAAGTCGAGCTTCTCGCCACCTTTGTACTCGAACCAGTACCGCACCTCGCTGGTGAAGTGGAAGTTGTTGGAGTTGCCTTGATTGCCCCAGCCCAGGCCATTGACGGGGAAGAAGTTCGAGTTGTTGTACTGAAAGACGCCGCCCGCGATGGCGCCAAGGGTGATCGTCTGCAGCAGCGTCTTGTTGCCATCGTTGCCGCTTGCGACTCCGGAATCGCGATACCATTGGTCGAATACTGCCTTGCCGTTCGTCGTGGCCGACGCCGCGCCAGCCTTGGCGTAGACGGGCTTGCCGTCCGCGCCGAGTGCCGCTTGCACGATGCCGGTCTCAACGGCAATGGCGTGCTGGAAGTCAGGATGCCCGCCCGTCGTGCCCTTGGCCTTGAAGTCTCGGATCACGATGGGCAGCACCAACTGCGTCGGCGTCGTGGTCACATCCGTGCACTGGTAGCCGGGTTCCTGCTGGCAGGTCGGCGAGCAACCATCTCCGGCGACGGTATTGCCGTCCTCACACTGCTCGTTGTCGCCGGGCAGGCGCATCCCGTCGCCGCATCGGCTCTTGCACTCCGTGCCCGTACAGTCCGGTTCGTTGACACAGAACGGCGTGCACCCGTCTCCCATGTCGTTGTTGCCGTCGTCGCATTGTTCGGTGCCTTCAGCCTTCTTGTCGCCGCAGACCGTCGGCACACACTTCTGTGCGGGAGTCGGGCACTTGAAGCCAGGCTCGAGTTTGCAATTCGCGCCGCAGCCGTCGCTGGGAGCTGCGTTGCCGTCGTCGCACTGCTCGACGCCTGCGACGATCCCGTCGCCACATTGCTTCGCGTCACAGCGCACGCCCGGGAGCGGACATTGGTAACCAGGCTCCAGCGTGCAGCTTGCACTACAGCCGTCACCCGGGCTGCTGTTGCCGTCGTCGCAAGTTTCGGCGCCCGTGATCTTCGCGTCCCCGCATACGACCGTGCTGACACAAGCCTTTCCGGGAACGGGACAAGCAAAGCCTTGCTCGATGGCGTCACAGGCGGCGGTACATCCGTCGCCACCCACGCTGTTCCCGTCGTCGCAAGCCTCCCCAGGATCGACTGAGCCGTCACCGCAGCCGGGTGGTGGTGCGCAGGCGTCACCGCTGCAGGCGTCAGCGCCCGCCGCACCCCCTTGGCCGCCTCCGTCCAAACTGATTCCGGCGCCGCTGCCACCCGTCGCTGAAGCGTCACCAGCCGCGCCGCCGCCAGCACCTGCGGCTCCCGAGTCGAAGGTGCTGGCCACCTCGGCGTCGCCACCGCAAGCAGAAAGGTAGCCCACCACACCCAAACAGACCCCAGCCCACCTACGAAACCCACGTGAATCCATCCGACCAGGATAGCGCGTTTTCTCCCTAGGAGTCGAAAGCCCGCCGACGCAGGGCGCTCGAGGACTCCAGCTGGCGAGAATCGACCTTGAGCGCCGCCTTTGATGGGCTCTAGACTCCGTGCGACATGGATCGTTTCCGGCGCTTCGACGAAGCGTACTACCATCGGTTCTACGAGAACCCCAAGACGCGCGTCATCACGCCGGAAGAGCACGCGCACCTCGCGCAGTTCGTCCTTTCGTTTGCCGCGTACAATCAGATCGAGGTCAAGTCGATTCTCGACATTGGCGCTGGCATCGGGCTCTGGAAAGACTGGGTCAAGAAGAACCTGAAAGGCGTCGCGTACTCAGGCACGGAAGTCAGCCAAACCATGTGCAAGAAGCATGGCTTCATGCATCGCGACATCGCTCGCTGGCGGGACCGCAAGAAGTACGATCTGATCGTATGCCAGGGAGTGTTGCAGTATCTGCCAGACCCCGACGTCGCACCCGCCATCGCGAACATCGCAGCCATGAGCAAAGGCCTCGTCTACGTCGAGGTCACCACGCGGCAGGATCTGCGTGAGCGCTGTGACACGGATCGCACGGACTCGGACATCCACATTCGCAACGGTTCCTACTACCGGGGGATCCTGAACAAACACATGAGCTTCGTGGGGTGCGGCCTGTGGTGGACCAAAGAACTGGACCCGCCCTTCTACGAACTAGAAAGCGCCAGCTGACATGTCTGACGCCAAACGCTTCATCCGCCCCCTGATCTCGGCCACCCTAATCGGCGCGTCGGTGCTCGGATTGCTCAACGTGTACGCGGACAACGCGGATGTCGTGCGCAACGCCGAGGGCGTCGCTTGCGACCAAAAGCCCGACTGTACGGCTCGCCTCACCCGCGTGGACCGCTCGCCGCTAGCGCAGAGCTTCGGCTTCGCGCTGAGCTACGAGATGCAAGGCGACAAGAAAGTCACCGGACGCCCCACCGATCGCGCCGTCAAATGCTCCCGCACGTTGGTGCTACTCGGCGACTACACCTGCGAACTGGCGGCACCCTGAGCCGCGCTCACTAGTTTGGCGGCTGTTCCGTTGCGACGCTGTCGAGCACGCGACGCACTTCCGCAACGTCTCCGGCGTTAGGCGACAAGCGCAAATAGCGGTTGAGGTCGCTGCGTGCCGCCTGCGGCGCACCTAGCTTGATCGAGAGCATGCCGCGATCCCGGATCTCTCGCGCCGCATCGGGGACGAGCGCGACGATGCGATCCAACACCAAGTACAGCGCGCGGTAGTCACCGCGGGCGGCGTGGATGGCGCGGAGGTTCATCAGCATGCGCGTCATCACTTGACGCACGCTCGCTGGCTCCAACGCGGGCAGGCTCTGACTGGGCCGGCCGCCGGCGACCTTGATCCACAGTTCTTCGAGCCGCTCTCCGTGCAGTGTGCCCCCGCCGTGGAACGGGTCGACGAGCACCGGCTCGTTCCCACTGTCGTCGACCAGGCGCACCAAGAAGTGACCCGGGAAGTTCACGCCATCCGCGCGCAGGCCAGCGCGCCTGGCGATCTCTATATAGACAACGGCCAGCGTGATGGGGATACCCAAGCGACGGTCGAGCACGTCATTGAGATAGGAATTCTTGACGTCGTAGTAGTCGGCTTCGTTGCCCCGAAAACCGAGTCGCCCATAGACGTGTTCACCGAGCACTTCCGCCCACTCGAGGCAGCCCGTGGCGGCACGCCCCAATCGGCGTGGCAATTCCAGGGCATCGAAGCGTCGCCGTTGTTGGCCTAGGTCCAAACCCGGGTAGGCGTCGCTCGCTAGAAGCAGCGCGCCCTCGACGAGGTCTTGCTCTGCGTCGGGCAGCCTAGCGAATGCCTCGAAATCCACGAGCGCAGTATACCCGACGCGACCCTCCGTGCCGACTCAGCGCACGCAAAAAAAGCGAAGCAGCGCTTCGGCGCGGAGCGGCAGGCTGGACACTTCGATGTACTCGTCGTGAGTGTGGAATCCGCGCCCGCGGGGACCGAGCCCGTCGATGGCCGGCACCCCCAACGCAGCGACGTTGTTAGCATCGGAACCGCCGCCCAGCAGCCCAGCTTCTTCGGCGCCGAGCCCCGCGGACCGCGCAGCCGACGCATATTGTGCACACAGCGCAGCCGATGCGGGGGTTCGCTCGAGAGGCGGGCGCCGCACACCGCCCACAACGCTGGCCTCCGCTTTCAACTGCAAGCATGCGGCGCGCGCGATGCCTTCAATTTGGCCAGCCATGGAGTCGCCGTCCGCCGCTCGCTCAAAGCGGAAGTCCACTTCACACTCCGCATCCGCAGGCACCGTGTTCTTGCTGGAACCACCGCGAATCGTTCCAACGTTCACCGTGACGCCGGCGTCGTAGCGCGTCAGTTGTTGCACTTGGTCGATCACACGCGACAGCGCCCAGATGGCATTGATGCCGTCAGCGTGATGGTTGCCGGCGTGCGCAGCCTTGCCCGTCACGCGGATCTGCACCGCGCCGGTTCCCTTGCGCCGTGTGATGATGGCGTCGTGCTCCCGGCCGGCTTCGAAGACCAGCGCCGCCTGCGCGCCTCGCGCGTGCTGCGCGGTGAAGGGTGCCGAGTCCGGAGATCCAACTTCTTCGTCTGCAACGCAGATCAGCGCCACCGGCATTGCCTCAAGCAGTCCTGCGTCCGCGAGCGCGCACAGCGCGGTCCGCACCGTGACTAGCCCGCCTTTCATGTCCAGCACGCCGGGCCCGCGGGCCATGTCGCCATCGCGCTCGTAGCCATCGAAGGTTCCCGGGGGGAACACCGTGTCGTGATGACCGACGAGCACGACGCGTCTCTCTGGGTCCGTCTCCCAACCCGCTGAAAAGAAAGCGTAGTGCGCACCGAACTCGCCACCTGGTTGGCGCAGGACCCGCATGCCGGTCGGCCGGAAGCCCTCAACCAGGAGCTCCCCCATCTTGTCGACGTCGTCGCGGCTGCGGGTATACGAGGGCTGCTCGACCCAACGTTGGAGCAGCGGCTCCGCTTCGTCGCAGCGTGGTTTCAGTGCGGAGAGAGCCCGATCAAGCATGCGGCCGCATCCTGCGGCGGCTTGGCGGCACGCGCAAGTTGATTGGGCGCAAGCTTCGGAGCAAAGCGATCCAGCACCCAGCGCGTGATACCCGGGAACATGCGCGCGAGCCAGTTGAAGCGCGGAAGGATCACACGGGCTCGACGGCGACGCAGCGCGTGCACGACGGAGCGCGCCAGCTCAGCGGCCGTCGCGGTGGGCTGCATGCGAAGCATCGGTGTGGACTCGTATTTTAGCAACCCGGCCTGGGCCATTTCGGTCTCGGCAATGATCCCCGGATACACCGTGAGCACGTTCACGCCGCTGCCCCGAAGTTCTCCACGCAGCGCCTCTGAGGCCGCCGCGAGTCCGGCCTTGCCGGCATTGTAGTACGTCATGCTGGGCGTGGGTGCGAGTGCCGCCATGGATGCGATGTTGACCTCTCCGCTGACGTCTTCCACATGACCCGCCAAGCGGCGTTCCGCGTCGAGAACGCGCTCTTCCACGCTCTCCGCGGCAGAAGCCAGCTCCTGCCCCGCGTGCGTAGGCACAAAGCCAGACGGTGTTTTCTCGAAGAGTTTGACGCCGTGCGCTTCCTCTAACGCGTTGATGCGACGACTGACCGTGGTGTGCGCAACACCGAGAGCACGCGCGGCCTCCCCAAGGGAACCGCCCGCGACAGCGCCAACACGTAACTCAGGTCGTCCCAGCTCATACCCGGACTATAGCGCTTCGGATCTCCGGAGCCTGCGTCGGCGCAACGCCCCCAAACCGAGGCACAGCAGGAGGAGTGCAGAGCGCGGACCACCCAAGCCCTCGGGCGCGGCCTGGCACGCGCAACCCGCCGCGTCCTCGTCGCCCGCGGGTGACACTCCGGAATGGCCCGCGGCCCCTGCGACTCCGATCCCAGCGTCCAACGCCGCACTGCCGTCGGGCCAACCACTGCCCCCAGCATCTGTTGGGCCACTGCCCGCGCCTCCGTCAACCTTCGAGCCGCTCGGCGTGATCTTGAGGGCGTCGATCACGAAGCTCTTTCCCTTGTCGGAAGGGCTCAGGAAATTGTCCCCCAGGCGCACCCACTGGTCGCCGCCGGCCGCGAATGCAAAGCTGCCCAGCGGCGCCCAGCCGCCCGCCGCCGCAGCTTGGTCGATGCTGCTCTTCTTGGACGTTCCGGCGTACTGGACTTTGTACACGGCTTGGGTCGTGAGCCCAGACACGCCGGTCGGCACCCACGCAAAGAGATCGTAGCTTCCGGCTTGAGCAAAGTTGAGTAGCCACACGCCGCCCTCAGCGTAGTCGGGATCTGGCGTGTCCTGTTGGGCGTGGTACGCGTGTCCGCCGTGCCCCGCGGTGGTCTCACTCAGATTGCCTTGTGCTGCAAGACACGGCGTGTCGTCTTCGATCACCGTCTCGGCCCAGGGGATCACCACGTCGCAAACCGCCGGGGGAGTCGTGCTTTGGCCGTTCTTCGACGGGTGCACTTGGCCCTGGGTGATGCCGGTCACGCCGTCCATGGGTTCCGGTTTGACGCCACGCCCCCCATAGGATCCCCCGCTGCCGCTGCCACCCAGATTGGAGTCGCGGTGCAGGCTGAAATGCACATGCGGCGTCGAGAAATTGCTGCAGCTTTTTGCTCCCATGCACGACTGCCCCAAGGTGCCGAGAAGGTCTCCTTGCTTCACCTTCTGACCCGTCGTCACATTCAAGCTGTCCAGATGCGCGTACAAGGTCGTGTATTTGTGACCATCGGCGTTGAAGTCGTGCAGGATATACACGCGCTGGCCGTAGGCAGCCCAGCCGCTCGAGCCCCAGCCCGCGGCGATCACCGTGCCGCTTGCCGCGGCAAGCACGGGCTGGCCCTTGCCGGAATTTGGGTGGTCCGGCAACACCAGATCCAGCGCGAAATAGTCGTTCGCGCATCCAGTGTCCTTGGTGCGGCAATGCAAGCTCGACCCCGCGTTGGGCCCGTAGCCGGAGAGGATCTTGACGTTCTCTCCCTGTTGGAAGGGCAGGCTGAGCTCGAAGCCTGCGGGCAACGCGACGGCCCCGGAGATGTCCGTACAAGCCGTTCCACATTGCGCGTGCGCCGTGCGGGACGCAATGAGCGACAGCGATGCCGCGACTAGACTGAAAACCAAAACAAACGCTCGGTGCATCTTCTTCCTCACTCTCAGCATCCTTTGCCGGAAGCGCCGCCGGTGCCCGCCTCTGCCCCCGGCGTCACACCGCCACCGTCACTCCATTGGCTGCCGCCACTGCCTGCAGCGCCGCCAGGGCTTTGCCCGGCACCGCCGGCGCTCCCGGCACTGCCAGAGCTGCCACCGCTTCCCGGTGGCGGCGCCGATGCCGCGCACTCGTCGGCCGTGCCAGGCGGATTGAGCACACAACCGCTGGAACAAAGCTGTTGGGTCGCCGTTGTGGCGCCCTGGCAATTGTAGAGCGTGTTCGGATCCCCACCCAGGGTCTTGCCGCAGTACGGCCCGTTGCCACTGCTTGCGTTGGCACAGGGATCGCCCCCCGCGGCAGCGCACTGATCGGCCTGACCGGGAGGCATCACGGCGCAGCCGTTGGCGCAGGGCGTCTTGGTGGCAGTGGCGCCGCCCTGGCAGTTGTAGAGCGCGTTGGGATCGCCGCCCAAGCTGCTGCCGCAGTACGCGCCGTTGCCGCTGCTTGCCGCGGCGCAGGGATCGGCCCCAGCGTCCGGCCCGGGTTGGGGAGGAGGCACCGTGCCGCCGGTCGCGAACGCTTTGAGCGCGGCGAGATCTCCGTCGAATACGTTCTTGTCGACGTCTTTGCTGCCGACCCCGGCGACCGGCCCTTTGCTGGTGTACTGCCAGAACAGCCACTTCTGCCAACCGTCGGGCACCAGCGGGCAGTAGCCCGAATAGGTGCCGGTATAATTGGCGATCCAGAGCGGGTACGCGGACAGTGCGGAGCCAAGCACGCTCGACCAACCCGCGGACGTGTACACGATCGGCTTCTTTCCGGTCTTCGCCTCGACGTACTTTATCCAGCTAAGGGCACGATTGCGGAGGGTGGTGTTGCTCTGCCCCTCGGAGACCTCAATGTCGATCACAACAGGCAGATCGCCAGTTTCGATCCAACCCGCTTGCGCGAGTTTGTCGAGCAGGAGGTCCGCCTGCGCGATGGGGTCCTGACTAGGCCGAAAGAACTGGTACGCCCCCCGCAACACGCCGGCGGCCTTGGCTCCCTTCCAGTTCGCAGAGAACTGTCCATCGGGATAATTCAAGCCGTCGCTCGCGCGAATGAAGGCGAACTCGTAACCCTGCGCCTTGACCTGTTTCCAGTCGATGCTCGCCTGCCACTTGGACACGTCCACGCCCTGCACAAGAACCGACGCGCTCGCGCAGGCTTTGGCCAGCGGCGTGGCGCTGGATCCCAGGCACGCCGGGTCCGCCTCGCTTCGCGCGCAACCCCACAGGCTCAGCGCCACCGCACCGCCCGCCAGCACACCAACCACTGAAACATTTCGCGTACTCATCGCATTCACCCTTCCAGCGCGCCGCGCACATCGTCCGGCAAGAAGCCAAGCATTTGCGCGTCCAACTGATCCAAGTACGCACTCATCCGTGCACGTGCGCACGCACCATCGCCACGTTCTACGGCGTCGATCACTGCCATTTGCTGCTCGCGGTAGTCTTCAAGCACGGGGGATGCGCCGGGCACCGTGCGCATCACGGCAAAGTACGGGGCCGCCAAACTGTTCACCAAGAAGAGCGAAGGCAGCATGCCGGCAACTTCCAAAATTTCCGGAAGCGTTTCGCGGTCGATGGCGAGGAACGCGTAGCTGTCGGTTCGCGCGGCCCAAGCGGCCTCGACGCGCGCGCGCACGCCATCAAGAGCTCCCCGCGCGTCTG
>CBDUPW010000161.1:0-15438 GCA_965369205.1 uncultured Polyangiaceae bacterium | reverse complement strand
GCAGTTCGATATCTGCTTTGCTCAGCGCAAGCATCGTGCCGTGGATGTCGTCCCGCTGCCCGGCGGCAAACGCCTCTCCTGCGGCCTCTGCGGCCCGGATTTGTGTGTTGGCGCTGACCACCATGCCCTCGAAGATGTCGCCAAAACCGCCAACCTTCGGTTCCGCCTCGACCGGTGGCGTGAGCGTGCGCTCCGGGATCGCGAGGGGGATCGTCGGCCCGTCTACGGGAATCATGCTCAGCCCTTCCCGATCTCGATGGCCGATCGCGCCATTTGCTTGATGGTATCGACGGAGGTGATGCCCGCCTCGTAGGCACGAGAAGCCGTGATCATGTTGACCATTTCTTCTACGGCGTTCACGTTGGGGTACTCGACGTAGCCTTGGGCGTTGGCGTCGGGGTGTCCTGGCTCGAACACCATCTGTCCGGGCCGCTCGTCGGCCACCAGACGGGCAACGTGCACCCGAGAAACACCCCGACTCTGGGCGAAATCCCCCCGGGACTGATCCAAGCCCACGGCCTCGAAGAGGGGGTCAATGCGGCGGTACGGTCCACCTTCGGCTGTGCGGGTCGTTCGCGCATTTGCGAGGTTCCCCGCGATCGTATTCATGCGGATCCGCTGGGCGGATAGCCCAGACGCTGCGACCTCCATGGCACTAAAAACACCGAGCATTTATGCGGGTCCTCTCACTGTGGCAGTCATCCGCGGCCGTCTCCTGCAGCAAATCGCAGTTGGCGGAGCTCCGCCTGCACGATGGTGCTGATCACGTCGTAACGCAGGTGGTTCGCTGCCACTTTCGAGGCCTCGCGATCGATGGAAACGTAGTTGCCGTCGTTGCCGGCGCCTGCAGTCGAATCGTCAAATACACGGCCGACTGTCGGTCCCGCCGCATCTCCGCCAACCATGTGACGCTCACTGGTGCGTCGCAACGCGACCCCCAGCACGGAGTCGAAGCCTTCCACCCGAGACAGATCTTTAGGCCGATATCCGGGCGTGTCGACGTGAGCCAAGTTGGAGGACAGGACGTTGTGGCGCTCGAGGTGGTACCCCATCGCACTATTGAGGGGACCGATCGACGCGAACATGTCACTCACGCCGGGAACCAGGAGCACACGTCGTGCCAACCGCGCTCGCAGCCGATGCCCGCCGGAAGTGAGGCACCGAAAAGCAGCCGCCGGCGCGCGGCGGGCTGCGGGTACCTGCTCCCAGAAATCAGGCCCGAACGGACATGCCTCTCAAGGCGGGCGCCCGCGAACCGTTCATGACATTGCGCAGACGTGTCGGTGGCGGGTGACCCACCCCGGGTCAACGCCGACCCACTTGGCGTTGGCGGGCAGATCGGGCCCAGCCATGCCAAATACCTCGGTGATTTGCGAGGCCATGCCTGGGTCAGCCAGGACCCGCCTTGAGCTGTCAGCGAGCTGACGCGCCAAGGTTTTTTTCGCTGATCGTCATGCTTTCGACGCGATGGACCACGGATTGCTTTGGTCCCCTCCCACAACACGAAATTCAGCACTTACGGGAGAAAAACACCATGCTCGACGCGGCCAAGATGCAGGACACGGTTGGGGGACCACACAGCTTCGAAGAAATCGATTCGGGCATCTACCCAGCGTCGTCGATGCAGGCTGCGTCGCCGAAGTCGCCGATCGTTGCGGACGATCTGGACATCCCTGTGCAACCCCGAAGCATGGCCGGGGTCATCGGGTGCGCCGAATCGCTGGTGGACGTTTACCGCGTCGTCGACCGCGTCGCTGACACCACCTGCACCATCTTGATCACCGGCGAAAGCGGCACCGGCAAAGAGCTCGTCGCCCGGGCCGTGCATGACGCGAGTCCCCGCGCAGGCAAGCCCTTCGTCGCCGTCAACTGCGGCGCCATCCCCGAAGCACTGCTTGAGAGCGAGCTCTTCGGCCATGCCCGGGGCGCGTTCACCGGCGCGCACGCCAACAAGATCGGTCGCATCGCGCAGGCCCAGGGCGGCACGCTGTTTCTGGACGAGATTGGCGAGTTGCCCCTCGCGCTACAAGTCAAGCTGTTGCGCATCTTGCAGAACAAGGAATTCTCCCCGGTGGGCGACACGCGTACCTTGGACGCCGAAGTGCGCATCGTGGCAGCCACCAACATTAACCTCGATGAAGCCGTTCGCGACGGTCGCTTCCGTGAGGATCTGTACTACCGCCTGAATGTCATTCACGTGCACGTGCCGCCGATGCGCGAGCGTCAAGAAGACGTTCCTCTTTTGGTGCACCACTTCCTAAAGCGCGCCAACGAAAAAACCGGCCGCCAGATCTCCCAGATCGGGCGCTCCGCAGCTCAGCTCTTGGCGGACTACAGCTGGCCCGGCAACGTGCGCGAGTTGGAGAATACCATCGAGCGGGCCGTGCTGTTGTGCAACACGGACACCATCGAACCCAAAGACTTGCCGTCGCGGGTGTGCGGACTGGGGCAAGAACGGCGCGTCTCACCGCGTTTGCCGGAAGTGGGACTCGACCTGCGCACGACGGTGGAATCCTTCGAAAATCACCTTATCCGACAAGCCCTGGAACGCACGAGCTGGAACAAGAAACAGGCCGCTGAGTTACTTGGCCTCAATCGAACCACCCTGGTGGAGATGCTCAAGCGCAAGCGCATCGCTCCCAAGGCGGCGTGAGCCTTCAGTCCTTCGCGAGCTCGCCGCCTCGACTGTTTCGGGGCTCGGCACGGCTGGCGCGAAGCTTGCTCTCTTGCATTGCGAACATGCGCTGCCGTTCAAAATGGGTTCTGAAAGCCGCCGCCGTCGCCGCCACCCTATTCGGTGTGTCATCGGCTTCTGCGGGAGAGGGCTGGCTGATTGACGGCGAAGCTGGGCTTGCCACCGGGTTGGAAGGAGCGGACCCAGGCAGTGGCAGCATCGAGTGGCAACGGGCGCGAACGCGTATTGTGGCGGGCGTCCAACTGCGTACAGACGAAGACGAAAGCGAAGGCACCGCCTTTCGCGCCTTCGCCGAAATCGAAAAGCGCGGCAGTGTTGGCGGAGAAGCTCGCTACGCGCGCTGGATCCACCCCACCGTCGGAGCCTATGCTGGAGTGATCGGCACCATCGCGCCGGAGACACTGTTCGGGGGCACGGTCGGAGCGCATTTCATCATTCCCTTCGGGGACCGGGTTGGCATCTTCGTGGAACCTTCGTTCTCTGCCCTGCCCGTCGGCAGTGATCTGCCCGGCGACGGGATCTTGCTCTGGGGCATGCTCACCGCGGGGGTACGACTTGGCCTCTGACCCACGCGATTGGGCGCGGACGCTGCTGTTTTTCGGCGTTTTTGCCCTCGCTCCGGGCTGCGCCGAAGACGGCTCCTGCCTGCGCCATACAGACTGCGCCAGCGGCGAAGTCTGCCAGGCGGGCAGCTGCGTCGGTGCCAAGGCAAGCACCGATGCTGGCATGGACGCAGACGCCGAGAGCGACGCAAGCCAAGACGCTAGCGTCGACGCTTTGACGGACGCGACCGCCAAGGATGCGTCGATCGATGGCGATGCGAGCCACGACGCGGACGCGGGCGCGGACGCCGAGGACGCACCGCACGACGCAGATGCGGCAGATAGCGATGCCGCAGACGCGGCCGACGCCCCGTAGTCCGTCTCGCCGAAGGGCTGGCACCCAAGTTGCAACCTTCGACAGTATGTTCCGATCCTTGAACATCGCAGCGACAGGCATGGCCGCGCAGGAGATGCACCTGGAAGGCGTCTCCCACAACATCGCCAACGCCAACACCGTGGGCTTCAAGAAGCAACGCGCCGATTTCCAGGACCTCTTGTACCAGACGGTACGCGCGCCGGGCGCGCCCACCGGCCCGACAACGATGTCGCCGACGGGCCTACAGATCGGCAACGGCGTCCGAGTCATCGGCATGGTGAAGCTATTCGAGCAAGGCACCATCTACACCACGAAGAACCCCCTCGATGTCGCCATCGAGGGACAGGGCTTCTTCGTGGTGCAGCAACCCGATGGCACGCCGGCGTACACACGCAATGGCGGGCTGCGCCTCGACGCCGACGGCCGCATCGTCAATGCCGAGGGGTTTCCCCTCGATCCGCCCATCAGCATCCCCCCAGAAGCGGTCGGCGTTTCGATTGCCGCCAACGGTACGGTTTCGGCGTCCGTCAACGGCCAGCCCGCCCCCGTCGAGTTGGGACAGCTGTCGATCGCAACCTTCGTGAACCCAGCCGGACTAAACGCCGCGGGTCACAACCTGTACCTGCCGACGGCAGCCAGTGGCGAAGCGCAACTCGGCGAGCCCGGTAGTGACGGGCGCGGAACGCTGCTGCAGGGTGCGCTCGAGAAGGCCAACGTCGATATCGTTGAAGAAATGATCGGCCTCATCAGCGCGCAGCGCGCCTACGAGATCAACTCCAAGGTCATCACCACCGCCGACGAGATGCTCCGCGCGGCATCCCAGATGAGGTAATGGTGAACCGCTCAGGCATATGCATGCTGCTCGCCGCCCTTGCGGTCGGCCCTTTGGCAAACGCAGAGACCGAGCGTTCCGTCAGCGGCGCGCGCGTGACGCTACGGGACGTCGTGCCTTCCGCTCCCGAGGACCTGGGGGGAATTGATCTGGGAGCCGCTCCGCCGGCAGGTGGCAGTCGACTGATCACTCGCGCAGAGCTTTCCCGCGCCATCGTTGCGGCGGGCGCGCAACCCAAAGAGCTCCGGCTGCCAAAGGTCGTGCGCGTCGTGACGGCCACGAAGCGCTGGGCGCCGGAAGAGATTGCCGCTGCCGCGACTCCGCTGATTACGTCCCAACTGGGCAAGGGCGTGGTGCTAAAGCGCGTGACAGCACGTCGCTCGGTCAACGCTCCGAGTTCCGCAAAGATCTCCGTGGGGCGCCTACCCAAACTGCCAAAGCGGGTCGGCACCACCACAACCACCGTCGTGCTCGAATGGCATGCAGACGGACGCGTCGCAGCGCGCGCACCCGTGGCAGCGGTGCTCGAAATCGACGAAGAAGGCGCACGACCCACGGTGCCCCGGGGCGCCCGCATCTACCTGGTCATCGAGCGCGGCCCCACCCGCGTCACCGCCACCGCAGTGGCCCTGGCTGACACGGACGCCGATGAAGTGGGTCGCTTTCGGGTTGAATCCACTCAGAAGATCCTGAGCGCCCGAGTCACCTCTGCCCGCACGGCCAAGGTCGTGGGAGGAGGCGCTTGAACCGACGCGCGGCACTCCTAGGTCTGCTCGCAGTGACCCTGGGCGCATGCGGGCCGCCCCACATCCGCCCCTTCAAGCCGCGGGAACGCAAGTATGACGAAGGCGAGTATGCGGCGACGCAGAAAGACTACGAACCCTCGACAGGCTCCATCTACTCCGAAGCCCAGCCGGGATACTTGGAAGACACCCGCGCGCTGCGCGTGGGGGATGTGGTCCTAGTTCGCATTCAGGAAGAGGCCGACGCAAAGGGCGGCGCCACCACCAAGCTCAGCAAAGATTCGAGTCGCGAGGCCAACGTCAGCGCCTTGCTGGGATTGGTTCCGGCAATCCAGAAGGCTTATCCCAACATCGATCCGGAGAACCTGCTCGCCATGGCGAGCGAGTTCGACTTCGCGGGCGAGGGCAATACTCAGCGAGCGGGACGCCTGAAGGGCATGATCGGTGTTCGGGTGAAGAAGGAACTGCCCAACGGCGACTTGTTCGTGGAAGGCACCAAAGTGGTCATGCTGAACCACGAGGAATACCACCTGTATATCTCCGGTGTGATCCGGCCTTCGGATATCGAGCAAGACAACTCGATCATCTCCACCCGTATCGCGGACGCTCGCGTGGAGTTCACGGGCCGTGGAGACATCGCAGACCAGGTCGAACGCGGTTGGCTCACGAAGATCTTGGACACCATCAATCCGTTCTGAGAACCCCTTGAAACGCACTGCCCAGATCCCGTCCTCCCGCTTCCTGCGGCACACGCTTGTGGCGTTCGGAGTGTTCATGGGAACGCTGCTGTCAGCAGCGCCAGCGAGTGCGGACAAGATCCGCGACCTCTGTGACGTGGTTGGAGCACGCGACAACCAGCTCGTCGGCTATGGCGTGGTGATCGGTCTTAACGGGACCGGCGACGACGTTTCGGCACCGTTTGCGGCCCAATCCCTGGTTTCGTTATTGCGCCGGCTGGGCGTTCAAGTCGATGCGCGGCAGCTGCGGCTACGCAACGTCGCCGCGGTCTTGGTCATTTCGACCATTCCGCCGTTCTCAAGAACCGGCTCCAAGCTCGACGTGACTGTGTCGTCGATCGGCAACGCCAAGAGCCTGCGCGGCGGCGTGCTGGTACAGACGCCTCTGCGTGGCGCCGACCGCCGCACCTACGCCGTGGCGCAGGGGCCACTCTTGGTAGGCGGCTTCTCCGCAGGCGGGGCGTCGGGCAGCTCGGTACAGGAAAACACCACCACCACGGGCCGAGTTCCGTCGGGTGCGCTGATTGAGCGGGAGATCAAGACAACGTTCTCGACCGAGGGCAAGGTGCAGCTGGCGCTCCGGGCACCAGACTTCGCCAACGCACAGCGGATCGTTGAAGCCGTAGACAAGGCCTTCGGCAAGGGATCCGCTAAGGCGCTGGACGGCGGCACGGTTGTGGTCAAGGCGCCTGCCAGCTTGAAGAACAAGCCCGTGGAGCTATTGGCGAAGGTCGGAGAAGTGGACGTCGATCCCTCCGTCAACGCCCGCGTCGTGATCAACGAGCGGACCGGGACGATCGTCGCTGGTGGCGACGTGCGCCTCTCGCCGGTGGCGATCGCTCAGGGCGGCATCACCATCACAATCAAGGAGACGCCCGTCGTCAGCCAGCCCGAAGCCTTGGCAGGTGGGGAAACCACCGTCGTCAACCGCACCGACGTGGAAGCAACTGAAAAGGTCCCGCCGGCACTTTCCTACATCGGTGGGGCAGCGTCCTTGGCGGACGTCGCCCAAGCACTGAGCGCATTCGGCGTGCCACCACGAGAGCTGGCTAGCCTGATGCAAGCGCTACGCACCGCTGGCGCGCTTCGTGCAGAGATCATCGTTCAGTAGAGAATTTCGAATGAGCACCGTTGCCCCAACTCCAAGCCTGCCGCTGCATCCCGCCGAGGATCCCCAAAGAGCCGTGAAGCTCACGGAGGCCACGCAGCAATTCGAATCCATGTTGCTGCGCCGCGTGCTCTCAGCTCTTGAGAAGACAGCGCGGGTTTCCCAAGGCGGCAGCAGCCCTGCGGGCGCTAGCGCGTATGGGTCGATGGTGGTCGAGGCGCTTTCGGACGCCATCGCCCAGGCTGGCGGCCTCGGATTGAGCCAAGACATGGCGCGACAAATGAACGCCGCGGCTGCGATTTCTCCTAGTACTTCCAATGGCTTAGGGTCAAAATCCGGGACACCACTCAAGTCCGACGCGGCGCTGCCGTTCTCCAGTGTGAGGGCGACTCCCACCGAGTCGAACCCGGTTTTGGTCAATCGGAGGAAATAATGAAAGGCATCACTGGCAACCCGGCACTCGACGCGTACCACCGCATGGCGGTGTCACCAGTCGGCGAGGCACGCCCGGCGGCAAAGGTGGATGCGGAGCAATCCCAGGCACCTGCGGAAGCCGCCAAGGTCAGCATCTCCGCCGAAGCGCGGGAGCTAGCCGCAGGCGGAGTCGGCGGCGGCGTGGACGCGCAAAAGGTCGAAGCGCTCAAGGCACGCATCGACGAAGGTTCGTTCCAGATCGATCCGCAAAAGATCGCCGGACGCATCTTGGACGAGCTCGGATAACGGGAAGTGGGGGGCGGAGCATCATGGAACGAGGACCAACACACGACGCGTTAGGAGCACGGCAACTACTCGAAGAACTCGAAGTGGTCTTAGGCGAGGAAACCCTCGCGCTGCGCAAGTTGGACGGACCGGAGCTGGACCGGCTAGCGGATCGCAAACGGGCGATTGAGGACGGCCTCAAGGCCGCGGGACCGCTGGCGCAAGCCGACCGTGCCATCGCGGAACGTGTGCGCCACGCGGCGCTTTCCAATCAAATGCTTCTCGTGCATGCCCGCGACACCGTGCGTGGCTTGATTGCTACTATGACCGGTGCTCCTAGCATGGAGCACCCACTGTCGCGGCACAGCACCGCGCCCGTGCGCCTGGATGTGAAGGTTTAACGTTCATGGCCTCCTTGTCGCAGCTTCTATACACGGCACGCGACGCGCTTTCCGCACAGTCCTATGGTCTTGGCGTCGCGGGGCAAAACGTAGCGAACGCCAACACCGCGGGGTACGTGCGCCGCGAGGCGATCCTTCAGAACGTCGTCCTGGGCACACAAACCTACGGCGGCGTGGAAGCCGTAGGCATTCGACGCGCAACGGATCAATACCTAGACAGACGCGTGTTCGCAGCCTCGAGCCTCGCGTCCGCGGCCAACGAGCGCGACGGCCAGTTGGGCAAGATCGAACCGCTGTTCAACGACTTCGCGGGCACGGGTCTGTCGGACGCCTTGGACAAGCTTTTCGGCGCGTTTAGCTCCGTGGCCGCCAACCCGTCGGATCCGACCACGCGCATCAACGTTTTGCAGCGTGCGGAACAAGTGTCCGCCCATATCCGTCAGGTCGCCGACACCATTGCCTCAGCGCGAGAAGAACAACTGAGCCGCGGACGCGCGGTGGTCGATGACATCAACCAAAAAGCGTCTCAGATCGCGGAGCTGAATCGCCAGATCGCCGTTGCGGAAGCCTCCGGGGGTGACGCGGCGGACTTGCGAGATCGGCTGAACCAAATGCTCCTGGGGCTATCGACTCAGGTCGACGTGCGCACCTTTACGAACAGCGAGGGCGGGCTGGTGGTGCAAGCAGCGGGCACCACGCTAGTGGAAGGCGACAACGCGCGCTCGCTGTCCATCGACTTGGCCGCCAACGGCAACATGCGCCTCTTCGCCAGCAGCGGAAGCGGTCCGCCGACCGAGATCACGAAATACCTCACGGGCGGCACGCTTGCCGGGATCCGGGAAGCGCGGGATGTTGACCTAGCCGCCACCACGCAGAAGCTCGATCAGCTCGCCTTCGACCTGGCCACGGCGGTCAACACCCAGCACGCCGCGGGCGTGGGACTCGACGGCGTTTCGGGTCGGCCCTTATTTGCCATCACGGCAACGGTGCAGGGCGCTGCGCGCGCCATCCAGCTCGACTCACAAATGGTCGGGCAGCCGGACCGATTTGCCGCCGCAGCCAACGTGGCCGAACTACCCGGCGGCAGCGACAATGCCGCGCTGCTGTCGGCACTCTCTATGTCCAAGACCGCCAGCGGCGGAACGCGTACCATCAGCGAAGCCTATTCCGACATCGTTGGCGACTTTGGCATGCGCAAGGCCAGCGCCGCGAGCGAAGGGCAGCTGCGGCAAGGCGTTCTTTCTCAAGTCGAGGCCCTACGCGAAAGCGAAAGTGGCGTATCTCTGGACGAAGAAATGATCTCCCTGACGCGCTACCAACGTGCCTACGAGGCCTCCGCAAAAGTGATCAGCACGGTGGACGAGCTACTGCGTGAGCTCATCGCGAGAGTCGGCTCATGAGAGTCACTGAGGGTCTGAAGTATCAGAACATCTCGCGCACGTTGTCGAACCTGAGTTCGCAGCAAAACGAAGCGGCCCGGCAGGCACTTTCAGGCTCACGGGTGTCGGCACCGTCGGACGATCCCATCGCTGCCGCCGAGTTGATTCGCAATCGTTCGGCGCAAGCCCGACTGGAGGCGCAACGGCAAACCGTACGTCACACCCTTGGCGATACGGAACAGGCGGAAAGCGCCCTCGCGGAGGCATCCGATGTGTTTTCGCGCGCACGAGAGCTGGCGATGCAGGGCGCCAACGGCAGCCTGTCGGCTGGTGAGCGTGACTCCCTGGCCGAGAGCGTGCGCCACTTGCGAGAACAACTGGTGAACCTCGGCAACACCAAGGGCACCCGCGGCTATCTGTTTGCGGGAAGCCAGACCAGCACGTTGCCTTTCGACGACCGTGGCAACTACTTCGGTGACGGCACCGACATCACGGTGGACTTGGGCTCGACTGGCCCAACGGTCATTGACCTGGGCGGTTCTGAGGCGTTCACCGCCGCGGGAGGACGCAACGTCTTCGCGGATCTGGACGCGCTCGAAACCGCACTTTCCGCCAACGACCCAGCGGGCGTCGCAGCGTCCCTCGATGGCCTGGAGGCCTCCCAAAAGCAACTGACCCAGGTGCGCGCCCGCGTCGGCCTGCTCAGCGAGAAGCTACGCACGAGCGACGCTTTACTCGAGCAGACCAACGTGAGCCTTGCGGCTCAGGACGAACGCGTGAGCCAGGCCGACCCCTTCGCCGCGTATTCGAAAATGAGCGCTCTCAGCCAGTCCCTGGAGCAAGCCGTGACGGTCTCCCGCCAGATCTTGGATCTGGGCACCCTGAACCGATTCCGCTAGCGGGTCGAAGCGCTGCACGAGCGGCCGGTGGCATGGTCGCTGCTTTAGTAGCAAGCACATGCTAGTAATCGCACGGCGCCGGGGACAGCGCATCGTCATCGGCGGTGACATCGAGATCATCATCGCGGACGCCACACGGCGGCAAGTGAAGATCGGAATCGTCGCACCAAAGTCGACCACGATTCTTAGAGGCGAGATTTTCGACGAGATCGAGCGCGCCAATCGCGAAGCCCTCACGCTGAGCGCTGACGACGCCCTCGAGCACCTGGACGCGGCGACGTCGGTCCCCGCCCCTGGCGGAGAGTGAGCGTAGCGCCCCAAGCGTCACCGCAGTGGCGCTGACACGCGTCAGGGGCACGACGGCGAGGCACGCTGCCACGGGGCGCAGGCAGGATTTCACGATCGCCAGTGCTTTCGTGGAAAAAAACCGCTGGCACGAGACGTGAATTACAGCCCCGGAAGTGAACGTGTCCATTGCGTCAGTCCACAGCGCAGAGCAGCAGGTGCCGAGTTTTCTGGCAGATGTCCTGAGCGACAACCTGCGCAGTTTGGGGCTGGCCGTTCACACGCTGCAGGCCATCTCAGACGCAGAGCCCAACGCACCTCTGGTGCTGCTGCCCACTGGCGACCTGGCCGTTCGCACCGCAGACGGCTTTCTGGATACGCCCTCCGAGGTCGCGGTGCCAAGCGAAGCAGACGCGGTGATCGTCGTCTTCGGGCTTGGCGCTGGCAACACGGTGCGCGCCGCGCGAGCACAGACTCAGGGTCGAATCGTCATCTTCGAACCCGACCCGAACATCGCGCGCTCCGTGCTGGAACACGGTCCCTTGGACCTCGGTGACGTCGAGTTGGTGACAGATCTCTTCGACTTGGGGCAGATCTGGCCAGGCATCGCGCAGTCCCAGGTCACCGTGACGGTGCTGCGCACCCCGGGCTATACGGATCGTTTCCCCGACGAGGAACGCGCGCTCGTGCAAAAGCTCGAGGAGTTGGTGGCTCGCGTCGGTGTGAACGTGAACACCTTCCGAACCCGGGCGCGGGTCTGGGTCGAAGACTTGCTCGACAACCTCGAACTACTCGTCGACAAGCCCACGTTTCTGGCGCTTGCCGGCGCGCTGCCGGGTGTGCCCGCATTCATCGTCGGCGCGGGCCCTTCCCTGGGCAAGAACGGCCCGCTCCTTTCCGAGGCCAGCCGCAAGGGACTGGTCATTTCGGTGAACACCAGCGCCCAGGCCTTGGCCAGCTACGGCGTGGAACCACAGGTGCTCGCCTGCCTCGAGTCCGTCGATGTCTCACATCTGATTCGTGACTTGCCTTTCATGGATCGCGTCGTCCGGGCATTCAGCCTAACGGCGCACCCCAAAACGTTGCGCACTGGAGAGGGACCACTCCTTCCGGTGTACGAGGCCATGCCAGAGATCTCGGGCCCAATGTCTGAACTGACCGGGCACGTCGGCCTACCCGTCTGCGGAAGCGTGACCACTGCCGCATTTTCGTTGGCGCAGCGACTGGGCTGCAATCCCATCGTGCTTGTCGGTCAAGACCTCGCCTACACCGATGGCCAGACCTACGCTCCGGGCACTGCGTACTCCCAGTCCAAGGCGCGCGTCTCCGAAGACGGGAGCACCCTGGAACTGGACTGGTGCGAGACGCTCCTGGAAACGCACAACGCAGGCACCACGCCCATGCACGAGCGCGAGGCCGTCGAGTGGGTGCCCGCCTGGGGCGGCGACGGCATCGTGCCCACCGGCATGTCCTTCTCGCCGGTACGCGCGTGGTTCGGCGACGCCGCGCGAGTGCTGCAGCGGGAGCAGCCGGCGCTTGCGTTGGTCAACGCCACCGAAGGCGGGGCACGCATCGACGGCTTTGAAGAGCGTAGCCTGCAGCAGGTGCTTGCCGATCTGCCCGAACACCGAGTGACTCCGGCTGATTTGAAGAGCATGGCGGCGCAGCGGATGCGTCGCGTTGGCGCCGGGGAGCTTGCGAGCTTTCTGCGAGGCAAAGCGGAAAGCGCGGGCGCCGTCGGACGCGCGGCCCGCTCGGCCCGCAAGCTGGCAGAAGCGGCCCTTGAGGCGATGCGACAGGGCAAGCGCGAAAAGATCGCCGGCCTGTTCGCGGAACTCGAGCGCGCGGAGCATGCGCTACGTGGAGCGGTGCGCGCCGCGCCGCTCGTGGATACCTTCAGCTTCGCCGCAGTAGACGAGGTGCTGACGGCACGCGGCCATGTGCAAGCAGGAGACGCGGCCGACGAAGCCCGCGAATCCCTCGCCCGGGAAGCCGCAGTTGCCCGAGTGATTTCCCGAGCCGCCAAGCAGCTGCGCAACAAGTTTCTCTCCGTAGCGACTCAACTCGAGTCGACTGCGGAGAGCCGTCCAACCCCACAACGAGAGGAACCCTAGACATGGCCTTGGTGACCCAGACCAACGTTTCATCCCTTGAAACGCAGAAACACATCAGCAAAAACCAGACGACGTTGGCCAAGAGCTTCGCGCGATTGGCCAGCGGATTCCGCATCAACAGCGCCGCTGACGATGCAGCAGGCCTCGCGATCAGCGAGAGCATGAAGACCCAAATCCGCTCCTACGTCGTGGCGGAGCGCAACGCCAACGACGCCATCAGCATGACCCAAACCGGCGAAGCGGCGCTCGGCGAGATGCACAACATCATCGGCCGGATGCGTGAAATGGCCATGCAGGGTGCCAACGGCGCGATGAGTTCGACAGACCGCGGCTATCTCGACACGGAGTTCAAGCTGCTCCAGAACGAGCTCACGCGTATTCAGGACTCCACGAAGTTCAACGGCGTGAAGCTGCTCTCGAACACCGCCACGAACGTCACCTTCCAGATCGGCCTCAACAATACGGCAAGCGATCAAATCCAGGTCACGTTCGGGGGACCGGGGCTCACGACCATTCTGGCGGCGACGACGACCCTCGCCGGCGCGACTACGACAGCGTCGCTCGCGGCACTGGGTCGCATCGACTCCGCGCTCACAAGCATTTCCACATCGCGCGCCAAATACGGTGCGGCCATGAACCGCCTAGAGGTCGTGACCAGCAACATTCAAACCATGCGGCTGAACATCTCTGCCGCGAACAGCCGCATCCGGGACGTGGACGTGGCCGAAGAGACAGCCCAACTCGCCCGCAGTCAGGTGCTCAGTCAGGCGGGCGTGGCGGTGTTGGCTCAGGCCAATCAACTGCCACAACTTGCGCTGAACCTGGTCCGCGGCGGCTAGTTCAAGAGGCGTCGATCGTGCGCGCGTCGAGCACTCGTCCCTGGGTTCGGGCGCCCTCCACGCGCGCGGCGCGGCACTGCCGCGCGGTTAGGACGGTGCAGGGCCAGATCTCCGGAGTGGGGCAAAATCACCGGAGATCTGGGCCTGTTTTTTTTATTTCGGTCGAGAGCGCCAGCATCGTGGCGCGTTTTTCCTCAAGTCATCGCCAGAGAGGCCGTTCGCAAGGAGTGACGGGCAAAGAAGCCCTCCGGTGGCATTCGCCCCCGGTTCTCTCCAAGAAGGAGTCCTCCCATGGCACTAACGATCCAAACCAACGTCGCTTCACTCGAAGCTCAGAAATCTGTTTACGGCAACCAGAAGTCCCTGATGAGCAGCTTTGCGAAGCTCTCCAGCGGCTTCCGCATCAACTCAGCAGCCGACGACGCTGCCGGCCTCGCCATCAGCGAGAGCATGAAGTCACAAATCCGCTCGTACACCGTGGCCGAGCGCAACGCAGGGGACGGCGTCTCCATGGCGCAGACGGCAGAAGGCGCGCTGGGCGAAGTCCACAACGCCTTGGGCCGCATGCGCGAACTGGCCATGCAGTCCTCAAACGGCTCGCTCAGCTCTGCCGATCGCGGTTACCTCAATACCGAGTTCGGCTTGCTGAAGAGCGAAATCACGCGCATTCAAGGCTCCGCCAAGTTCAACGGCCAGAAGGTCGTCAGCTCGACCACCTCGAGCGTGACCTTCCAGGTCGGCCTGAACAACACCGCGTCCGACAAGATCACCGTCACCTTCGGCGGAGTAGGCTACACCGCGCTTCTGGCAGCCACGACCGTGGTCTCCGGCGCTGGCGCCACCGCGGCGCTTGCTGCGCTGGGTCGCATCGACACGGCGATCGCCACCACCTCGAGCGCACGCTCGAAGTTCGGCGCGGCCATGAACCGCCTGGAGGTTGCGACCAGCAACATCCAGACCATGCGCCTCAACCTCTCGGCAGCCAACTCACGCATCCGGGACGTGGACGTTGCCCAGGAAACCGCAGCCATGAGCCGCAACCAGGTCTTGAGCCAGGCCGGTATCTCCGTGTTGGCTCAGGCAAACCAACTGCCGCAGATGGCCTTCGGCCTGATCGGACGATAAATAGCGAGGCAAGTCCGGATCGGGCCCAACGGCTCGGTCCGGGCTTTGCGTTTTTCATGAACGAAATTGGAAGGCAATAAGCGATGACCGGCACCATCTCATTTGGCGGCATCGGATCTGGAATCGATACCGAAGGCATCGTCAACGGCCTGGTCGGCGCCTCCCGCGGTCCGGTATCGGCCCTCAAGAGTCGGGCCGCTTCCACCCACGCCGCCGTCAGCACGCTCTCGGATCTGGGCAGTCTGCTCGCGACACTCAAAACCTCTTTAGAGGCGTTGGACGAGCCGGCGGATGCAGCGAGCTACGCCGCGTCGTCATCCTCCTCGGCAATTTCGGTATCCGCCCTCGGCACGGCGAAAGCCGGCAGCTACGCGGTCAATGTCACTAGCCTGGCCAAAGAGCAGCGTACCTATACGGACGCCTTTGCCTCGAGCACTGACGCCCTAGGCCAAACCGGCAGCTTCGACATCACCGTAGGCGCGGAAAGCCCGGTGAGTATCAATATTGAAGCCACGGATTCCCTGGACGCCATCGTCGCCAAAGTCAACACCAGCGGCGCCAAGGTCAACGCGTCCATATTCTACGATGGCGCGAACTACTACATGCAGGTCGCCGGCCAAGACACCGGGCTGGTGAACGCGGTGAGCTTCGCCGAAACTGGCAC
>CBDUPW010000160.1:0-15475 GCA_965369205.1 uncultured Polyangiaceae bacterium | reverse complement strand
CAGGTGCGATCGCCGTGGAGAGCGGCGCCGAAACCTGGGCTGGGGCACGCATGCTGGCGGATTTCGAGTATCTGGGCGCCACGCTCGATGCCGCAAGCGGAGCCACGCCGGACGAGTCCGCTGCGGTGTTGGCCCAGCTGCGGTTGGGGAACGTGCGGGCATGGTCGTTGTCGGCTCATGTGGAAGGCACCCAAGCCGGCGGCACTGAGGCGCGCTATGTCGCCAGCGACGACATCGAACCGTTGCCGTTTTCGCGTTTGGTTGGCGTTGGGTGGAGTTCGGCGGGGCGCGGCACTCTGGCGTGGACGCGTTGGCTTTCCACCGCGGTCTCGACCCACTACGACCTCTCGAACCGAACTCTGCTGGCCGTTGGCGGCGGCGCCGCGTACCGCCACCCCTGTGATTGCCTGGCGCTGGTCGCGGACGGCGCGCAGCGCATCGGTCGCGGTGGCGTCGACGTGAGCGTGCGCCTCGACCTGATGCCGTAGCGCGCGGGACGCAAATTTATCGCAGCCCGCCCCTTGGCCTTGGCGGCTCTGCAGCCCGGCTTTCGTAGCTCGGGGCGCAGGGCGGGCGCCGGTTCGCCGACGGATTTTCCGGCATCTGCCGACATCTCAGGGCTTCGACGATCGGCTCTGCCCATGGCAATTGCGGTAGTGTTACCCTCGAAACGTGTCGGACAGTGATTCGCCGCTCGCCAGCGAGCCCCCCATTTCGGGCGGCCCGGTATCGCGTTCGGTCGTGGGGTCTACCATCATCGTCGCGGACGACGATCGGCTCACCCGCGAGATGCTCGCCAACATTCTGCGCACGCACGGGTTCAAAGTCGAAACCGTCGAGGATGGGCAAGCGGCCGTAGAGCGCGCGGGGCGCGGCGGCGTCGACCTGGTGTTGCTCGACATTCTCATGCCACGCCTGACCGGAATGGAGGCGTGTCGGCTCTTGAAGGGCATGACCACCGAGAGCTTCTTGCCCGTGGTGCTCGTGACGGTGAAGACCGACACCGCCAGCCGGGTGGAAGGACTGCGCATTGGCGCGGACGACTACGTCTGCAAACCCTTCGACGAGCGCGAATTGATTGCTCGTGTCGAAGCGATGTTGCGCATCAAGAAGCTGCACGATCACGTCGCGCGAGCAAAAATGAAGCTCGAAGAACTCAGCGTGCACGATGACCTAACGGGTCTTTACAATTATCGCTACTTGCACACGCGGTTGACCGAGGAATTCAAGCGCGCCGAGCGCTATCATGATCCCTTGGCCTGTATCGTGATCGACATCGACCGACTGCAGTCGACCAACGACGCAGACGGGCGGAGTGCGGGGGATTCCGTGATCCGTGGGGTCGCAGACAGCATCCGGCGCACCGTCCGGGACGTGGACGTGGTGGCTCGGTTCGGCGGGGACGAGTTCCTGGTCGTATTGCCCAGTACGCATTTTGCTGGCTCTGTCACGGTGGCTGAGCGGATCTGGCGGGAGGTCGCGGAGCGCACCTTTTTTGGCGAATCGGCACGCCCCTTCCGCATGACTCTGTCCGTGGGCGTGGCGCTATTCCCCTCCCGAGATGTGCGCAGCAAGGACGCGCTTCTGCGCTCGGCGGACGCGGCGCTCCATCAGGCCAAGCGGGACGGTGGCAATCGCATCTGCGTGTTCCAGCAACACGGCTACCTGTATACGCCGGTTGTCGGTGACGCCACGACGGAGAGCGCGGACAAGGATCGCGCAAAGTCGCGTTCCTCTCGGCCCCCCAGTTCGCGCAAATTCCGCTCGGATCGGCCGCCCACAACCGGGGGGGGTGGGGGGCGTAGGGGGTCCGGGTGAGCGTGTCGACTGCGGTGGGAACGCCGCCGCCCCCGCCCCAGGAAGTCCCGCGTGCGGATCGGGCAGTGGACGTATTGATCGTCGATGATGAACCGACGCTGCGCCGCAACGTCGCTCGATTGCTGCTCGCGCGCGGCATGCACGTCGTGACGGCATCCGATGGCGCACAAGCCATCGAAGTACTGAACAGCCAGACTTTCGACGTCGCGCTGGTGGACTTGATGATGCCGAACGTGGGCGGCTTGGAGCTGCTCGAACACGTAAAGACATCGGGCCTCAACGTCGAGATGATCGTGATGACCGCATTCGGCGACGTCGAGACCGCCGTGCGCACAGTCCGGCTCGGGGCGTTCCACTTTCTAACCAAGCCCTTTCGGTCCAACGACGAAGTCGTCGTTTCCGTGCAAAAAGCCGCAGAGCATCGGAGATTGGTCAGCCGGACGGAGCTTCTAGAGCGGCGGCTGGAGCAGGCCGAAGGATTTGGCGAACTGGTGGGCAGTTCTTCCCGCATGCGCGAGGTATACCGCTTGGCATTGGGCGTCGCGCCGACGGAGACCACCGCACTCATCCTGGGTGAGAGCGGCACAGGTAAGGAGTTGACCGCGCGGGCCATTCACAAACACTCACGCCGGCGGGACGCGCCCTTCGTCGCCGTGAACTGCTCGGCGATCCCGGTGGATCTGGTCGAAAGCGAGCTATTCGGTCACGTGCGTGGTGCCTTCAGCGGTGCCACCGCTACCCGCGAGGGCCTCTTCGAAAGCGCCAATGGCGGCACCATCTTCCTAGACGAAGTAGGGGATCTGCCGCCTTTGGCCCAAGTGAAACTGCTCCGCGTGTTGCAGCAGGGAGAGATCAAACCCGTCGGCGCCAACGAAACCCGGGTGGTGGACGTGCGTGTGGTGGCGGCGACGAACGTCGATCTGGCGCAGCAAATAGAGCAAGGCAGATTCCGGGAGGATCTCTTCTACCGCCTGAACGTCGTGGCCATCGAACTGCCACCCTTGCGGGAGCGCAAGCAGGACATTCCGGTCTTGGCCTATCACTTCCTGCGCAAGCACGCGGCGCGGGCACGTCGAGAGATCCGCACCATCGCCGCAGATGCGATGCGCGCACTGGAGAGTTTCTCCTGGCCCGGAAACGTGCGGGAGCTCGAGAATGCCATTGAGCACGCCGTCGTGTTTTGCGCCGGGGACGCGCTGACGCCTGCTGACCTGCCGTTGACTCGGAGCAGCCTTGTCCCGCACGCAGTGGACACGTCCGACCCTGCCGACGGCTTTCCGGAATCTGCGTTTGACCTCCCGTTCCGTGAGGCCAAACAACGCGCCCTCGAGGCCTTCGAATCGGCGTATCTCTCAAAACAGCTCGCTCGGGCCTGTGGCAACGTCTCCGAGGCGGCGCGGACCGCAGGGCTAGACCGGTCGAACTTCCGACGCGTTGCCAAGCGTGCAGGGGTGATTCCCTCGAAGGGCTGATGTTAGGGTACGCGCGATGCGCCGAGCTCTAGCTGCCGCCGTACTGACCATCGCGATGGCGTGGCCGAGCGTGTCGTCGGGCCAACGCGCTGTGAGTACTCGTCGCGTGCACGACTTGCGCACGTGTTTGCGGTTGGCCCAGCAGAATTATCCAAAGATCGCCGAAGCCAACGCCCGGCTCGGCCACAAACGAGCGCAGCTATGGCAAGCCAAGACTCAGCCATTCAGTGAGTTCTCGCTGACCGCAGGCATCGGTCCCGCACCCACGGTGCGCGGAACCAGCGTTTACAGTCCGAACACCGACGCTTCCCTGACCTCCAATATGGCATTGGCGTGGCAAGTGGGGATCGAAGGCGCAGTGCCACTTTGGACCTTTGGGAAGATCAGCAACCTCTGGGATGCGGCCGAGGCCCAGATCCGTGTCGGGGAGCACGACGTCAAGAAAGAGAAGAATCAGGTACAGCTTGCGGTGCGTCGTGCGTTCTATGGCGCGCAGCTCGCCCGGGACTCCTTGCTGCTGATCCGGGACGCAAAGCGACGCATCGACAAGTACATCGGACGGCTGGAAAAGCGCGTCGAAGATGGCGAAGGCGATGATATCGAGCTGATCAAGCTCAAGATGCACCGCGCGGATCTCGACTCGAAAGAGGGGGAGGCGGAGCAGCACGAGCGCGTCGCCTTGGCGGGTCTGCGATTCTTGACCGGAGCGCGGGGCGGGTTCGATATCCCCGACGAGCCGCTACGCAAGCATCCCCACACCCTGGGCCCGTTGCCCCGCTACCTCAAAGCCGCGCAGCTCTTTCGGCCTGAGATCAACATGGCTCGCGCCGGGATCATGGCGCGCGCGGCCCAAGTGCGTATGGAAAAAGCGCGCTACTACCCGGATCTTGGGTTGGGCTTGAGCGCGAAGTGGGCCCGGGCGCCGGAGGTCACGGATCAAACGAACCCGTACGTGCGCGACCCTGGAAACTACTTCCACTACGGCGCCGCCTTGGTGCTGAAGTGGAAGTTAGACTTCCTGCCGCAGTCCGCCCGGGTGGCGCAGGCGCAGGCGCAGCTGGAGGAAATGCGAGCGACGGAGCGCTATGCGACCGGCGGCGTGGCGGTTGAGGTGGAGGAAGCGTTTGCTGAGGCCGAATCCGCCGAGAAGCGTTTGGACGCGCAAAAACGCTCCCTGAAGCTGGCAAAGCAGTGGTTGATCAAGGTGCAGCAAGGCATCGACATCGGGACTTTCGAGGACGAGGACATCGCCGACCCCGCCAAGGAATATGCACTGAAGCGCTTCGCCTATATGTCAGCGCTCTTCGCCTACAACGTCGCGGTATCCAAGTTGGCCTTGGCTACCGGCTGGGACAGCGTGGGTCGGTCTGGGCCCGGCTGAGGGCGGGGTAGGGGCCGTCGTGGCGTCGTCGCGTCGTCGCGCCAAGGGACGCGCGGGGCAGACGGTCTACTGGGTCGTGAAACCCCGAGCGGTGCCTTCTTGCTCGTCGAGGCGCTTCTCGATGCTCGCCATGCCGTTGTTCATGGCGTCGCGCACCATGTTCAAGATCGTCGGCAGCGAACCTTTCAGCGCATCGTAGTAGCGCTGACGTTCAGTCGAGTGGATGATCGCTGGCGGGTAGCCGGCGCGCATGAGCAAGATATTCATCATCAGCCGCGCAACTTTGCCGCTGTCCTGTGCAAAGGGAAAAACCCGGAGCAGGTCGTAGTGCGCACGCGCGGCAATACGCAGGGGATCCTTGATCTTCTTCGGCTCGGGGCCGTTGATCCAGTCGGCGACTTGACGGACGCGATAGGCGATCTTGTCCGGGGGCGCGTACTCGTGAAAGTACAGCCGATGCTGCGGGATGTCCTTGCGATACTTGACGCTTTTTAGGTCACCGTCGTCCGGATGCAGGACGAGATAGATCTTCTTGATCAAGTCGACGTTGATGGTCGCGCGCTTCTTTTCGCCAAGATCCCTGGCTAGGTCGATGGCCGCCTTGTGCCGACGGATTTCCTCGCACACGGGCTGCAGGCTGGAGTCGGGAACCACCGTGATGTTCGGATCGATGGCGGTCTTGAGCTCTTGGTAGGTGTAGACGACACCTTCGAGGGCGCTGTCGTGATAGATCCACGACATATCCAGGCTCTCTGCGTACTCCCGACGGAAGGACTCGGGGGTATTCTCCAGGCGCTCGCGCACCACGGCGTAGCGTTCGTCGAGTTTGTCCGGCACGGTCGGCGCGGGAGGCGGCGGCGGTGGTGGTGGCGGGGCCGGAGGGATCTGCGAGGCGCGCACCCGGGGACGCACTGCCTGCTCCGCGCCTTGGCGTCGTGTTCCGGCTTGGTTGGGGATCGCGTCGGGTCGATACACCCGCGTGGTCGCCCCGCGGCCGCCCACGCCAGCTACGCGCTGCGCGCGCTTGGTCGCCTGCGCGACGCGGCCTTCCAAGGCGCGCTTGGCGGCGTCGCGTTCCTTGCGCAGCTTCTCGCGCTCGGTTTCCTTGGCTTGGCGGTACGCTTCGCGCTCAGCGTCGCGCTTGGCGCGCTCTTCCTCTTTGGCGCGCCGGGCGGCTTCGCGTAGCCGCTCGCGCTCGGCTTCCCGACGCTCGCGCTCGGCCTCGCGCTCCTTGCGGAGCTGCTCACGCTCGGCTTCCCGCGCGCGCTTGGCCGCTTCCTGTTCTTTGCGTTTGCGCTCCTTTTCGCGCAGCTTTTCCTTTTCTTTGCGAGCGCGCTCTTTTTCGCGCTCCTTCTGGAGGCGCGCTTTTTCTTTTTCTTTGCGAGCGCGCTCTTTTTCGCGCTCCTTCTGGAGGCGCGCCTTTTCTTTTTCTTTGCGAGCGCGCTCTTTTTCGCGCTGCTTTGCGGCGCGTTCTTGTTCGCGAGCGCGCTTCAGCTGAGCCGGACTGGGCTTGCCTTTCGCCCCTGCGGACTTCCGCGCAGCGCTGGGCTTTTTCTGGACCGGCTTCTTCGCCTTGCTGCGGGCCGCAGTACGCGATGTGGGCTTTGGCTTCGTCCGCGGCTTGGCCTTGGCTTTGGGCTTGGCCTTGGCTTTGGGCTTGGCCTTCGGCTTGGCTTTGGGGGCCTTGGCTTTTGGCTTCGGCTTGGCTTTGGGCTTGGCCTTGGTCTTCGTTTTGACGCGGTGCGTCGTTTTCTTCTTGGAACGCTGCGCTTTCGCGGCCTTTTTGGCCGGTACTTTCTTGCGTGCGGGCTTCTTTTTGGTGCGGGCGGCCATAGGCGGCTTGCCGTCTTCTGAAGAATTTCGATGCGTTAGCGGGGGGGCAGGCGACGGCGGCCTCCGACCCCCCAAAGGCTTGCAGAAGCTAGTCGCGCGCAGACAGATCCGTCAAGCCTGCTCGTAGGCCTGGCCTGCCGAATTCTATCCCTCGGCTGCTTTGGGTTTCGGGGCGTCGCTGCCCCGATCGGGGGCGCCGACCAGCTCTGCAGGGGGCTTCTAGTCGAAGTAGCCGGGGAATATCTCGCTATTTGCCAGGTTTCCAGAGCGAGCCGTCAGCACTTCACAGCCGTTCATGGTCACGAGCACCGTGTGCTCGAACTGGGCGCTGAGCTTGCCGTCCGTGGTCACAGCGGTCCAGTCGTCGTCCAGGATCCGCACGTCCCAGGTGCCGACGTTGATCATGGGCTCGATCGTAAACGTCATCCCCGCCTTGAGGCGCGCGCCGCGGCCGTAGCGGCCGACGTGGCTCACCTTGGGCTCGTCGTGAAACTTCCTGCCGATGCCGTGCCCGACGAAGTCCCGAACGACCGAGCAACCCTGGGCTTCCCCAAACTCTTGGATGGCGGCGCCAATGTCGCCGAGACGGCTGCCGTGTTTTACCTGCGCGATGCCTAGCTCCAGGCTTTTGCGCGCGACCTCGGTGACGTGTTTGGCTTCGTCGCTGGGCTTGCCGACGTAAAACGTGGCCGAAGTATCCCCGTGGAAGCCTTTGTAGATATGGGTCACGTCGACATTGATGATGTCGCCGTCCTCCAAGACGTATTCCCCCGGGATCCCATGGCAAACCACTTCATTGACCGACGTACAGACGCTCTTGGGAAAACCTCGATAATTCAGCGGCGCGGGGGTGGCCCCGATGCGCAGCGTATCGGCGTGGACGAACGCATTGATTTCATCCGTCGTGATTCCCGCGCGGATGATCTCAGCGACGCGGCCGAGCGTCTCCGCGGCAAGGCGCCCGACCTCGCGCATGGCGTCTATTTCTTTCGCGGTCTTTATTTCCACAGTACCAGTCCGAAAACCCAGAGAGCGTTTCATCGTGTCACCTTGCGCGTTGTGCGCGAGAGCTTTGCGCGTTCGACGGCCATGCGCACCGGGAGCACGTCCGGCTCTAGGTGCCAGTGGATGCGTGCCGTGCCGGCGTCATTGTATCTTTTCATGAACAGGATCAAGGGTCGACCGACGAGTGCGGTTTCCAGACTCCGGACCCAACTGTAAGACGCGCTCGCTGGCGGCACCAGCAGGGTGACGGCGGCTTCTTCGGCGCGTCCCGCCAGAACCGGGCCCACCGGCAGCGCGGTCAGGGAAAAGTGGGGCCCCTCGTCGCCCTGGGAGTCGCGGTCTACGGTTGTGATCCGGGCCGCGAAGACGCTGTCTGCCCGCTCAACCCGCCGGAAAAGCCGCTCATCTTCGTGAATCGGCTGGGGCCGCTCGCCGCCCAAGAAATCCTCGGCGATGGTGTCGCCAAAAAGGGCCGCCTCAGCTGCGCCATACGCCGGGAATTTCTCGGCTTTCGGCGCGGTCGTGGGGCGGGGCGGGCCGCAGGCAACTGCCCCAAGAGCGGCACCTGCCAAACAAAGGAAAGCTCTGCGTTCCATGATAATCCGGTCAGCCCCGTCTAACTTGGCTGGCGGTGGCCGCTTGAGCCACCCGCCATGGCAATGCTAGCGTCGTGCCACAGCAGCGCGCTTATGGGAAGGATTTCGGGAGGATAGCAATGAAGTTCCGGTTCGTTTTCACGGTAGTGAGTGCGGGACTCTTGGGCGCGACGATGGCGCCCGGGCCTGCGAATGCTTCGCCGGTCGTCGTGGTCGGTCAAAAAAAGAAGGCGAAAGCGCCTCCACCTCCCGCAGGGCCTGCGCGCATGAAGAAGCGCATTGGGCTGTCTCCGCGCGGGGTCGCGTGGGGCATCAGCCTTGAGCAGCTCGCGAAGCTGTACGACAAGGTTTTCGATAAAGAGTTCGTGCCCCTGTACAAGAAGGTCTCCGCCGGCCCGCGGATGGCGACGCTGGATTCGGAGCTTCAGAACAAGAAGGCCATTCTCCGACGCAACAAGGTTCTTTTTGGGAGCTTGCCCACGGGTATCGACCAAACCTCGTTGAAGGGCGAATACAGCTACGGCAACAACGAGAGCTTCACGCGAGTCACGCTTCGGAGCGGGACCACCAGGAACTTCTTCTTCTTCAACGACAAGCTTTGGCTCGTCTACGACGAGCACAAGCTTCGTCAGAACGGTCCCTACGGCGCCACCTTCGAAGACGCGGTCAAACTGCTCACGAAGAAATTCGGCGACGTGGAACCTGAAATGGTCGAGCCGGATTACGCCCGGGGGCGCAACTTCGCAGAGGCACGCTGGACTGACGGTGCGATCATCGTGCGCGCTATCAACCGCGAGTACCAGAAGACGATCGGCATGGCGTACGCCGACGCGAGCATTTGGAATAACTTGAGCAAGTTCCGGAAGAACAAGCTCGAGGACCCGCACGCCATCGACAAAGACGTGGCTTTGGCGACGCGCAAAGCGGAACCCGAGAAAAAGCCCGACGACGACAAGAAGAAGAAAAAGAAGAAGAAGTAGTCGCCGTTAGTTAGGAGAGACGCTCGGCGCCGGTCGGGATGATGGCCCCCGAGGTGAGTTCTACGAGAGCTCCCGGCGCCACGCTGTGAATGGCCGGCTCGATCACGTGGTTCTTCACCAGCGTGTTGCCGGGGCAGCCCGCAAACTTCCCGGCCAGGTGCAGGCGGACCCGTGTGGCTGAAGCCTCCACCAGGTACACTTCTCCGCCGTCCGTGACTAGCAGCGGGGCGAGTACCTGTCGGATCACGCGGTCGAGCTCGCCGGATGCCATGGGCGCCGCCACGGTAGCACGAGGTGCCCGTCGGATTCGACGTTCAAGAAACCCCGCGGGCGGGGCTCGGGCCGGAGCCAGGCCGGAGCCGGGAGCCATGTGAGGCCCAGCGAACGGCGGCCCCGCCCCGGGAACCCGGAAGAAGGTCTGGTTTTCGGGCCTTGACCGGACCCATCCCTTCTTCTAAGTTCCCGGCCCCCTCGTCCAGACGCCTGGCGCTGGTCGATAGCGGTGCTACCGTTTCTTTTTGAAAGTTCGGGCGCACGCATAGCTTTTTTTCGAGGAATCATGGCAGTTCACATCCGGCTTGCCCGACACGGCGCCAAGAAATCCCCCTTCTATCGGATCGTCGTGACGGACCAGCGCAGTCCCCGCGACGGGAGATTCATTGAGAATCTCGGGACCTTCCACCCCGCCATCGAGAAGCTCGACGTCAACCGGGAGCGCATCGAGCATTGGCGTAGTCATGGCGCGAAGCCGTCGGCGACGCTCGAGCGTCTTCTCAAGAAGTCCCCGCCGACTTCGGTCTGAGGGATCCCGAGAAGCGAAAACGGCGTCGCAAGAACCTCTCAGCTCACTTACCCCCCTCTCGGGCGCAACTAAGCGCCGGCGACACCTGGAGCTCTCCAACGAATGGCACTGAAGGAACTGATCGCTACTATCGCGCGCGCATTGGTCGACGAGCCCGATAGCGTTGAAGTCACGGAGATCGAAGGAGATCACAACTCCTTGATCGAGCTCAGAGTCGCCAAAAGCGATATCGGCAAAGTGATTGGCAAAGATGGTCGCACGGCCCAATCGATGCGCACCATCCTGACCGCCGCATCTACCAAATTGGGACGCCGCGCGCATCTCGACATCGTGGATTGACCTCGATCGAGTTGGGCAAGATCACCAAGCCGCACGGTCTGCGCGGTGAGGTCAAGTTGCGCATGCACTGGGACCAGAGCGACGCGCTCGGGTCGGCGACGGTGCTCACGCTCGTGCTGCCTGGGGGAAACCGCCAGGAGCTCAAGCTTGAGCATGCCCGTCGGGCGGACAAAGGATATCTCGTCAAATTCGAGGGCATCGACGACTGCGACGCAGCCGAGACGCTGCGCGGCTCCCTGGTCGAAATCTCCCGCAGCGCGCTGCCGGCCCTCGAGCCCGGAGAGTTCTACTTATGCGATCTTGTGGGCCTGTGCGTTCGGGTTTCGGGCAAGGACCTGGGCCATGTCGTCGAAGTCATGAGTCACCCCAGCGTAGACAGCGTGGTCATCGCCTTGGTGGACGGAGGGCGCGCCGAGCAAACCTTGGCTGAGCCGTGGCTCGTGTCCGTGGACGTCGAGGGCGGCGTCATCGAGCTTTCGACGTCCGACGCGCTGATCCGCTAACCCGGGGCCCGATGCACGTCGCAGTCGTCACATTGTTTCCTGAACTGTTCGAGCAGTTTCTCGCCACCAGTTTCGTCGGACGCGCCATCGCCGCGAACAAGCTTGTGGTGCATTTGGAGCCCCTGCGCGCGCAAGGCTTGGGCAACCACAACAGCGTCGATGACACGCCCTACGGCGGAGGCTCTGGAATGGTGTTGCGCGTGGACTGTGTCGTGCAGGCGATCGAAGCCGCTGAAGCGCACCTTGGCGGGCGCGCGCACCGAGTCCTGCTGACTCCCCAGGGCCAGCGCTTCGCTCAGCAGGCGGCGGAAACCCTCGCCGCCCAGCAGCGCATCGCGTTCATCTGTGGTCGCTACGAGGGCTTCGACGAGCGCATTCGCACTTTCGTCGATCAAGAGGTTTCCTTGGGCGACTTCATTCTGACCGGGGGAGAAGTCGCGGCGATGGCCCTGATCGAAGCGAGCGTGCGCCTTCTGCCAGGCGTGCTGGGAAACGCCGCTTCCACCCAGGCGGAGTCTTTTAGCCAATGCACCGGCGGCATGTTGGAATACCCGCAGTACACGCGGCCCCTGGAATTTCGCGGGCTTGGTGTTCCCGAAGTGTTGCGCAGCGGACACCACGAGAAGATCTCCGAGTGGCGCCAGCGGCAGTCCCTGGAGCGAACGCAAACGCGGCGTCCGGAGCTATTGCCGAAAGCGAAACCATGACGCGCTCCCTCGCGCTCGCGCTGGTGCACCACCCCGTGCTCGACCGCGAGGGCAAAGTGGTCACCACCGCGATCACGAATCTGGACCTGCACGATATTAGCCGCAGCGCACTGACCTTCGGCGCGGACGCGCTGTATGTGACCCACCCCGTCGTGGCGCAGCGCGAGCTGGCGGAACGGGTCCGCAGTCACTGGACAACCGGTAGCGGAGCGCGAAGGATCCCGGATCGAAGTCGGGCAATCGAGCTGCTACGGGTGGTGGATTCCCTGTCGAGCGCGTGCGCCGCGCATGGGGATGGGCAGGAGGTAGAGGTGTGGACGACCGGCGCCCGCCTGGGCGCCCGCAATCTGGATTACGTCAGCGCTCGGCAGCGCCTGGAATCTGATGGGCCGCCCGTCATGCTGGTCTTTGGCACCGGTTGGGGGCTTTCCGAAGAACTCACTCCGTCGGCGACGGCTCGGCTGCTGCCCGTCGAATCGGCGCGCGCGGACGGCTATAACCACCTCAGCGTGCGAGCGGCCGCCGCAATTGTTCTGGATCGCCTTCGCGGCCAGCGATGAGGGCCGACAGCTCCGCGCTGCGCATTGATTTTGCGTTCCATTCGACAAGGGGCGGCTCAATGCAGAGGCCGCCACCCCGTCCGGGTTTGCATTCGATCAGCGCGAGCCGCGCAGGACGATCCGCGAACGGGTGCACCAGCCGAAGGCGCTTGGCGTGCAGACCCACTTCGGCTGCGGAGCTCAAGAAGGTTTCCAGGGTCGCGGCTGGATAACAGCCCGCGACACGCCCGCGTTGTCCAAGCCCGTCCCGGGCAGCGCGTAGAAACGGCTGGAGGCTCCCCACACGCGTATCGCTGGCGAGGCGAGGCGCCCGGGCGGAGCCCGGTTGAAAATAGGGAGGATTGAGCACCACCAGCTCTGCCGAGCGCCGCAATTGCTCTGGCAGACCGCCGGAAAGGTCGTGGCGAAAGACGCGCCCAGCGATGCCGGCACGCATCAGGTTGCTGCGCGCTAGGGAGCACGCTGCTTCGGAGACGTCTACCAGGGCGAAATGCGCCTGCACGCCGAAGTGATGCAAGATGAGTGCAAGGGCGCCGGCGCCGGATCCCAGATCGAGGACCGCCCTCGGCGCGCGCCCGCTCCTGGCGAAGGCAGCCAGCATGAGCGTGTCCACGGTCGTGCGGTGCCCAGCCGTGGGCTGCGCCAGCAGCAAGCTGCCGTTGAATAGAGCATCGGTGGTCGCGCGCTCCAGGGTGCGCGCGCCCAGGTTCACTTGGGAACCTGGAAGGGACGCAGTCCACGGAGCGTGACGCTCGTGACGCTATTAGGGAATACGCGTACATCGAAGTAGCCCAAGCTGACGAGCTTGTCGCCGTCGCTCGACGGAACGAGCCCAGCGCCGGCCAGACGCGTGTAGGTGCCCTTCGGGTCCTTCACGGTGATATCCAGCGCCGAATAGAGTGCCGTCTTGCCAGTGCCGATGTCGGTGCGCGTGACGTCGGGAAGCGGGTCGTCCTCGTCGTCGTTGAAGTAGACAAGGCCCTTGCGACCCACCGACACGTCCACCCGGGCGAACTGCAGGCGGATATTGTTGCAATCGTGGACTTCCCCGCCGACCGCGCCGTTGCCCGCGGTGATCGTCTTGCCAATTGCGACCGTCGGAATGGTTTGGAAGTCGCCTTCTGCGAGCGCGCGAACGTCGTAATCGTAAGAGTTCGTGCCAGCGTCGTAGTCCGGATCGTCCTCGCTGATATACAGATTGTAGGAGTAGAGCGGCGCCCACCCGTTGCCGTAGCTCTTCACCACGAGCTCGGTGTACATCGGCACGTCCGGGTACTGGTATTTGCGGTTCAGCTTCGGATCGTCGTTGCAGTTCGTGACGACTTCTTGCTCGATGGGCATCTGGTCGTTGGCCACCAGCGCAGTGCCCACGAGGGTGCCAAGAGCGCCATCCGTGGCGGGATCTCCGGTGCGCTGCACGGTGTACACTTCCACGGTCACCGCGTTGGAGCCGATGAGATCTTCGGCAACACATCCGCCATTGGCGAACGTCGTGATCACGCCGGCAAGGGAGGCCTTCTTTTTGTTGCCGTCGGGGGGCGGCTGTTTTGGATAGTTGGCTTCGTCGAAGCAGGAGAGGTCAGGCTTGCCGCCCTTCGGATCCGAGTACTCGTCGGTGTCCGTGGTGCGCAGCAGGTAGGGGTTGCTCGCGGAGCGGCCAGGCTCGCCGACGGCCACGCAGCAGCTGTTGACGGGGCGTCCGGTGGCTGGTGTGAATTCGCTACCGATACAGGTGTCCGCGCAGAAGGCTGCATTTGCGGGAACCAAGCCGGCCGAGCCGCCTCCTCCGCCCGTGGCCCCGGAGCCGCCAGACCCGCCTGTGCCGCCGCCCGCGGGCGTGCCGCCCTTGTCCTCCGAACAGCTGAACAGGCAGGTCGCGAGAAGAAAAGCCGTCAACACACTGGAGTTACGAAACATAAACCGAACCTCTCATGGCTGAATGCTCGCGCCCCCGAACCCGTCCAACCCAATGGCGGGGGCAGCGATAGCGGATGTCGACACGAAACCTAGCGAATATTCGGGCCTCACGCATGGACATTCGCGCACCCGGCCGGGGCGGGAGCAAATTGCGTCCCGCGCCGTTTGGCGCTACCTCCCCGCAGTTGTCCGGAGGGGCCGGGCCCAGATCTGCCGGAATTGCGTCATGACACCGTCCAAACTGCTAACGACCGTCCTTGCCTGCACCCTGCTCTGCACTCTTCCGGCGGAGGCCGGCGCGGACCTGGACGCACGCGTCAAGGCGCCCCCCAAGGATGCCGAGGGCCTACTCGATCTGGGACGTGCGTTGCGGCGGGCTGGCAAGTTCGATCAGGCGGTGCGGGTGCTGCGGCGCGCCTACTCCAAGTCGGCTCGCGGCCCGTTGGCGATCCGGGTGCGCTTGGAGGCGGCTCGCAGTCTGATCGATGCCGGTCAACAGAAGCAGGCGCTACGTGAATGTGCTGCGCTCAAGGTTGTTTCCCCCGAGTACCAATGGGTCTGCACGGCTGAGGCGCACCTGCTCTGGAAACGCGCGTCACTGGCGCTGCCTCTCGCGAACAAGGCGTTGAAAAGGGACGCCGCCAACTACGACGCACTCGTCGCAAAAGGGCACGCCCTCAGCCAGATGGGGAAAAAGGCAGAAGCCGAGGCCGAGTACCGCAAAGCGATCCGGTCGGACACAAAACGCTTTGAAGCGTACCTGCGACTCGGCAGGCTTCTCGGTGGTAAGCCCGGCCTTGCACAGCTCGAGAAGGCGAAACAAGTCGCGCCCGACGAACCCGCTCCGCTGCTGGCTCTCGGCACGGCCCTTGATGCGGGCAGCGCGGCCCGGGCGGCCCTCGAAAAAGCAATCGCGTTGCGACCGGGTTTCGGCGCGGCACATGCTCGGCTGGGCGTGGTCAAACACCGCCTTGGTGACGTTGCAGGAGCGGAAGCAGCGCTGCGTCGCGCCATCGCCACCGACGCGAAGAAGGCAGACTGGCACGCCGCGCTGGCCGCTGTTTTGGTGGACAAAAAGGACGCCAAAGCGGCCCTGGGCGAGGCGGAGCTGGCCATCAAATTGGTGAGCAACCACGCCGGCGCCAAGCTGGCCCGGGCGAACGCCCTGGCGCAGTTGGGCGAGATTGACCTGGCCATCGAAGCCTACGAACAAGCCCATGGCTTCGCACGCACAGACCCCGAGCCGTTGGTGCAAGCTGCACGGGCATGCCTGGCGCACAGCCGGCCCACTACGGCGCGCGCCTTCGCGGATCGTGTGACTCAAGACTTCGCGGAGTATGCCCCGGGCTGGGTGGCTCTTGGTGAGGTGCAGCGTGCGGCCGGTGAGCGCGCCGCAGCCAAGGCAGCATTTCGGAAGGCACTCGCCGCAAAGCAGGGCCGCATTGACCGCGCTGCGGTGCAGAAGCAGTTGTCGACGCTGCGCTGATGTCTTCGGCGGAGATGGCCGCCTTTTGGCGGACACTGGCGTACTTGGCGGTCTTTCATTTTGTGCGGCAACAGTA
>CBDUPW010000159.1:0-15500 GCA_965369205.1 uncultured Polyangiaceae bacterium | reverse complement strand
CGCTCGCGTTTCGGGTTTTGGAGGACTGGTGCTTCGACAAACCAGAACTCCCCGCGGACGAAATGCAGGCGATCAACGTGGACTTCCTGGGCGACTGTGGCTTTTCGGAATACGGCAGTGTCGAAAACGCATCACAGTACATGGCCTCGCTCATGCACAGCGACGGGCGGAACGAGCCGTCGTACGAGTTCGTCGAGCGCATACGGCAACGTGTCGGTATGCCCTACGCATACGCCCTCTACGCAGCAAGCCTGGACGCGACGCCCTGGCACGAAGAAGTCCTGCGACGCCTCGCAACCACCGGTTGCCACACTACTAGGTACTTGCTCGAGATCGCGCATCTGGATGCACAGGCACGAACACAGTGTCCGATAGAGAAGCTCCACCCGGAGATCGTCGGGATGATTGAGCGAACCATCGACGCTTGCTGTATCGGACCAGGTCCGGGGGTGGTGCGCGACGAGTGGTTCCGTTCCGCGAAGTTCTGGCTCAGCGCTTGCGATCTACACCACAGGTACCTACTCGCAACTTGGGTTCCCACGCCGCGCCCCGGGGGCAACTTCGTCTACCTCTTGATGCACCCTGACGACGTGCCCTACGGTCGATGCCAGCGTAGCTACCCCGAGCACCTAGTTCCCGACGAGATCTTTGGACTGCCGCTGACCCCCATCGATGCGAGCTTGGCGCTGACCTACGTGCAGCGCGGTTTCGAAGTCTTGGCCACGAGGCAGCCTGCGGCTTCGGTGAATCCCCGATCTGGCCCAAACGCCGCCTTCGACGCACTGCTGCATCTCGAACACGCAGCCGTTCAGATGATGTGCGCCGATGGTGAAACCCCGCCCACGCGGCCCGCCGTCGGCGAGTTGGAGGTGCTGCATCCAGAGCGGGCGGCTTCTCCCGCGAAGCTGGCCGCGTTATTGGCCAGCGATCCGTACACAGCGTGGGGAGCACCCCGAGACCTGCCCATCATGATCCAGGCCGCGCTCGGAGCACAGGATTGGCGATCGGATCTGCAACGCCAGTTCCTCTCCGAATTCGGACGCTCCGAGCTCGCTGCCGCGTGTCGCCACATGGCGGAGTGGCATCGCAGTCGGTCTCAGCACACGGAAGCGGCACTCATCAGCGCTGCCGCTCGAGACATGACACCGCCGGGGTCCGGCCGCGTGCTGCTAGAAGCGCTCACGGACTTGTGGGTCAACATCCTCGTCCCGACGCGCGAGCATCCGTTTGCGGGCACTGCAGGCGAGGGCCTTCAGGCGCTCGTCGATCTTGAACTCGATGCCCAAGCGAGCGCGGTGCAGCACCCGCAGTGTGCTGGACGGAGCGCGGACTTTGCAAGAGCGTTCGCCATCACGTTGGCGATGCTCGAAACCGTGCTCAAGAACTTCCCGAACGCGACGCCCGGCGATCATCTCGGCGACGTTGCGGCGCTGCTGACTGAAACCGATGACCCAGCCGTCACCAAGGAGCGCGCTCGCGAGCTGAATCTCCGTTGTTCCGACCTACTCCGGGCGCACGGCCTCGACGCGGGCCAGACCACGGTGGTGCTGCGAGACATCCGAACCGCGTGGCTCCAACGCCGACGTCCACCGGCAGGCGACCAAGACTAACGACGGCCTTGTCGCCCAGCCCCGGATCGCTGCGCTGCATCGCATTGACCGCGTGTCGCGCGCATTCGGGTGGCGTTGGGCGCAGCCGCAGAGACAAGCCCCTCGTGGCGGCAACGACCGACGCTCCCGCTTCACTGCTCAGTGCCGCCGCCGAAGATCCGCTTCGAGCTCGCGCACCCGCGCCTCCGCAGCGAGGCGGCCCGCTCGTTCGGCACGGCGCGCTTCGCGCTCGGCAAGTCGCCCGGCGCGTTCGGCCTCCGCGTTGGTGCGCCACGGACGCTCACCCTCCGGATCTTCGCTGAGCACGACGGCCTGCGTGCGGCCATCTGCTTCCGCGCCAACACGCACCCATGCATCGAGTGCGGGTGAGTGACAGCGGTCGCCCGAATAGGTACGCCCGAAGCTACCGTCTTCGTACAGCCGCCACACCTGAAGCAGATGTGGCCCACCGAAGCGCTTCGGGCCGTGCAGTTCCGGATCGATCACCCAGAGCTCCTGCACGCCGCAGTCGGCGTAGCGTTCTTGGATCTCCAGGTAGTCTTTGTACGGATGGTTTTCGCTGACCACTTCGATGGCCAAGCGTGGCGCCACGTGCCCGGCTTTCCACGTGCATAGGCTCTTCAGTTGTTTCGAGTCCGGCGGCACCGGCTCGATCAGCGCCACGTCCGGGTCGAGCCCAACGCGCGGGTGGGCTTCCATCCAGCGCAGCGCCAGGTTGCGCACCACCAACGCTTCCCGCTTTTCGCGCTCCACCCACGCGGACAGCACCTCGAACAAATACGTCACGAGCAGATTGTGAGCGTGGGATTCGGGCACCGGGATCTCCGGCAGCTCCCACGCCTCCGTCTTCGGCGTCAGCCGATAGGAAAGCTCGATCATTTTCGGCGCGCTCACCATGTCCAGTGTACCGCGCTCCTCGGGCGCTGCGAGCAGCGGCAAGTGCAGCGCCCATGCCAGCCGCCCGCGCCCGCGAAAACACCAGGGATCTCCGAGGATCTTGGCCGACGTCAGGCGACTTGGGTGTGGCGAAAGCCGGCGAGCGCCAGGGGATCGCCAACAAGACGTTGACCGGCGCGGCGGCCCGGAAAGTGGGCTTGGTCCACATTCGGCGGTGTATGCTCCAATCCATGGGCAGTGTGGGGCGCAGAATCAAGCGCAAGAGTGGGCACCTGCCTGGCACCCAGGGCAGCGCAGTCATCGAGGCACGCTTGGCGACGCTCGAACGACTCACTATCGACAGCCACGACCTGAGCGTACCAATCACTTACTTCCACGACGAAGTCGCTGGCCTCGACGTGTTCGCGCGCGAGAGCCGCACCGGTGACCCAGGGCTCATCAGCCAAATCGTCGAGGCCTCGCTAAAGCGCACGCTTCCAGATTTCGAAACTGCGGAGTCGGGATTCTACTACCTTGAGGCGTTTCGCCTTTGGCATGGCTTTGCGAGCGGTGCAAAGCAGGAGTTTGCGGCCTTCTACTACTTCGAAGACATCGCTGTCGGTGTCGCGCACGTGGCTGAAAAGCTGCTTAACGGCAAAAGCCAGTTCATTCGTTTCTCAGGAGTTCCCATCAACGCACCTGTGCTTCCCGGTTCGGTGACGCGCGGGCAAGGGTAACGCATAAGCAGCCGAGCGCACGATCCCGACGTGCGCCCCTCGACTACTGCGACATTGCGATCTTGTCTGGACTTCCGACCACCCTAGGGCCGCCCGCCCGCCGCTCAGTTTTCTCCGCTGGCCGCGGACGGATAGTCCTTCGCGCAGCGAAACCCGGCGACCAAGATGCGCCAGCCCCCGGGATGGTGAACGCGATTGGACGCGCGCAGCCCGTCGCCGCGATAGTTGAAGGCGCCGCCGCGCAGCACGCGTTCACATTCGTGGGGGATCGGATTGGTGCCGGTGTAACCCTGCTGCTTGAGCCGGCGCAGCTCGTCCTGAGCCGCGAGGATCTGATCGCAATTCCCCGGCACGCCCTTCGCGGCGGTATCGCGCTTGTAGGCGTAAGGATCGTATTCGTCTTCCACCCATTCCCAGACGTTGCCCGCCAGATCCAAGTGACCGTAGGGCCCGGCGCCCGCCGGGTAAGAACCGACGTCCGCAGTCTTTCCTCCGCAGGAAGCCGAGTAGCAGCCCCGAGTCGCATCGGGTTTGTCGGCGCCCCACACATAGTGCCGGCTCTCGTCGCCGCGTGCAGCGCGTTCCCACTCGGCTTCGCGTGGCAACCGCTTGCCTTTGTGCTCGCAGTACTTCTTTGCGTCGAACCACGACACCCCGACTACGGGCTGGCGATCGCCGCGGAACTCCCGCTCGGATCCGTACTTCATGCTCTTGGCAACGTCTCCGCGGTACGCGCGACAGACGCCTGCTTTGACGCAGGCATTGTAGTCGCCGTTGGTGACCTCGAGCTTGTCGAGCAGGAATGCCTCCAAGGTGACTTTGTGAGCCGGGCGTTCGTCCTGCTCGCCTTCGTCGTCTGCTCCCATCGTGAAGGTACCCGCTGGCACGAGCGCCATGTCATCGGGGATCGGCGGAGGCGGAGGCGGCGCTGGCGTCGGAGCTTTCGCGGGCGCGGCGCTCTTCGCAACGGCGGCGGTCTTTGCCGGGGCTTCTTTCGGCGACGGCGCAGCCACGGGCTGCTCGGTGGAAGCAGCAGCGGGCGGCGGCGGAGAGGACCCCTGACAAGCACACAGCAGGAGTCCGATGGGAAGCACGGTTCGCATCACGCCCACGCATAACGCATTCGCCTGGGGAGGGCCAAAATCGAAATTATCGGGCGAAAAGTGGCGAATAACTTTGGTGAACCCGGCTATCCCCGCGACGCCCGGAGGCCGTTTGTTTGGTTTTTTTTGGATGTTCCGCCTCAGCACGTCATCGGCTGGCGCCATGTGCGGCCCGGTGCGCTTCCCGCAGATGCCTCAATTCTGGCCGCTGGGAACAAACGCAGGTACACACAGGTTCTCGTTCGATCCTTTCCAGTTTGTCTCATGAAGAAGCGCCTCTTGTTTTTCGGCAGTGTCGTAGCTGTGCTCACGGAGTGGTCACCGGCCTTCGCCGTTTGAACTGCTTGAGTGAACCCGAACCTTCCGGTCGGAGGGTCCGCCATTGACTTGCAGATGGGCGCCAAGCAAGCGCTGCCCAAGGATCTGACGCAGCTCGGGCTGGGTACGTCGTACTCCCACTTCGGTGAGGCCTACCGCGGCACGACTCGGGCGGACACCGAGGGGCTGTCCCTCGACATCCTGATCACGACGCTGAGCGCGCGGCACCACTTCGAGGACGGATGGTCCGCGGACGTGTCCGTGCCCACGGGCAGCATCTGGCTGCATCCAGGTCGGGGAGAGCCCACGCGCACCTTGAGTGGCTTCGGGGACATCGAGCTCGGCGGGTCCTACGACTTCGCCGGGATCTGGGGCGCAGGGGGCTACCGACCCAGTTTGCGGCTGCGCGCGGGCATCGGCATGCCAACGGGCAAAGAGAGCACCTTGGCGGATGCAGACTCCGAAGCGCCTCCCAGCGTGCTGTCCATCGGCCTGGCGTCCTATAGCGCCGTCTCCGAGCTCACCTTTACGCAATTCCTGTCGAGTCGCGTCGCCATCATGGCGCCCATCGCCGTGCGCGTTCCCTTCGGCAAGACCGAATCGGGCAAGGACTTCGGCAACGTGTTCCGCTACGGCGCGTCACTGGTTGTGGTCCCGGGCACGGGCTTCGTCGTCGCGGCCGGCGTGGAGCATCAAGTGCGCGGGCACGTCACGGAGGAAACTGAGGGGCGACTGCTGAACTCGGGCTCCACGGTCACGCGCGCGGTGCTCAATACGAGCTATCGCGTGAGCGATGTGTTGTCCTTGCAACTTGGCGGCGGGCGGCCGCTGCGTGTGGACGCCCAGGGCAGCCAAATCTCCGAATCTTTTTCGCTCTCCGCGGGGCTCGGGCTGACCTTCGGCGGCGGCGACGACGACGACGACGGGCACGACCATGGCGACGCGCACGACGGACACGACGCCCATGGGCACGACGACGACCACGGCGGACACGACGCCCATGAGCACGGCGACGACCACGACGATCACGGCGACCACGACGATCACGGCGACCACGACGATCACGGCCATAGCGCCGCAGGCAAGGCCGACATCTCCGATCTGGCCAAGGGCGGCGCCAGCTTTGCAGCCGGAAGTGCCGCAGTGCCGGGAAAGATCACCGTCGTCGACTTCTGGGCAACTTGGTGCAAGCCCTGCAAAGAGATCGACGCCATGCTAGTCGCCCTTGCGAAGCGCCACGACAACCTGGCTGTGCGGCGGGTCGAGATCGTGGACGACGACTCGCCGGCTGCGCGCGAGCACCTGGGCGGCAAGGTGGCACTGCCCGAAGTCTGGATCTTGGACCAAAAGGGTCGTCAGGTGAGCCGGCTGCGCGCAACGAGCGCTTCTCAGGTCAAGAGCGCCCTGAGCCGCCTGCTCAAGCGTTGATGGAAAGTTCGCGACAAACCGTGGTAAACGCGCTGGCTGGCGCATGATTGAAGTCGAAAAGCTCACCAAGGACTACGGCACCGTCGTGGCCGTGGACGACGTGAGCTTTTCCGTGGGCCGCGGCGAGATCGTGGGCTTCTTGGGGCCCAACGGCGCCGGCAAGAGCACGACCATGCGGATCCTTGCCGGCTTTCTGGGCGCGACTTCCGGACGCGTCGAGATCGCCGGTCACAACGTGGTGGAGGCGCCGCTGCAGGCCCGGGGCTCCCTGGGCTACATGCCCGAGGCCGCGCCGCTGTATCCCGAAATGCGCGTGCGCGAGTACCTCACCTTTCGGGCACGCCTCAAGCGCATGCCCCGCGCGGACCGCGCCAAGGCCGTGGAACGCGCCATGAAGCTCGCGAGCGTCACCGAGATGCGCGATACGTTGATTGCGCATTTGTCCAAGGGATACCGACAGCGCGTCGCTCTGTCCGACGCCCTCGTCAGCAGCCCGCCGCTGCTCATCTTGGACGAACCGACCGCCGGGCTCGACCCGAACCAGATCCGCGAAGTGCGCTCGGTGATCAAAGGCTTGACCGAAAGCCACACGATCTTGCTCTCCACGCACATCCTTTCCGAAGTGGAGTCGACTTGCGACCGCGCGCTGGTCATCGATCGCGGCAAGCTGATCGCCGAAGGCAGCATCGACGAACTGCGCTCACGGCGCCGTGCAACCTCGGTGACGCTACTGCTCCGGGACGCAGCGGGCGGCGCCAAGAAGCTGCTCGCCGGCGTGCGGGGCGTGAAGAAAGCCAAAAGCAAGCAGCTAGACGGCGATTTGCGGCGCGCCACCCTGCTGCTCGCCGACAACGTCGACCCCCAGGACGTGATCGAGGCCGCCATCGCCGTACTAGCCAAGACGGACATTGGCGTACGCGAGGCCACGCCGGTGCGCGCGACCTTGGAAGAGGTATTTGCGCAGCTCACTCACGCGGACATGGGCGAAGGCAGCGACGAGGCCGACCCATGAGTGGGCTGGCCGCCGTCTACCGCCGCGAAATGCTCAGCATGTGGGTCACGCCCCTAGCTTGGGTATTGCTCACGGTGTTCCTGCTGATCCAGGGGCTGAGCTTCTACACCATCGTGGTGCACATCTCGAATATGTCCGCGGTGTCGATGGATAACGGCCCGGTGCAGGCTTACTTCGGGCAGTCGATCTTCCTCTTGGTATCGCTGCTGCTAGTCTGCCCGGCGCTGTCCATGCGCTCCTTCGCGGAAGAGCGTCGCAGCGGAACCATCGAGGCGCTGCTGACAGCACCGGTCACGGCCACGGGCGTGGTGCTCGGAAAGTTCCTCGCGATGCTGACCACCTACGTCCTGATGTGGGCGCCGACGGTGCTGTACATCGTCATCCTGCGCAATACCGGGCAGGTGGACTGGGCTGTGGTGGCCTCGAGCTATCTCGGCGTTGCATTCATTGGGGCTGGCTATCTGGCCATCGGCACCTTGATGAGCGCCATGACTACAAGTCAGTTGTTGGCGTTTGTGCTGACGATGATGGCGCAGTTTGGACTCTTCATCCTGGGCATCGGCGAGTACATCTTCGAGCCGGGCTTACTGCACGCCATCTCCGGCCACGTGTCTGTGCTCACGCAAATGGACGAGATGTCCAAGGGCATCATCGACCTGCGTCGCTTGGTCTTCGACAGCACGCTTATCGTCGTGCCCCTGTTCGTCACCGTGCGTGTGGTGGACAGCTGGAGGTGGGGCTAATGGCCACCGTGCGCAGCCGCGGACGCGCGCTCTCGGTGCTGTCCGCCGCCGGCGTGATCGCCGCGACACTGTTGGGCATTTCAGCGAATGTCTTGGTGTCCCGCTTCTACAAGCGCTGGGACGTGACGAGCCGCGGGCTGTACACCCTGAGCGACGCCACCGTGGACACGTTGCGCGGTCTGGGTGACCCCGTCGAGGTCATCGTCTTCTTGAGTGCCAGTGATCCACTCACGGTCAGTGTGCGGCATATGCTCACCGCGTACGGGGCGGAGACGGACAAGCTGCGCCCGCGCTACGTCGACCCCGATCGCAATCCCGCGGAGTTTTTGGCGCTGCAGCAGAAGTTTGGGATCGTCGCGGGCAAGACCGACGATGGACGCGTCGTAACGGACGCTTCCATCGTCGTTTCGCGGGGTTCCCGCAACTGGTTCGTGACCACGGACGACATCGTCGTCTACGACGAGAACGACGGGCAGGCGCGACCCAAGCTGGAGCAAGCGCTGACCGAGGCCATCCGCAACGTGCTCGAACGCGAAAGCGCGCGGATTTGCTTCAGCGTTGGGCACCAGGAGATCTCCATCGACGACGGAGGCCCGTCCGGTTTGGCGGAGCTGCGCTACCGCCTGCAGAAGGGCAACTTCGAGGTCGAGACAATCGATCTGGCGGCCCCGAAGTTGGATCGCGAGCTGCCCAGTTGCCAGGTCGTCGTCGTCGCGGGCCCGGAAGTCCGCTTCTCCGACAGCGCGGTGAAGCGCCTGGATGGCTACTTCAAGGGCGGCGGGAATTTGTTCCTGCTCACGAACCCAGTGCTCGACGAGGAGAACCGCATCTCGGCGACGGGCCTCGAAGCCCTCACGCGAAGCGCGGGCATCGAGCTCGGGGGCGACTTCGTCGTAGAAGGCGACGAGGGGGCGCGCTTGCCCTCGGGCCTCGGCGAGTCGTTCTTTGCTGCACCCAAGCCCCACGACGTCACCCGTGGACTGCTCAAAGACGGCACGCCGCGCTTCCGCGTCTTACTCAGCGCCGGCCAGAGCATGAAGGCAACGAACGACCGCCCGGTGGCGCTGCTGTCAACGACTCAGAATGCGTTCTCGCTGCGGGATATTCGGCCCTTTGTCGAGCAGGGCAAACCCGTTGCAAAGTCCCCGGGCGACCCCAGTGGCCCCTTCGTGATGGCGTTTGCATCCGAGCTGCCCAAGGAAGGGTCGCGCCCCCACGGACCCCGCATGATCGTCGTGGGCAGCGCAAACCCCGTGTGGGGACGCAACTTCCGCGACCCGACCCTCTTGGGCAATCGCCTGTTCGTGGAGAGCGCGCTTTCGTGGCTAGCGGCACGACCCGCGCTGGTAAGCGTGCCAGAGAAGGCTGGGCACGACCTCGGACTCAGTCTGACCGAAGAGTCGATGAGTGACGTGTTCCGCTACGTGCTGTTCTATTTGCCGGGCGCCGTGGCGCTGCTCGGCGTATTCGTGATGCTGCGACGCCGCGCCGGAGAGAAGCGCTCGCGAGCCGACGGCGCCGCGCAAACCGATAGTGACAAGACAGCGAAGCAGACGGCCGAGAAGGACGCGCAGGGCAAGGACGAAAGAGAACTGCAAGACAAGGCCGAGAAGCGTCCAGCGGAGCGCAAGCGGGACGCGGAAGCAAGCGCCAAGAAAGCAGCTGAAACGGACAGCGACGACAGCGAGGACGCCTCTTGAGTTTGCTGCGCCGCCACTGGGCCAATCTGCTGATGATTGCGCTGGCAGCGGCGGCGGTCATCGCGGTTCTGGCGACGAGCGATCGCGTCACGACTTCGGAGCGGGACGCGCGCGAGTCCAATTTGTTGTCTGCCTTTCGGGAGCCGGACATCTCCCGCGTCGAGGTGCAGGCGGGTGACAAGCGGCTGGTGCTGGAGCGCGCGCTTGGCAAAGACGGCGGCGAAGACAGCTGGCTGTTGAAAGAACCGATCCAAGAAGAGGCCGACGCCTACGCCATCGACAAGCTCTTTGGCACCCTGGAGTTCGCGCGCTTCGTGCGCAAGATCAAGCCGGAAGAAGTGGACCGCGCCGCCTTTGGTCTGGACGCTCCCGAGCGCACCTTCCAGATCCAGATGGGCAAGATCCGCTACGGGCTTCGGATCGGTAAGGAAGCAGCGCAGCCCGCAGGCGCTCACTACGCAGAGCTAAGCGCCGACGGAGCGCCGGGCGGAGGCGTGTTCCTGATCGCGCGGGATCTGGTTCAAGAGCTGAGCGTGGAGCTGCGGGATCTGCGGGGTCGACAGATCGTTCCGTACTTTTCGTCGGAGGCCGCGCGCATCGTACTCGAAGGCGAGGGCGGAAAACGCGCGTTGAAAGCCATGCCCCACGGTCGCTGGCAGTTCGACGGCATGCACGGCAACGTGCGGCTCTCCCGACCGCTGCTCGACATGGTGCTGGTGCAGTTTGCGCGCCTCAAGGCCGACCACTTTTTGACGACCGCCGAAGCCGACGCCGCGCTGGGGCCGAACCGGATCAAGATCTCGATATTTCCCAAGGACAAGAAGCAGCCCACCGGCATCGTCGAAGTCGGCGGGCGCTGCCCGAAGAGCGACAACGACACCGTGGCGATTCGCCGGGCACCTGATCCCGTTGCTGCCTGCGTTCCCAAGAGCGTGCTGGAGCCCCTCGCGCTTTCCGCCGAACGGCTGGCGGACACGACCGTGAGTTCTGCGCGCAAAGATGAGATCGAGTCCGTCTCCCTGCGTGTCGGTGAAAAGCGGCTCGTGCTCCACCGCAAGGCGTCGGGCTTCCGCATGGAGAAGCCTTCCGCCGGCGACGTGTCTCTCGATGCAGGCAATGCCTTTGTCACCAGCGTTTCCGAAGTCACAGGAAGCCTGGTGCCCGACGCGGATCTGAAGGCCCTGGGCCTGGCGCCGGCGGCGGGTGAGCTGACGTTCAAGGTGATCGTGAGCGAAGGCGAGGTTTCGAGCGAGAAGATCGAGATCGGCCGGGTAGCGCCCGACGGAACCCTACACGTCCGCCGTGTTCAGGATGGCGCCGTGCTCGCCCTGACCCGAGACGCGGCGCGCGCTTTCACCCCCAGCGCGGTGCTCTTGCGTAGCCCGACGGTCTTGGAACTACTACCGGCAGAGATCAGCTCAGTAGAGATCTCTGGCGAAGTACCCAAGCAGAAGTTCCTACGCCACGCCTCCAGCGCCTTCGAGCTGGTGGAACCCAAGGGCTACGGCCACGACGCCGCACTATGCGTCGAAGTGATCGACTTGTTGCAGCATCTGAACGCAGAACGGTGGATTGCGGACGACGACGACGGCAGCTTCGGTTTCGAAAAACCGCTAGCGCGAGTAAAAGTCAGCGTGGCGCAAGACAGCGGCACGTCCGTCAAAGAGATCGTGATTGGTAGTCTTGTGAGCGGCGGGGCCAATGCCAAGCTCCTGGGCGAGCCAGGCGTCTTCGTGATTTCTCGCCGCGTCGTGAGCACCTTGGGGCGCTGGCTCATCGACCGAGGGGTCTTCCTACTGGACGCCGACGCCGCCACCAAGATCACTCTTGAGCGAGATGGCAAGCGGGTCGTCCTGACCAAGCAGGGCGAGGGTTTCGTGGCGGAAAAGCCGAGCGCGCTCACGGAGACGAGCGTGCGCCGCTTGGTGGAAACCTTGTCCTCGCTTCGTGCGGAGGGCGCGGTGCACCTGGGGCCAGCGCTTCCGGCAGAAGGTCTGGGAAAGCCGCTGCTGAGCGTCATCATCGAAGGCAATAGCGGAGCGAAGCGCTTCGATGTCGGCGCGGCCGATACATGGCAGGAGACGGCGATACACTATGCGCGGCCGAAAGACGGACGGGCGACCTATGCCATCGCGAAGAGCAAAGTGTCGGAGCTGTTGGCGGCATTTTAGCGCGCGGGCGACGAGGGTGAGAGCGGGCGTGGGCGTGAGAGCGGGCGTGGGCGTGAGAGCGGGCGCGGGCGTGAGAGCGGGCGCGGGCGTGAGAGCGGGCGCGGGCGTGAGCGTGGGAGCGGGCGCGCGAGGGCGTGAGGGCGCTGTTCAGCTCGGCAGTTGCTTGTCGCGCGGGGCGCGGAAAATGGAGTCCCAGTTGTTGCGATAGTTTTCTGTCGCGACCTGGGCGGGACGATTCTTGGGTGCCGCGGCGGCTTTTGGGGCGTACTCCACCTTTACGTCACAGATGTTCGGCGCGTCTTTTCGTGGACGCAGCGTGACAACTTCGCCGACGATGGGTTTGCCCTGCTCCATGTTGCGGATTTGACCGGTCTCGATGCGGCCCTCACGCAGGCGCAGGACGTTGGCACCGGCGCCATCGCTCGTCGGGCCACCGATGAGCACGACGTCGTCGCTAGCAGCTGGCGTCGCCTCGCTTGTCGCTGGCGCAGCCACGCTCGGTTCGGGCTTCTGCTTTTCGTCAGGTGCTGCCAAAGGATGCTCCGACAACCTAGCACTTTTCTCCAAAGCACGCCTTTACGGGATGCGGTCCACGATGGCGGCGGGACTTCAGCTTGCTTTCCCAGACGTGAGCAACGCTGAGCCCGAGTTGCAGTTGACCGCGGTCTTCGGCGCCCCACTGCCAACGAAACTGTGCGCGGCCTTCTGCCAGGACCCGCACGCCCCCGGCCTCCACGCCCAAGGTGAACGCCGCGTAGGGGGCGTAGATGCCGAAGCCGCCATCGTCGTCTACCTCATCCACGATGAACATTTGAAATCCGCCACCGAGAGTGCTGATCACCGCGGGGGATCGCAGACCGAAGTAGAAGCCCATGGGCAGGCCGCCACCGGTGGCGCCGGGCGCTGACCAGAACTCGCCGCCTATCAGCGCGCCGCCCACTGGGCCCGCGGCGCGGTAGCTGCCCGCGGAATACGCTTCCATCTCGAGACGTCCGTACCAACCCGGGTCGACGTCGCGGGTGAATACGCGACCGAAGCTGCCGCGGACTCCGGCGCCGGCGCCTGGACGGGGCCCAGTCGTTTCTTCGTCGTCCTCATCAGCACGGTCCGAATGGGGCTCTACGCCGTGCTCGAGGGCGCGCTGCTGCTCCTTGTCAGGCTCCGGCTCAGCGCCATGCCCCAGGGCGCGCTGCTGCTCTTCGCCCGAGGCTGGGTCTGCGGCAACAACCAAGTCGGCCGCGGCAGCGTTGGTGGCGACGGAAAGCAAGGCCGCGACCCCAACCCTCGCAGCCCTTCGGATCCCACGCTTACATGCCGATGGCGGTTTTGAAGACCCAGCCTTCATTGCCCTTTGCGTCGTACTTGACCTTGTACCAGTCGTTCTGACGTCCCGTGACCACCACATTCGTGCCCCGCAAGATACGCGCGACGATAGCCCCGTCCTTGGGTGTTTCACGAATAATCGCAACTTCCCAACCGACGGTGGCGCGCCCGCTAGCCTCGTCTGGCTTTGGTTCGGGCTTGTCGATGTTCTCGCCCTTCGGTGCAACGTCGACCACGAAGAAGACGGTGTATTGGGCGCGGGTGTGTTTCACGCCTTCTAGGGGCGCGGCAGCCAGGTCTTTGCGCGCGCACTCCAAGAACGCCTGCGTGGCATCGTCGGGGAGCGTGGTGCTCCTGCCGCGCGTCACTTCCGTAACCTTCTTCTTGGGTAGATCCAACTCAAGCCCGAGGGAAAGCGTACCGCGCGCCGTCTCCGTGCCCTTGCACAGCGCAAGGGTCTTGAGTTTTTCGCCGAGTGCGGCTTCGAGGTCGAGCTCGTCGCAATGGATTTGACGTTTGCCTTCGCCGTCGCGACAACTCGTCACTTGCGCCTTGCCGATCTTTAGCCGTGAAAGCGCTTCGTCCGGCTTCGGTTCCGTTGCCGGTGCGGGCACGACGGCTGCCGCCGGGGGCGGCGTGTCGCCACCCTCGGACTCCGACTCTGCAGAGGCAGTAAGCCCTGCAACCTCCTCGACAGGCGCACTCGGCACCAGCTTCACCCCGGCCAGCCGCGGCCAGACGACGCCGAGCGCGAAACCGACGAGCGTGATGATGCCCACCCGTCCGAGGCGTATGCGGTCCTGGCCCGGTGCGGGCACGTCAACTTTCAAACTGGCAGTCCGGGGAGCCATAAGATTTTCGGTTTTTTTGCTTAGCACGGGGGCGGCCAGATGGAAAAAAGCCGAGCATTTCTAGCGGCCGGCGGATCCGCGAGCTAGAAAAGGCCTGGCTTCTGAGGCTTTTTGCCGAGCTGCCGGTTTGTGGCTGGTAAAGCGCCTGCCAAGTGCCGGAGGATTGTCGGGATCCGCGACCATGAAGGCCTGTCCGCAGTGCAACCTGAAGTATCCGAGCGACAAGACGGTGTGCTTTGTCGACGGCGTCGGGCTCGTCGAGATCCAGGACCCTCGCATCGGCACGACCCTCGGGGGTCGCTACGTGATCGAAGGCGTGCTTGGCGAAGGCGGGATGGCAACGGTGTACCGCGCCACCCATCGCCTGGTGGACCGGACCTGTGCGGTGAAGATCATGAGTCGTGCCTTCGCGGGCAACGAAGTCATTCGCGAGCGATTCCGTCGAGAAGCCAAAGCCGCACAGAAGCTCGCCCACACAAACATCATCGAGATATTCGACCAAGGAGAAACCACCGACGGCTGCCTGTACCTGGTGATGGAGCTGCTCGAAGGGCAAACCTTGGCCGATCTTTTGGATCAGGGCGCCGTGCCGCCAGAACGCGCGCTGCCCATCTTGATCCAAATCGGCCGCGCCCTTGCTCGCGCTCACGATCTTGAGGTCATTCATCGGGATCTGAAACCCGAGAACATCTTCTTGGCGGATGATGAAGTGCTCGGCGAGCGCGCAGTACTGCTCGACTTCGGTATCGCACGCTCTACAGCCGATCCGCGATTGACGGGTTCCGGTGAAGTCTTTGGCACCCCGCAGTACATGGCGCCCGAGCGCATCACGACCATCGACGCAGGTCCGTCCGCGGATTTGTACGCCGTGGGGGTGATGCTCTACGAGATGATGACGGGACAACTCCCCTTCGAAGCTCCGGACGTGGCGACGTACTTCGTGCGGCACCTGAAAGACCCGGCGCCTTCGATGCGCGTCATCGATCCGTCCATTCCGGAAGCCCTGGACAAGCTGGCCCTCGAGTTGATGGCCAAGACCCCGGAAGAGCGTCCGGTGGACGCGCACCGTGTCGTTGCAGACTTGACCGCGGTGGCCGGCGCTCTTGGCGTACGCATTCCCGACGAGCCGCAAGAAGAGATCGAAAGCTCCCGGGGGCCGGCGCAAACGCTACCTCCCGTTGCCCTCGACCGCTGGGTGCGGCGCACGGGCGTTTTCGAGCAAATGCTCGAAGCGGCGTTTGGGGGCTCTCGGCCCGCGGACCTGGCAGAGTTGCTGGAACAAGTGAAAGCGCTGGTGCGCAACGTGACGGAGCTACGCAGCAAGAGCATGGCGCAGCAGCGGCACCTGGAGAGCATCGAGTCCAGAGGTCGCGATGGGCGCCAACGCTTCGGGCACGCCGTGCACGCGCTGGGTGTAGACGCCAGCCGCCACCGCGACGAGGCCAAGAGCGCCCAAGCACGCGCAGAGAGCATTCGTGGCGACGTGAGCGGCCACAAGCAAGCGGTGCTCGATGCCCACAAGGCGGTCATGTTTTGGGAAGGGCGCTCCGCGTTCAGCGTGCCCTACCCTCAGCTGGCCGCGGCTTACCGAACCGTCGCGGATCGCGTAGACGCCTGGCTCGCTGCGC
>CBDUPW010000158.1:0-15643 GCA_965369205.1 uncultured Polyangiaceae bacterium | reverse complement strand
CCCTTCAGGTTCTTAATGCCGGATCCGGCGTAGTCGAAGTGCACGGCGTCGGCGCTCCCGAACCACTTGTAGCCCTGCGCGGTCAGCGGCGTCTTCCAGGTCGAGTACTGACTGGTGTCGATGGCCAGCCCGGATTCGTGATTCGAGTTGCCTGGGTACGCCGCGAGCCCGATGCCGCAGCTCTTGATCTGCCCCCAGCGATAGAGCAGGTACTGCTGCGCGACGGTGCGGAACATGGAGTTGACCGTCATGCTCTTGCTCGGGTTCGCGTCAAGCGCTTTGACCAGCGCGTCCCGCGCGGCAGTCTGCATGAAGGGAAATGCCGCGGCGCCGAAGGTGATGTTCGGTCGATTCGGAACCTGCGCCATGGCGCCCGCGATATCGCAGTTCATCTGAGCTACGATTTGCTCGGACAGCCCCTTGACGCTGGTGGTCGAGCAACTGCTCTGAGACGCCTGGTACACGGTGGATCCCAAGGGCAGCACCACAGTGGCCACGCCCTCTGGCTCCGGAGCGTCGACCTCTTGGCCGCTATCGGTCTCCAGGGTGCACGCGCCCATGGCCAGGGGCAGACACACCGACACCAACGCAACTCGCAACCGCTGATACACCGACGCTTGCTCCTTTCAGTCTCGTTTGGCCTGCGCAAGGCGGCGCCTGCGCGTCAGGCCACCAAGGGCGAGCAGCAAGAGCAGCGCGCTCGATCCAGACTGCCCGCCAGCGCCTAGCTGACAGCCACCTTCGGACCCAGAATTCTGAAGACTTGTCTTCTGCTTGCCGCCACCGGACCCCGACCCCGAGCCGCCGGCTCCCCCGCTGCCCACGAGTCCTTCGCAGGCGTCGCCGACGCCGTCGTCGTTTGAGTCCGCTTGGTCTGTGTTGGACACGGTCGGACAGTTGTCATCCGCGTCCAAAATACCGTCCGCGTCGTCATCGTCGTCGCAAGCGTCACCCATGCCATCTTGGTCCGTATCCAGCTGCCCCGGGTCGGCCACGCCGGGACAAACGTCGACGTCATCCGGGAAGCCGTCACCGTCGGCGTCCCCTTCGCAGGCGTCGCCAACGCCGTCTTTGTCGGAGTCGGCTTGATCCGCATTGGAAACTTTGCTGCAGTTGTCTGCGCCGTCGTCGACGCCGTCCCCGTCGTCGTCGTCGTCGCAGGCGTCGCCTTTGCCGTCGCTGTCCGTGTCGAGCTGCCCCGCGTTTTTGTCGAGGGGGCAATTGTCGCTCGTGTCTTCCACACCGTCGCCGTCGTCGTCGCTGTCACAGGCGTCGCCCTTGCCGTCGTTGTCCGTGTCCTGCTGATTGGCGTTCTTCACCGAAACGCAGTTGTCCGAGGCGTCCACCACACCGTCGCCGTCTTGGTCAGCGGGTGGATTCACGCACGGGCCCGTAGCGGTCAGCATCTTGATGTCGGCGCCGTAGTAGAACTGCAGGATCTTCTTGTAGTCGTAACCCTTGGTATTCTCGAGGCAGCGCGCGCCCCACTGCGCCATGCAGCCGCGGTTTTGGCCGAACACGGCTTGCCCCGGTGGGATGTAGCCCAGGGTCGTCATCTTCACGCCGCCGCCGGTCTTGCCCTCGTTGTAGGTGACGTACTTCTCCGTCGATCCGGAGCTGCCCTTGCAGGTGCTGGTGCTGACGGTGGAATCCCCGGCGACGTAGAAGCCGTAGGTCAGGTAGCCGGTGTGGGAGAGGTAGATCCCCGCGGTGTCCTTGACAGCTTGGTATGCTTTCGCTGACGGCGTGGCGCCGCAGCTGTACACTTGGCAACCCTGGCTGTCGCAGATGCTGCCCTTCGTCGCCATGTTGTAGTAGGCGACGGATCGCGCAGCGACGGCCTGAGCCTTGAGGGCCTCGAGGTTCGCGCCACCGTTTTCACAAGTGATGACATGAGGGAGGTAGTCGTCCTCCATGCTCTTGGTGCCTTTGCCTTCGACGAGTACGTTGCAGTACGCCTTGGCCAACGGCGCGGAAACGGCTTCGTACAGCTCGCCAATGGGTTCGCCCCCATCTGGATCCCCAGCTCCGCAACCGGCTACGGTGCCCAGCAACGCGCCGAATAGACCGAAGAGTACAGAGGCTCGAAGTGCACGCATGAGGGTCCCAGTGTAGCTTGAAGGAATGCCGATGGGCTTCTCCGGGCAATGACGCGCAGCGCCACGGCGTAGCGATAGCGTCAGCAGAGCAATCTTGAGTCCATGCCTCTTGCTCGGGGGAAACGCTGGAATTCTGGAGACTTCCACGCTCGAACGCCGGGTAGGATCCCGCCGATGCAACCGCGCACTGCCAACCACCGGTTGGCACCGCCATCGCGCCGGAAACGCCTTTGCGTGCGCCCTAGGCGCGATAATGCGCCTCAAGAGCATCCAGCAACCCAGCGACGGTGTACACGCTGGCGGTCACAGTCGGTTCGATGCCGCGCGCGCGGGCGGCGTCGGTTGTGATGGGGCCGATGCTCGCCACGGCAACTTTCGCCAGAACCTCTTTTGCGTGCTCGCCCAGTAGCTCGCAGGTCGATGCCACGGTGGAGCCGGACGTAAACAAGATCACGTCGCTATTCGTCCGTAGCTGCTGGGCGAGCGCCTCGCCGCGGCTTGCATCGACGGGACGCGTTTCGTACGCAGGCACCACATCGACCTCGAACCCCGCGGCACGCAGCATCTCGGGCATGGTCTCGCGAGCCGACAGGGCCCGGGGCACGAGCACACGTCCGCGGCCCGTTTCGGCGAGCAGCGCCTGCGCCAGGCTTTCGCCCACGAACTCCTTCGCGATCACGTCTGAGCGAATGCCGTAGCGCGCCGCAGCCTCCGCGGTCTTGGGTCCGATCACCCCCACCCGAGCCGTGCCGAGGGCGCGCGCGTCCTTGTTGGCTTTCTCGAGCGCCGCAAAGAAGCGGTCCACGCCGTTGGCGCTCGTGAACACTACCCAGGCGTAGTCGCTCAATTTGTCGACAGACGCCACGAGGGGCGCGGGGTCCGGTGGATCGCAAATCTCGATCACCGGAAAGACCACTGCAGCAGCTCCCCGTGCTCGGATCGCATCCGCCGTGGCTCGCGCTTGGTGCGGGGCGCGTGGCACCACAATCTGCTTGCCAAACAGCGGCCGATTGTCGAACCAGCGCAGTTTCTCTCGGAGCCGCACGATCTCTCCGACTACGATAATGGCAGGATTGGCTAGGCCCTGTTGTTGCGCGCGCGCTGCTATGTCGGCCAGGGTGCCGACTGCCACTTGTTGCGCCGGACGCGCGCCCCACTGGATCACGGCGGCGGGTGTGGTTGCTGCGCGCCCGCCCTCGATGATGGCCTGCGTGATGTCGCTGATACGTCGCATGCCCATCAGCACGCAGATGGTATCCGTGGCGGTAGCCAGCTTCTTCCACGCGGCTGGGGACCATTCTTTTCCCGCCTTGTCGCTGCCCGTAATGAACGTCGTGCTCGAAGACAGCTCACGATGCGTCAGCGACATGCCAGCGTAGGTCGTCGCACCCACCGGCGAGGGGATCCCCGGGACGACCTCGAAGGGGACACCGGCGTCCGCGAGTGCTTCTGCTTCTTCGGACCCCCGCGCGAACAAAAACGGGTCGCCACCTTTCAAGCGCACGACTCGCTTGCCGCCCCGCGCCAGTTCGATCAACTGCTGGGTGATTGACTCTTGGCTGGGGCTCTCGACGTTGTAACGCTTGCCCACATCTCGGGTTTCCGCCTGCGGGCATTCGTCCAAAAGCGATGGATGCGCCAGCGCGTCGTACAGCACGACTTCGGCGTCTCGCAGTGCCTCCAAACCACGCACGGTGATCAACCCCGGATCCCCGGGCCCGGCGCCAACTAACCAGACCTTGCCTGCGTGCATCTGCGTTCGCCCGAGCCTAGCGCAGGCGGACGCACGCCGAAGCGACCGGAAACGGGGTTTCGCGACCGGCGCAGCAGATTGGACGGCCGTTCAGTTGTGGGCGCGCCCCGGGGGGACGCTACGGCGCCCAAGCATCTGTAATCAAAGGAGATCCATGGGAATCAGCCGGGCATCTCTTGACTTCGCGTGCAGAATAGGCCACATCCACCCACCTTGTGAGCGCCTGTAGGTGGGCCTTGGGTGCTCCAGTTTAGGAGAGCGGCGATGCACGCGGCTATGGACAGTGGGAACTTGCCCGTCGTGGGCGAAGATCAGTGGTTCTTGACCAACGGCGTAGAAGCCGTCGGTCCAGTGACCTTCGAGTTGATGCAGCGCGGGTTGCACGCAGGGCGCATTCCGGTCGATTCCTTCGTGCGCCACGGCAGCTGGAAAGTCTGGCGCAAGCTGCAAGACGTCGAAGGGCTGACCCAAGAACAGCGCGAAGCGCAAATCGCGGAGCTCGCAGAGGTCTCTGCTGGCGCCGAGGCGCGCGCGAGTGATCCTAAGAACGAAGCGCCTCCGCCTCCCCCGGCCGAAGAGCTCGAAGCCCCGGCCAATGACTCCACGCCTCCGTCGTTGAAGCCGCCAGCCATCGACCCCGAATCCGTCTTCGCCACCGCCGAAGACCTGGAGCAGGCCTTTCTCCTGGCCTTGTCCACTTCCGTCACCGCTGCCAATGCGCATTTGGGATTGATCCACGTGGTGCGCCACGATCTGAAGACCACAGCGTGCTCCTTCGCGCAAGGACACGGCGCCGAGTCCCTATTGGGCGAGCGCATGGCGGAAAACGACCCAGCGCTGCTAGCAGCGCAAGCCGGGCACACCATTGTAGGCGAAATGCGTCTCGGCGAGGCCGGCAAGCACATCGCCGGGCGCGTCGCCCGCGCACTGCCGGGCCCACGCGGCGTCGCCATGGTGCCCATTCGCATGGACAGTGCGCTGGTCGGCATGATCGAACTCGGTCGCACTACGCGACCATTCCGCGCGCGGGAGATCGCGCCCGTCGAAACCGTCGCCGAAGCACTGGTGACGCGGATCTCCGCCGCCGCTTGGCTCTGAGATCGCGGCCGCGGGCGCGTGGTAGAGTCCGCCCCATGCTCCGAGCTGCTGCCGCCGTGGGTTTCGCGAGTGTCCTAGGCTTGCTGAGCACTTCTTGCGCCCAGGACTGCGAAACGACGAACTCCGACAGCGTCACCTATGCGGGCGGCAACGTCGATGCGAGCGGCACTGTGTACGAAACCGGTGCTTGGGACGAACCGTGGCTACATTTTCCCCCGGGGCGGCGTTTTGCCCTCGAGCATGGCCTGGGACGAAAGCCCTACGTGATCAATACCTACCTTTCCTTCTCTGAAGATCCGCTATCGACGAAGAACAACGCTTCCGAAAGCGCAGGCAACCAGGCGGTGATCGAGGCCGTTACCGACCTGACCGTTCAGGTACGGAACGACAGCTGCGCGGACTTCTACCTGCGCGTCACTGCATCGACGACCTCAGGCGCAGACGCAGGCACGGACTGAGGCACGCCGTAGCTCGCGCCGCAGCGCCAACCAGCGCTCGGCTGCGGCAGAATGCGAGGCCTGCTCTCGGGGTTTACACGAAGCCACAGCTTCGCTAAGAGCCAGCTTCCAATTCAGGAGAACGACTCATGCGCGCAATCCAACTCAGCATCGCCTTCGTTTCAACCCTTGCACTGGCGGCAGCGTGTGGCGGCGGACAGCCCGAGCCCATAGCTCCCGAGCCCCCGCCGGAGCCCGCGCCCACGGCAGACATGGCGCCGGAGCCCGAGCCGGAGCCGGAGCCGGAACCAGAACCCGAACCGGCCAAGCCGACCTGGGCGACGATGAGCCACGAACAAAAGGTGGAGCACATGAAGGCGGTGGTCACGCCCAAGATGGCCGCGGTGTTCCAAGAGTTCGACGCCAAGAAGTACAAGGAGTTCGGCTGCCCCACGTGCCACGGCCCGGGTGCCAAAGAAGGCAAGTTCGACATGCCGAACAAGAAGCTGCCGAAGCTCAACTCCAAAGACAGCTTTGCCAAGCACATGAAGAAGCACAAGAAGGTCACGGAGTTCATGATGCAGAAGGTCGTGTCCGAGATGGCTGGCACCCTTGAGATGGAGCCGTACAACCCAGAGACCCAAAAGGGCTTCGGTTGCGGCGGTTGCCACGAGATGGAGTAGGCCCGGCGCAGGCAGTTCGCCTGCCCTTGCAGAAGCAGCGAAAGCCGCGATCCTGTCTCTGGTTTTTTGGGTCGCGGCTTTTACGCGTCTGCGTGTTCACTAATCCCGCGATGTGTCGATGGGTTCGGCCACTGGCTCCCGGGGAAACTCAGCCTCTAGATACGCCCGTGCGCCACAGTAATCGCGACAGCCCGCACTGCTAATGCGGATCGTGTCCGGGTCGACGGACAATTCGACAGAGCAGTCTGCGTCAGAGGCGTGCCACTTGTCCCGAGCGCTCGGACTGAGCCGGCCCTCCCAATTGCAGACATGGTAGTTCGTCTGCACGAGCTCGATCTTGATCTGTAACCCATCCACTTCCTGGCGGATGGTCAGCGTATCGTTGACCTCCTCTGTGCACCACTCTGGCTCGTCACACACATAGGTGACTTCATGGGGCCAACGGTACACGCCATCGAGCGCACGCTCACGTCGTCGGTTGGCACCAGGCTCCACGGGCGCGCGTTCGCTAGGTGCCGACTGCACCTGGACGACCGGGTTCGACGCAACGGGCGGCGGCGACGCCGAGCAGGCTACCAACAAGAACAGCGGCGCAACACGCCAGCGAGTGACTTCAGCTTTGACGAGCGTGGACACGGGTCCAACTCAGTATGACACGGGGCCCCGCCTTGTACCGACGCCGAAGTTGCGCTCAGAACAGTGCCAAGCCGACACCGTAGCTGAGCGAATTCGCCAGCGCCGACGCGAGTAGCGCACGCCCAGTATCGCGTTCGCGGCTGACCAAGAAGTAAACCAACGCCTCGACCAGCGCGGCGCCCGCTTCCCCGATCAGTAGGTAGCTTTGGTAAGAACCTGCCCAGCGGAAGAGCAGAGTATTCATGGCCAAATTGGTCGCGCCGGTCGTAAGCGCGCACGTCAGCGCCATGCGGCGCCGTTCGCCGGGGTAGCACAGGGCCACCACCGGCGCCTCGACGACGACCGTGATCGCCAGGGCGATCAGGACAGGGTTCACGCTCGGCGACGGCGACGACGCGCGGTCAACAGGAGTCCGAGAGCAGCCAGCATCGCGTTGAACCCGAATACGACCTTGCTCGTTGCGGTCATGGGTCGTACGGCGCAGCCGCCATCGTCGCCCGAGGGACTGGAACTCGAACCGGCGCTACCGCTCGCAGCGCCACTGCCCGCTGAGCCCGCTGAGCCCGCGACCCCGACACTGCCTCCGGATCCCGTGGCGCCGCTGCCGCCAATGTAGTCGCAGATGCTCTGAGTATCCGTCCACGGCACCGTTCCGGAAAACGGCGTCGTGCCCGGATTGCCCGAAGACAGCGTGCAAGCCAACGGTGGGTCGTCCGCAATCGTCACCTTGCCGTAGAAGTCCGTACCGCAGCAACTGCTACAGCACTCGTAGGGCGTTGCGAATCCGTATTTGTGCTCGCCCTTCGGCACGCACTCATCCACGTAGCAGTCGCCCTTGCAGTTCTCCGCCAGCTGAACGGTGTCGCCATCAGTCGTTTCCCGCAGCATTCCGCCGGAGTCGGGGCAACCCCGGCCGTCGAAGTTCTGGGGGCACACAGTCACCGTATTGCCTTCAGCTTTCACGCCGTAGCCAGTGGGCATGGCGCAGTTGGCTTGTGCGGCTAGCGTCAGCGTAAGCGTGGTCAAGGCGATGGGTATTCCAAGAGCTAAGTATTTCATGGCTGGGTGTCTCCTGCGTTGCTCAGATAAAGCAATCCTGGTGCCACGGACTGCGGCACAGTTTGGCACGCTTGAATTCCAAACGCATTCAGCCCCTGGGCCGGCACCCGTGGCGCGCTGGAGACCGCAACGCTAGCTGCCGGGCGCGGCGGGCGGCGTGGTCTGTCGGGCAAACTGCAGCTCGTGCAGCTTGGCGTACAACCCCCGCTGCTCGATCAGCTCTTCGTGGGTGCCTTGCTCGGCGATGCGCCCCTTGTGGAAGACGACAATGCGGTCCGCACGGCGGATCGTGCTCAAGCGGTGCGCAATCAAGATCGCTGTGCGGCCGCGCCAGAGTTCTTCGAGAGCGGTCTGCAGCTTGGCTTCGGTGTCACTGTCAATACTGGCCGTGGCCTCGTCCAAGATCAGGACCGGAGCGTCCCGATACAGCGCTCGCGCGAAGGCGATCAACTGGCGTTCCCCTGCCGAGAAGTTCTCTCCCCGCTCCTCGACTTGGGTGTCGAGGCCACCGGGGCGTTTTAGGAACAGGTCGAGGGCTCCAATGCGTGCAAGTGCTTCCCGCACGCGTTCAGCGTCGGGCGTCTCACCTGCTGCGATGTTCTCCGCAACGGTACCGGGGAACAAAAATACGTCTTGGGGCACGACCGCAAAGCGCCGGCGCAGCTCCCCCCGGGACAAGCCGCACACGTCTTTGCCTTCGACGCGCACGGTTCCCTTTTGCGCGTTGTACAGACGCAATAGTAGCGCCGTTACCGTAGTCTTGCCGGCTCCGGTGGGCCCAACCAACGCGATCTTCTCACCCGGCTTAGCTTGCAGCGACACTTCCGAAAGCACCGGCACGCCAGGCTTGTACTCGAAGCTCACTCGGTCGAATTCGAGCGCGAGAGCTGCATCACCGTCCGACGGCGTGTCGGTTCGAGGCGCATCGACTTCGTCGCTGGGTGTGTCCAGCAAACCGAAAACGCGCTCGGCGCCGGCCATGGCGCTCTGCAGAAGCGTGTAGCGCTGGGCCAAAGCACTGATGGGTTCGAAGAACTGCACCAGGTAGGCATTGAAGGCCACGATGGTGCCGAAGGACACGGGGTGATAGCCCAGATAGACGATGATGCTCGCGAGGCAGACCGCAGCAATCATCTCGATTGCAGCGTCCTGCATCGACTCGAACTTGATCGAAGACAGATTCGCGTCGCGATACGCTCGGTTGATGCCGTCGAACTCCCGCGCCGCGGCGGCTTCGCGTCGGTAGGCCTGCACCACGCTCATGCCCGAGACTTGCTCGTTCATGGTCGCGTTCATGCGCGCCGTCTTGGCGCGAATTTCCCGAAAGGCCGTGCGCATTCGTTTGCGCAGCAACACAACCAAGATCGCTACCGGCGGCGTTGCGGCAAATGCCACCAGGGCGAGCTTGGTATCCAGCACCAGCATCAGCACCACGATGCCGACTAGGCGAATCAGATCTCCAAAGGCGTTCAACGCGCCGGATGCAAACAGCTCCTGGATCGCGTCCACGTCGTTGGTGACGCGGGTCACGAGACGCCCGACGGGTTGGTGGTCGAAGAACCCGAGACGCAACCGATGCAAGAACTGAAAGACATGGCGGCGCAGATCGGCCATGGCCCGGGCGCCCGCGACCTGAAGCGCGTAGATCTGCACGTAGACCAAAACCTGCTCCACGAGCACGATCCCGAGCAAGATCAGACCGCCGCGCATGAGCACGTCCGCATCGCCGCGCAGCACGCCTTGGTCGATCGCATGCAGCATGACCAACGGCCGAATCATGGATCCGATGGCCGTGACGACGATCGACGCCACCGCAAGCCAGAGTGCTAGCCTGTGCGGGCGCACGAAGGGCCACAATCGCGCGATTAACCGCGAATCGTAGGCTTTGCCCAACTTGCCTTCTTCGTGAAAGCGGCGCAGCACTGCTTCAGTGCGCGTCTCGCCCTGCTCGCCGGAGCGCTCGGAAGAAGTCGCCATCTTGCTCATGCGCTCTGGGCGATCTCGTTCAAGTCGCGCTCGCCGAGCTTAGCCAACTCCTGCTCGATGCGCTGCTCTTCGGCGAAGACCGCGTAAATGCCGCCCTTGGCGATCAATTCGTCGTGGCTGCCCTGCTCGACGACGCGCCCTTCGTCGAGCACGAGGACGCGGTCGCAGCGTGCTGCAGCTGCCACCCGATGCGTGATCAAGATCACACCGCGCTGGGCACGCTGGCGATCGATGGCATCGAGGATGGCCCGCTCCGTGCGCGCATCGACGGCGCTCAAGGGATCGTCCAGGACCATGATCTTCGGCTGCGCCACGAAGGCGCGGGCTAGCGCCGTGCGCTGTTTCTGCCCTCCAGAGAGTTGGACGCCGCGTTCCCCGACGATCGTGTCGAAGCGGTCGGGCAGTGCCATCACTTCGTCCAGTACGTGCGCCTCCCGAGCGGCTTCGCGGATCGTCTTCAGACTCGGCTCGGTGTCCGGCTCGTCGAGTACGTAGCCGATGTTTCTGCCGATCGTTGTAGAGAACAAGAACGCCGTTTGCTGGGCGTAGCCGACGGCGCTGCGCACGGTTTCAAGGGGCAGGTCGCAGATGTCTTCGCCGTCCAGGAACACCGCACCAGCGGGCGTCGGCATCAGGCGCGGCAGCAGCACGGCCAGGGTCGACTTACCGGACCCGGTGCGCCCCACGATGGCCAAAGACCCGCCGGCGGGCACCTCGAAGCTGACGTCATCCAGCACCTTTTGGTCGCCGTGCGCGAAGGACAGCCCACGCACCTGGAGCGCACCTCTGCCGAGAGCAGTCGACGATTTGGGGCCATCGACGATATCCGGCTCGGCCTGGTAGATCTCCTCGAGGCGCGCGTAGGACGCCCGCCCACGCTGGACCAAACCCACCAAGAATCCGAGGGCGATCAGAGGCCAGGTCAGGCGAGCCAACGCGCGATAGAACGCCAAGAAGCCGCCGGCGCTCAACTCGTCGTGCAGCATCAGATACCCGCCATACCAAAACACGATCAAGATGCCGACGGAGACGATGGCCTGCATGATCGGCCCCATGGATCCCCGCAGGCGCGCCAACGCGAGGCTCTTGTCCAGGTACAGCTGATTCGTCTTTTCGAAACGCTCGAGTTCCGCGTCTTCTAGTGCGAACGAGCGCACGACACGCACGCCGGCGATGCTGGATTGCACGCTTTCGCTCATCTTGCCGATGGCGTCCTGGTTGTCGCGGGTGCGCGTGTAGATCAAGCGCGAGAAGCGCTGGGTGACCAACATCAGCACCGGAAGCATGCTCAACGAGGCCAGGGTCAGCTTCCAACTGATGCTCAGCGTGACCGACAACGCACTGATGAGGGCAAAAAGCGTATTGATGACGTTCAACACGCCAAATCCCAAAAGCAAACGTACCTGGGCGAGGTCGTTGGTGACACGGCTCATGATCTCGCCGGAACTCATGCGTCGGTAGAACGATGGCCCGAGCTTGTGTAGGCGGTAGAGCAACGCGCGACGCAGCTCGTATTCGGCGATCCGCCCGCCATTGAACAGCGCGACCCGCGACATCACGCGCACACCGAAAGCGCCCAACGCCACCAGCACCAGATAGCCGCCAATGCGCGTGGCCTCAGCGTATCGCTCCGCCATGGCGTCGTTGACGGCCGTCATCAGTCGTGTGTCGAACCAGTACTGGGCGTACTGGTATGCCGCGAGCAGCAGCAAGCCGACGCCATAGCGCGGAGCCTGGCGCAAGAACTGCGCCGTCAGAGTGACCGGGATGGTCTCTGCAGCTGGGGACGCGCCGTGGGAAGAAGCCATGATCGGGAGCCGGGGCCCGGAGCATCCGAGCACAGGCTTCGATAGTCCCCGCGGCCAAAAGTCGCCAGGGCAACGCGAAATCTGGCGCTTTTTGTAGAGGGAGATCTGCGAAAACGTCGGTTTTTTCTTTAGCCGCTGCCAGCTGTGGCTGCGAGGGGGTCCAGAAGCGGCTGCGCGAGCCGTTCTACCCAATGAGCCACGTCCTCACAGCCATGACCCGAATCCTGATCTTGGACCGAGAGCCTGTCATCCGGGAGCTCCTCACCGAAGCCCTCGACGGCCCTGGGCGTGCGCTTTTCACTGCCGCGGGCACGGAGGAAGGCATTGCCCTGATTGAGGAATCCGGCGTCGACGTGGCGCTGATCGACACCCAGCTCGCCGATGGCGAGTGGGCCGACGTGGTGAGTGCGTTGCGGAAGGTGGATCGGGACGCGGAAGTCATTCTGATGAGTGCAGCGCCGTCCTTCAATGCGCTCTTTCGCGCGGTTGAGCTGGGCGCCTGCGAGTTCCTGCCGAAACCGTTCGATGAGATCTCGCAAGTCGTGATGCGGGTGAGCGCCGCCGAACAGCGCGTCACCCTACGACGCGAGGGCAAGCGTTTGGAAGAGGCGCTCCGCGCCAGCGAAGCGCGCTACCGAAACTTGTTCGAAGCTTCGCCCGACGCCATCGTCGTCTACGACGCCGCCGACTGCAACGTCCGGGACGCCAACCCCGCCGTGGAACGCGTGTACGGGATTTCGCCGGAAGAACTGCTCGGCCGCAACTTCTCGGAGTTCTGGGGTGAACTGCCGGCACCGCCGTCCGTCGCCCTTTCGCAGGTCGACCCGCGACAGTTCCGCACAGTGACTCGCCGCGACCGCCGACAGGATGGGGCGACGGTGGACGTCGAAGTCTCCCGCGGCAACTTCACCCACGCGGACACACCCATGGTGGTGGACGTCATCCGCGACGTCACGAAAAAGCTCCTCGACGAAGACGAGCGTCGCGAACTGGAAGCGCAACTCAGGCAAGCGCAGAAGACCGAAGCGCTCGGGCTCCTGGCCGGCGGCATCGCGCACGACTTCAACAATCTCCTCGCGGTCATCCTGAACTACGCCAACTTCGCCAAAGAATCCCTGGAGTCGGGCGCCCCTGACCGCACCGAGCAAGCCTTGGTGGATCTGGACCAAGTGCTGCAAGCGACGCGGTCGGCTTCACTGGTCACTCGACAACTCCTCACCTTCAGTCGCCGCGAGGTCGTGTCACCCGAGCTCTTGGATGTGAGCGAGGTCGTCGATAACATCGCACAGCTGATCCGCAGTTCGTTGGGCAGCAAGTCCGTCTTGGTGCTCGACCTCGAGAAGGAACTGCCCCGCGTGCAGTTGGATCGCGGGCAACTGGAGCAGATTGTCCTGAATCTTGCACTCAACGCCCGCGATGCCATGTCCGACGGAGGCACGTTGACCGTGCGCACCAGTCGCTCGCGAGACGCGGAAGGCAAGCCCCAGGTATCCATCTGCGTGATCGACACGGGCTCGGGCATCCCCGCCGCGGTGCTGCCGATGATCTTCGACCCCTTCTTCACTACCAAGGAGCGCGGCAAAGGTACCGGGCTGGGGCTAGCCACCGTGCGCGGCATCGTTGACCGAGCCGGCGGAGAAGTTTGCGTGGAAACGTCCCCGGAAGACGGCACCACGTTCGAACTGCGCTTCCAAGCGTCCAGCGAGCGAACGAGCATACGCTCCGTCACGTCGTCCGACGCGCCTCCGCGTGGCGGCACCGAGACGCTCCTGCTCGTCGACGACGACGACCCAGTTCGTCGCGCCGCGCGCCGCATCCTGAGCAGGGCGGGCTACAACGTCATTGAGGCACGCAACGCCGAGGAAGCCATCGAGAAGTTCCGTCAGTGCGCGGACGTCGCGCTCTTGGTCACGGACTTGATGATGCCCGGCAAGACTGGCGAAGAGCTGGCAAAAGAACTACGGGATTCGGCGCCGCATCTTCCGGTCGTCTATGTGTCGGGTTTCACGACGCAGTCGGTCATCGACGAGATCGACGAGCTGAAGCTGGCAGCCGTGCTGGGCAAGCCATACCACGCGCACAGCTTGCTCGGCGTCGTGCGCGAGCTCTTGGACGGTCGGGTCACCAGCAGCTCGCGACGCCCCGGTGCTGAAGACCGGTCAGCGATGGACGACGCCGCTGAAGGCAAAGCACGAGCGGGCTAGCGATGAGTGTTCGTGCGAAGCTGTTTGGCTTGGTGGCGTTCGTCGCGCTGGTGCCGATTGCTGCCTTCGCTTGGACTGCGCTCTCGACCCACCAAGCCGCATACGATCAAGCGCTCTTCGAACTGCAGCAGCAACAAGCGGAGCAGGCCAAGGGCCGCACGGCAGGCTACCTGAGTGGCCTACAGCAGACCCTCGAGCGATTGGCGCGGCACACCATCAAGTGGGGTGACCTGGACGGAGAGGAACGCAACGGCGCTCTGTGGTTGCTCTACCAACAAGCACCCGAGATAGTTGCGGTGAGCCTGCTAGACGCCGGTGGCAAACGCATCGGCGAAAGTGTGTTCCACACGCAAGCATCAGCCGCCGGAGGACACGCCCTGGCAGATCCCTTGGTGGTGCAGGAACACGAGAAGCGCGCCCGGGTGCATCGCAGCGCACGTGGCTGGGGCACTCCGTTTCTGGTCACAGGCCAGACCTATTTGCCCATCACATTCCCGGTAGCCGGCGCGAACGGCGCCGCGTGGACTGCGACGTTGACCCTCTCGACTCGAGTTCTATGCGCCCTCAACATCGGCACGCGGGGAACGCAGACGCACATCGTCGACGGGTCGGGCCGCGCGTTGTGCGACGGCTTGAAGGCGACCGGCTACCCGGCGCCCGAGCGCCCGCTAATGGCACATGTAGACGGGCAGCCAGTTGTGCGCGCTGGCGCAAAGCTGAAAGACAACTGGCGAGTCATCGTGGAACAGCCGGCATCGGCCTTGCTCGAACCCCGGCGCCGCATGTTGGGTCAGACCGCCTTGTGGCTCATCCTGAGCGCCTGCGGAGCGGTCTTCGGCGGCATCTATTTGGCCCGGGCCATCAGTGGCCCCGTCGACACCCTAGTGCACGCAGCGACCGAAATCGGACGCGGCAACTACACGCATCGAGTTCTGATGCCGGGGCGGGACGAGTACGGGCGCTTGGCGTCCGCGCTCAATGAAATGGGCGCCGAGATCGCTCTACGCGACGACAAGATCCGGGGATTCAACGCCAAGTTGCAGCGCGGCATCAGTGAGAAAGCGGAGGAGCTGCAGACCGCTCATGGCCGCCTCTTGCAGACTCAGAAGCTCGCTGCCACTGCCACTCTCGGCCTGGGGGTAGCCCAAGAGGTCAACAACCCGCTCACGAGCGTGCTCGGAATCGTGCAGCTGCTGCGGCAGCGAGTCTCCGGCGATCCGGCACGTTCGCGGGAACACGAGCTACTGTCGAGCGCGGAAAGCGAAGCCAAGCGCATCCGCGACATCGTGAAGCGGTTGCTGGGCATGTCCCAACGCGAAGACGCTGCGCATTTCAAGCGCTTGCCGGTGGCGTCCCTCGTGTCAGCGACGTTGTCACTGGTCGAACGCGACGCCGAGCGAGGTCGCGTGCATTTGGACCAAGCCGTGGGTGCAGACACCCAGATCTCGGGGAACTTCTCCCGATTGCAGCAAGCGCTGCTGGAAGTGGTCGACAATGCCATCTTTCACTGCCCCGTCGGTGGCAAGGTACGCCTAGTGGCCGTCAAGCGCGGCGGCGCCGTCGTCCTGAGCGTGTGGGACGACGGCGCGGGGATGAGCGCCGAGGTCGCAGCCAGCGCGCGCGAGCCGTTCTTCACCACTCGCACTGGAACGGATGCCAAGGGACTCGGGCTCGCCATCGCGCATCGAATCGTGGAAGATCACGGCGGCCGTCTAGAGATCGAAAGCGAGCCCGGCAAAGGCACGACGGTGAGTCTGATCTTCCCGTCCGCGGCGGGGCAGGAGGGGGGCGTAAGTGCCTAGGCGCGCCCTCGTAGTCGGCGCATTGCTGCTCGCGCTGCTGCTCGTTCTCGTACCGGTTCTGATCGGGCAGGGCCCCGG
>CBDUPW010000157.1:0-15738 GCA_965369205.1 uncultured Polyangiaceae bacterium | reverse complement strand
CGGCTCTTCTGCCGGTGCAGATGCCGGTGGCGGCGCAGGGCGCGAGGGCTTCTTGGCCGGCGCCGACTTGCTCAGCCCAAAGCCGCCCCCGCTGGCACTGCTGCCGATACCGCCGAGATCCGCGCCGTCCGCCGCGGACAAACCTGGGCCCCTGGCTCGGCCGCCGCCACGGGGGGCGAGATCGCCGACGGGATCTTCTTCGTCCTCGATTTCGTCCAGACCGGCTGCCACTGCGCCTTCCGCCGCCTCTTCTCCGGTCCACTGATGGCTGGTGCGGGTGTTGTCGAGGCCAAAGGCCTGGAACATGGCCTTGCTCTCCAGCACCAAGAGCGAGGTGAAGCGGCTGGCCACGTCGAACCGACTCGAGAGCGCGATGGCTTCCTTCTTGGACTCGGCTCCGGTCTCGCGCTCCAGGTCTGCGATGCGCGTCGCGGCAAAGAGCCGTGGTACGAAGGCGTTGCCCTTGCTGCTACTGGCAAGCAGTCGCAGCGGGTAACGTTGCTCGAAGCTCTCTTTGCCGACGCGTCCTCGCAGCACCACGGTGCCTTCGAGCTCCTTCTGGTTCATCCGGGCAACGACGACCTGCTCGCCGCCGGCCACGATGGTATCGAGGCGTTTGGGAGCAACCGCGGTGAGCGCCGCAGGGAGCTCCACGCTGACGTCCTGCAGCGTGGTGCCGTAAGACGCGCCCAAGACCGCGAACGCGACCTCCGCCGTGGTCTGTCCGGGCACGTACGGCAGCACGACTCCGCCGCCTCCACGTGCCAGCGCACTGAGCGTATCCAGGTCTGAATCCGCCCCGATGGCAACGGTCGTGACCGTGCCGCTGCCGGCAGGAACCGCATCTTCAACCGCGCGGGTCACATAGGCCTGACGGATTGGACCCACCGTGGGGGTGCCGTCGCCGATGTACACGATACGCACGTCACCACCCCCGCTCTGTGCGGCGCTACGCGCTGCAGAGATGGCCGCCGTTGGATCCGACGCGCCTTCCGGGCTTGCGCCTTCCAAAAAACGTCGTGCTTCCAGCGCGGATTGGGCGCTGGGTTGTTGGAGACCGCCGCTGAGCGTGCGGCACGACGTGTCACAGGCAAGCAGTGTGAATTGGTCACCGCGGTCGAGCTCCCGCACCGTCTTTTCCGCGACGGCAATCGCCCGGCGGTAGCTCTCACCGTACATCGAGCGGCTCGCGTCGACCACGATGCCGAAGCTGCGCTTTGTGTTTTCTCGAACGCGCGGCAGTTTGGGTCGCAGCGCGAGTGCCACGAACGCGCTGCCGTCGTCAGCGTCGCCGGACTTTTCGGCATCAGCGGTCTTGGTCGCGGCGTTTGCGGCGACCTTGGCCGGCTCTTTGGCTTCCGGTTGGTACGCCCAGGCAGACAGCTCTGCGTCGCGACCCGGCAGCGCCAGCTCTAGCGTCAAGTCTCCGCTCGGAATGAAGCTGGAGGCGTTCATATTCAGCTGCTCTGCGCCGCCGGACTTTGAGGACGCCAGCTGGTAGCCACTGGTCTTGACTCCGAAGGCCTCGTCGTGACCGCGCACCTCGACGTTCACGCTGAAGCGATCGACTTTTGTCGAGCCGCTGGGGTCGTGGGGCAGGGGATAGCTGTAACGACGCACGCCGCCCGTGGGCTTGAGCATCTGCGTGTAGGCAAGGACCACGCGTCGTGCCCCACGCTTTGGGATGGGATAGATGCGCAGCTCGAAGCGACCGCCGCGCTGCCACTCAAGCAGGGCCGGGTCCTTCCAGGGCCCGGGGACCCACACGATTTCATCGCGGATCTGTTGGCGCAGCTTCGGCGCTGCGTTCACGATGGCGCCGCGCCAAATCGATGCCGCGCGATCCCGGTCCACGAAGGCCCCTTCTTCCAGTTTTCCGTCTACCTCCAGGGCCAAGCGTTCGATCTTCGCGTCCGGTGGGATCGGGAAGCGATAGATGCCCTCCAGCACTTCGTCGGTGTTGTTAGTGAAGGTCTCGTCGACCTCGGTGCGCGCCATTGCGCCGGCCACGCGTACTTTTACCGCATGCGAAGTTAGAGTGACGGCTCCTGAGCGCTCTGTCTTGTCGCCGGGCTTCTTCGCCTTCAACTCCCCAAGGCCGCGCGCTGGGACATCCTCGGCTTCGCCTTCCGCGCTGGCCGCTTCACTCCACGCAAGCGCTTCTCCGAGGGCCGGGGCCGGACTCACGAAGGGCGGCTGCCCCGCGATGACGCGGCCTTCCTCGCCGGCGCGCACCACGACTTTGCGCTCTTCTGCATCGACGAGCTCCACCTTGCCGCGGGAAACGTCCACACTGGCGTCATCTCCCACGACTTTGATGGCCAGCTTGGTGCCGAGCACGTTGACGTGCCCTTTCGGCAGATCGAAGCGAGCGGTCTGTCCTTCGACTTTGGCAACGTCCGCTACCAGCGCACCTTGCGTCAGCTTGGCGCGTCGCGACGATTGGTCCGACAGTTCCAAACGCGTCGAATGATCCAGGGTCACCTTCGTGCCATCTGCCATCGTGAGTTGCGCCCGCGTCGTGCCGTCGGTGACGAGGGCTTGCCCCGCGCTAACGTCGCTTTCCGAGGTCACGGGCGTGCATTCGTTCTTGGCGGTGCAGGTGCTCAGTCCGCCCTTTTCGCCGCTTGCGCTGACGACATGGGATACTTTGCCGCTCCAACCGTCGCCACTTGTGCCCCCCAGAGGGCCGCCACCGGATCGGAGCAAGAGCACGCCGGCCGCTGCCATCGCGGCGAGTCCAGCAAGGCCTCCGCCAGCCAATAGCGCCAGCTTGCCGCGAGACCGCGTCGCCACGAGCCGGGGGCGTTCGTCGATTTTGCCACCCGAACCGGCCGGGTCCTGGCGCGAATCGGCTGCCGCTTGCGGCGTCGCCATCGGCATCACTTCCGGCGTTGCCGGCATCTCCTCCGTGGGCGCTTCCGCCGCGCGGGTCTTCGGGCCCTCGCTCTTCAGGGTGTCGTGGCGGTCCGCAGTGATGGCGCTCTTGACGAAGTCCATGCGCGCTGTCACCGGTGGAGCGGACATCGGTGCGTCGCTGGCGGGCTCCGCCGCCACTTTCCCGCTCGCCGCGTCGCCGCTGGCCGGGGATGCTGCGGGTTTGGCGTCTGCGTCCACACTGGGCGCCTCTGCAGACGCTGCTGGCGTTGCGCTCGGGGTCGTCGGAACGTCGGCCGGTAACTCTGCTCCCGAGCTCTCGACGCTACCGCTGGCGGCGCCTCCCCGGCGCTCCAACTCTGCCAGTACTCGCGACTCCAGGTCGTCTTGGGGTACGTAGTCGGCTCCGGCTGCCGCAACCAGGGCGGTCAGCCGCTCTGCCTCGAAGCGCACGTCTCGGCAGCGGTCGCAGTCAGCGACGTGGTCGTACAGCTCGTCACTGGCTGTGCCGTCGAGGATGTCACTCAGGTGGTCCTCCACCTTGGCGCATAGCGTGGTGTTGTCCTCGGTCATCGTCCTGTCTCCTTACTTCCGGCGACATCTCGCAATTTGCTGAGCGCCCTTGAAACTCGTTTTCGCGCCGCGGCCTCTTCGATGCCGCACGCCAGCCCCACCTCGCGGAACGACAGTTCGCTGCCGTAGCGCAACCACAGCGCTTCACGCTCGCTGGGGCGCACCTGTTCCAGCATGGCGCGTGCTTTCTCCGCCCGTTGGCGCAAGACAAGCAGCTCTTCGGTGTTGTCGTTGCGTGAGGCGTCCACAACCAGGCGCAAGCGCGAGCGCTGTCGAGACGAACGTTCGACGTGCCGCGCACACTTGCGCCGCGCGATCGTCAAGAGCCAACCGCGTAGCGAGCCCTCAGATCGGTAGCCGGCGAAGCCGGCGTGCGCGTCGAGCAGGGTTTCTTGCGCTAGGTCATCCGCTTCGGAACTCGAACCCGTTAGCGCCATGCATAGCCGGCCAATCGCCGCGCCGTGGTGTCTGGCACACAGGCTGAGGGCGTCTCGATAGCGACCTTCGGTGATGGCGCCTCGGATTGCCTCGTCTTCCGGCGACAGCTTCGGCTGATCGCTTTGTGCCTTATTCGTACCTGCTTCAGCCGTGTGCCCCATGTGTCCTCTCTCTTCCAGTGGTTCGGCGCCCGAGATCCGTGACCGTCTTTTTTGCCAGATGGACAACGCGCCCCCGCCTGCAGTCTTGCAGCTGCCTCGCAGCGCGGTAAAAACATGTGCAAGTTCCAATGGTTAAGGGTCGGGAGCGGGGCGACACAGACGCGAAACTCGCCGGCGCGGGGATCTCCGGTCATTTGGCCCCCGGACCTCGCCGCGTGCCACGATCCGTGGCGTCATGCACAACGAAGCCGTCGTAATCCTGGAACGAAACGCGCGCCTACCCCCTTGGATCGACTCCGAGCTCGGCGCAGATCCGAGCATCTACGTCTGTGCCGAAGGGCCCGCAGACGACCCGGGTGGCTTCGCGGAACGCGTCACCCGCCGCATCGATGCGGGACAATTCCCCCGACACGCGCGATTCTGCGTGCTCGTCGTCAGTGATGCCTGCGGCCGCGAACGCACCCTCGCCCGCGGTGCCCTGCTGATTTCCTTGTGGGAATTGGGTCGCGTCATCGTGCAGAGCGACCGCACGACCCCCGCCCTAGAGCAACTCACGGCGATGTACGACGCCGAGCTGCGGCTGAGCCGCCCTGGGGTTGAGTCGGACCCAGGGCAAGAGGTCACGCGTGAAACTGAAGTACCGGCAAGCGAACGACGAGTAGCGTAGGGTAGGTACTGTAATCAATTCCTTGCGTCCTCGGGGCGGCGTTGCCACCTTTCCGGACGTGGCGCATGAGTTCACGGGCGATCTTGCTCCGGCGCTGAGTGCTGCCGTGGCCAAGATCCGCCCGGGGGCGCGGCTCGTCTCTGTGCGGCCCTTTGGCATCGACGACGCCGTCGAGCGAGATTCCGTGACTCTCAAGGGTACCGGATACGGGATCCCGCTACGCCTCGACATCGTGCTTCGCGATGGCAGCGAAGAGACGCTGGTGTTCCATACGGCGAAGCCTGATGCATTCGGGCACGATCGGCGCGCAGACCGCGCCGCCGACATGCTGCTCGCCTTCGACCGTTTCGGACAGATCCCGCACCATGTGCCGGCGCTTGATGTTGGCGCGATGAGCAGGGACGGTGCCTCCCTCGTCTCTCTGGCTGACGCTGGTGACTTCTACTTGGTCACGGGGTACGCGCCGGGTCATGTGTACGCCGACGAACTGCGTCGCATTGCCCAGCGCGGAGCTTTGGGGCCCGACGATCTGAACCATACCGAGGCCCTTGCCCGCGCACTGGCGGAAATCCATTCCGAAAAGATCGACAATGCCCTGCGCTATACGCGTTCGATTCGAGATCTGGTCGGAAGCGGCGAGGGGATCTTCGGACTGATTGACGCCTACGATCAAAGCGTAGATGGCGCACCTCCCGAACGCATGCAGCGCATCGAGTCCCTTTGCGACGATTGGCGCTGGAAACTCAAAGACAAACACGCGCGGCTGGCTCGCAGCCACGGCGACTTCCACCCCTTCAACATCCTTTTCAGCGACGCCCATGACTTGGCGCTGCTTGATAGCAGTCGCGGGTCCATGGGGGACCCTGCGGACGACGTGACGTGTCTGTCGATCAACTATGTGTTCTTCGCCGTGGAACACCCCGAGGCTTGGCGAGGCGCGTTTCGCGTCTTGTTCCACCGCTTCTTCGAACTGTACTCGCAGCTGACTGGGGACGAGGAGCTGTTGTCCGTGTGCGCGCCATTCTTCGCTTGGCGGGGGCTCGTGATTTGCAACCCAGTTTGGTACCCAGCGCTGGGTGCGGCGGCACGGAATCGCATGCTCTTGCTGATCGAGCGCGTGCTGTCCAGCGAGCGTTTCGACCCTGCGATGGCCGACGAGGTGTTCGAATGAACGGCGTCGTGCTCTGGATCACCGGCAAACCCTCTGCTGGCAAGTCGACCTTCGCTCGTGCGGCGCTGCGACTGCTGCAAACAAGCAAAGTGCCTGCGTGCATGCTGGACGGCGACGAAGTCCGCGCTGCGTTGCGCCCGCCGCCGGGCTACGGTGCGGCCGCGCGCGATGCCTTTTACGAAACCCTCGGTGAGCTTGCCGCACTGCTTGCGCGTCAGGGCTTGTGTGTGCTGGTGCCGGCCACGGCGTCTCGTGCAGCGTTTCGGGAGCGGGCCAAGGAGCGCGCGCCCGCGTTCTTGGAAGTATTCGTGGACGTGCCCCAAGACGAAGTGGAGGCGCGGGATTCCAAGGGGCTCTACCGCGCTGTGCGCGAAGGCCGCGCGCAGGGTGTGCCCGGGGCGGACGCGGTCTTCGAAACACCCGCCAGCCCAGATGTCACAGCTCGAGGGGGCAAGGACGAGGCGGCGATCGCCGAAGCCGTTGCTCTCGCGACCCGGCGCCGCGGTGGCTGATGCCCGAACTGCCCGACGTTGAGGTGTACTGCGAGCGCATCACGGCGCTCTTTGGCGGGCAGAAGCTGAGCCGGGTCCGAGTGAGCAGCCCCTTTGTACTCCGGTCGGTGTCGCCACCCCTGGCCGAGACACACGGCAAGTTGCTAGTGGGCGCCCGCCGCATGGGCAAGCGCATCGTGCTCGCGCTTTCGGACGAGCTCTTCTTGGTGATCCACTTGATGATCTCCGGACGCCTGCGTCAAAAGGAACTCGGCGTCGCGGTTCCGAGAAAGGTAGGACTGCTTGCCTTCGACTTCGAGACCAGTAGCCTGCTGCTAACCGAAGCGAGCAGCAAGAAGCGAGCAAGCTTGTTCGTCTTGCGAGGCGAGGCGCAGCTTTCAACCTTCGAGCGTGGTGGCGTCGAACCCCTTGCGGTCACCAGCGCGGCCTTCGCCAAAGCGCTGACTCGTGAGAACCGCACCCTGAAACGAGCCCTGACGGACCCGCGCATCGTCAGCGGTGTGGGCAACGCCTACTCGGATGAGATCCTGTGGAGCGCAGGACTTTCCCCGACCAAACGCACCCAGTCGATGAACAAGGCGGAGCTTTCGCGTCTGCACAAGTCAGCGAAAACGACGCTGCGGGAGTGGACCCAGCGGCTCCGCAAGCAGGTCGGGGACGGATTTCCCGACAAGGTCACTGCCTTCCATGAGGATATGGCCGTGCATGGGCGATTCGGTAAGCCGTGCCGCCGCTGCAACACCAAAGTCCAGCGGGTGCGTTTCGCGGACAACGAGCTCAACTACTGCCCGCGCTGTCAAACCGACGGCAAGCTGCTGGCCGACCGCGGACTGTCCAAGCTCCTAGGGGGCGACTGGCCGAAGACTATCCACGAGCTAGAAGAGCGCGCAGACTTCAAACCCTGAGTTCAATGCCCTCCCGCGCCGCAAAGACTTGAACTGCCGAACCGTGGGCCGCCGCCCGGGCCTGCCCTTCGGCGACGATCTGTTCCACGCGCTCGTCAGAGTGCATGGGATCATGGTGGAAGATCGCGCACTGCTTCACGCCTGCTTGCACCGCAAGGTCCACAACCGTGTTGGCGCGTGCGTGACCCCAGCCGCGCTTCTCGGGGTATTCTGGGTCGGTATACTGACCGTCGGCGATCAACAGATCGGCTCCTTCCATGAACCGCAGCAGATCCGCTGGTAGCAGTCGCAGCGCATTGGCGTCACGGTCGCTCTCGTCGCGATTCTGGATGGAAAGGTCCAGCTCGCTGTCGGTGGCGTACACGACCTTCTTGCCTCCGGCTTCAAAGGAATAGGCGAAACTCTTGCCGGGATGCACCTGTTCGCGGTGTCCGATGCTGACGCCATCGATCAGGGTGTGCCCGACTTCGAGGTTGCGCGAGGTGATCTTGGAGCCGAGATCACGAAATGTGACCGGAAAGTAGTCGCTGCTCATTTGCCCCAGCAGGAGCTGGCGGACGCGGTCGTCTTCGCGGGTCGCATCGTATACGTAGAGCTTGTTGCGCTCCGAATACGCCGGCATGAAGAACGGGAAGCCCTGAATATGGTCCCAGTGTGTGTGGCTGAAAAAGAGATGGGCTTCCAGCGCTTGCTCGCCGTGCTCTTCAGCCAGGGAGACACCGAGCTCGCGCAGTCCGGTGCCACCGTCGCAAATGAAGAGGGCACTACCCACGGTGATGCTGACACAGGACGTGTTGCCGCCGTATCGCCGCGTGCGGTTGCCTGGTGTGGGGATGGAGCCGCGGGTGCCCCAAAACCGCACCAAGGTTTTCATCGATCTCCTTCGCGATAAAGAAAGACGACGTCGCCCAGTTGCAAGGTATCTCCGTCGCGCAGCACCGCTGAGTGCGCCCGCACGCCGTTGACGTAGAAGCCGTTCTTGCTGCCCAGATCACTGCACACATACTCGAGCCCCTTGCGGGCTAGCGCGACGTGCTTTCTGGACAGGGCGCTGGAGTCCAAGGACACATGTGCCTGGGATGAACGGCCGATAATGACCTCGGGAAGGCGCAGCTCGAACTTCTGGGGGGCACCCGGACCCTGAACCTGCTCCAACGCGAAAGGCTTGCTCAGTTGACGTATGGCTTCGAGCACGGGGGCCGCACGCTCCACCGACATCGTCTCTTCCCCGTCCAGCTTGTCGCTTCCGCTCACAACCGAAAGACTCTACTCGAAGAAGCCTGCCAATGCTCGCGAGGCAGCGGGGGCCACTGGTTTCCAGCACTTGCGCGGCGGGGGGCTGCTAGGCCGCAGGGCGGACAGCGGAGATTTTGCGCTAGATTCTGGCGTCGCTCTCTCGGCGATGCGAGGTTGTCCGCGGAATCGAGGCAGGAGCCATGAGCAAGTGGATTTGGGTTGCAGCAGCCGGGGCGTTGGGCACACTGCTGCGCGTTTGGATATCTGGGGTGATACAGCGCGCGGCCGGGGCGGCGTTTCCCTGGGGAACCGCAGTCGTGAACGTGCTCGGCTGCCTGATTTTTGGCGCGGCATTTGCTGCCCTCGACGGGCGGGTTTCTGTGTCACCCACCGTGAAGCTGGTGGCCCTGGGCGGATTCATGGGCGCGTTCACCACATTTTCTACATTCATCTTCGAAGCCGAGGCGCTCTTGGCTGACGGCCGGCTAGGAGTCGCGGCTCTAGACGTGCTAGGTCAAAGCGCTGCGGGGCTAGTCGCAATGGTTGCCGGCCTCGCCCTCGGTCGCGCATTGTGATTTCAACCTCTACTTTTTTGGTTTCGCCATGGCCGTCCAACGCATTCTGGTTCCTGTCGACTACTCGGACCGTTGTCGCCACGCGTTGTCGTACGCGATCTTCCTAGCGGAAAAGCTGGGCGCAACGGTAGACGTCGTGCACATCTGGGACCGCCCTGCCTACGTGCCGGAGACGATGGTCGTCGGCAAGCCCGGCACAGCACCCAAGTCCCTAGCGGATTTGATTCGCGAAAATGCCGAAGCGGATATGACCGACTTCCTTGGAAAAACCCCGGTGCCACCAGGAATAAGCGTCGCGCACCATTTGGAGTCCGGGGAACCAGCGTCGACGATCTTGGAGACCGCCAAGAAATCCGGCACCGACCTGATTGTGATGGGCACCCACGGCCGCACGGGCGTGCGCCACTTCCTGCTCGGAAGTGTGGCGGAAAAGCTGGTTCGGCTCAGCCCTGTGCCGGTGCTGACCGTTCCAGACGACTCGACACAGACGTGAGCCTGGGTCGCGTACTCGGACGATGGGGTCGACGTCTCGGACGATTGGCCCACGGCCAGACCCTGTCCCTCTGGCTGGATGAAACGTACCGTCTGCCCCTGGCTTCTGTCGAAGCCCTGACGGGGATCGAGCCGCGACGGGCGGATCTGGTGGTGGCGTATCTGCACGCCCTGGGTGTGATTGAGCCCAAAGACGTGCGGCGACCGACCCGGATCCGGTTCGAGGACCTGTGCCGCGTACACAGCCTTGGGTGGCTGGAAGAAATCCACGACGCGGAGACTCTGGGTCGCATCTTCGCGGTGGACGCTTCAGATGTGGTCGTAGGCGAAGTGCTCGACACGTTGCGTTTCGCGTGCGGCGCAACTCTGGAAGCGGCGCGCTCCAGCTTGGAACAGCGCGGCCCAGCCCTGAACCTACTCGGTGGGTTCCACCACGCAGGTCCAAGCCGCGGTGGCGGCTTTTGTGCAGTGAACGACCTAGCCGTTGCCATCGCGGCGTTGCGCGCGGAGGGCTTCGACAAGCGTGTGGCCATCTTGGATCTGGACGCGCATCCTCCCGATGGAACCGCAGAGTGCTTCCCTAAGGATCCTTCGGTGTGGGTGGGGTCGCTCTCCGGCACGGACTGGGGGCCACTGCCCGGAGTCGATGAAACCGTGTTGCCGCCGCAGTGCGATGATTCCACGTATCTGGCGTCTCTCTCGCAACTGCTGTCGCGCATGCCGCCTTCGGGGCTGGCGTTTGTGATCGCCGGCGGTGACGTGCTCGAGGTAGACCGCCTTGGTGGCATTTCGATGTCGCTCCGCGGTGCGCAGCAGCGCGACGACCTGGTCCGGCGAGCGCTCGACGGGGGACCCCAAGTCTGGCTGCCCGGCGGAGGCTACAGCAAAGATGCGTGGAAGGTACTCGCGGGCACCGCGCTCGTGCTGGCACGGGGAGAGCCCGTTGCGATCGAAACGGACGTCGACCCACTTGCGCTCTCTTTCGCCCACATCGGCCAGGGGCTTCGCGGCGAAGACCTTGGCTCGGCACTCGCGTTGACCGAAGACGACATCCTGTCTGACCTGGGGGGGCGGGGCATGCGTGAAGCAAAGTTGCTTGGCTTCTACACCGCGTCAGGTCTGGAATTCGCTCTCGCCCGCTACGGGATCCTCAGCCACCTACGTCGCCTCGGCTACGGTTCTTTTCGCGTCGTCGTCGACAGCGAGAGTCGCGGCGACCGCATGCGGCTCTTTGCATCCAGCGGAGGACAAGAGCACCTATTGTTCGAGACCGTGTTGGAGAAAAAGCAGATCCTGGACGACACGTTCCTGTACGTGCACTGGTTGACCCTGCGGCATCCCCGCGGGAAGTTCTCGAACACGCGGCCTAGGCTCCCGGGGCAGGAAGAACCAGGCTTGGGGCTTGCCCAGGAGGCCGGGCAGTTGCTTGCACGCACCGCGGAACGTCTCGGCCTTGCGGGGCTCGCGTTCCGTCCCGCTTGGCTGCACACCGCCTACGCCGCGCGGCACCGCTTCGTCTTCGCCGATGCGGCACGCCAAGGGCGCTTTGAAGCGCTGTTGCGAGACCTGGCCGGTGTGCCGCTCGGTGTGCTCACCGTTGCGCTGGCCGAGGGAAGAGTGCTGCTGGGCGGTGCGCCGTATACGTGGGAAGCAGACGAGATGGTGCACTGGCTGGGCAAGGACCCGCCAAACCGAGAAGCAACGCTGCGTGCCAAAGAGGTGGCGCGCTTCAGTCTTTCGAATGTGCCTTCGGACGCATGACGAGCACGGGGCATGGGGCTCGCTTCACGGTTTCCTCGGCGACGGACCCAAGCACGAGGCGTGATATGCCCTTGCGTCCGTGAGTCCCAACGATGATTAGATCCGCGTCGACTTCCCTCGCAAGTTCAACGATGGCTTTCGCGGGCTTGCCAAAGTCGACCGCCGCTGCGACGCGCTTTTGGTTGAGTTTGAAGCCTTGGGTTTCGAAGGCTTGGATCTGCTTGGAGATGTAGCCCTCGAGAGTGGCTTGCGCCTGATCCTGAAACTGCTGACGTGCCTCTGCCACCACGTCGGCTGGGCTCGGAATGGCGTCTTCTGCGACCGCCAATGCGTAGATCATGCCGTCGCGTTCCAGGGCGAGAACCATGGCGGCCTCCATGGCGGCACCGGCCAGATCCGAATAGTCGATGCCGACGACGATCTTGTACGTTTTGGGTACCGGTGGCGGGGGCGGCGGCTCCGTGGACATGATGGCGCGTTCTGCCCCCGGATCGGCGTTGGCGCAAGGAGGATCCGGCGGCGAGTCGGTGATATAGGTGCCCGGCGAAAATGCCTTCGGGAGAAATCACGCGCTACCGGGTCCGGGTTCGTTTCGGCGACACGGATTTGATGGGCATCGTGCACCATGCGGTCTACCTGTCCTACTTCGAGGCTGGCCGCGTAGAATACCTGCGCCGGCGCGGCGTGGAAGCCGACGGCTGGGCCGCCCGGGGACTGCACTTCCCGGTCGTGGATGCCAAGCTGCGCTATCATAAGCCCGCACGTTTCGATCAACTCTTGGTCGTAGAAACGTGGGTTTCCAAGTTGACGCGGGTCACTCTCGAGTTCAGCTATCGCGTCTGCCGAGCGTCGGACGCGGCTTTGCTCGTGGAGGGCAGCACGCTGCTCGCTTGTGTTGGCGAGACGCACCGACCGGTTCGGATCCCTTCCGACATTGCCGAGTGTATTCCCGGGCCCGAGGGATCCCCGCGTCCCGAATCGGAAGTCTGACGCCCGCGCTAGGCTGTGTGGGCTATTTGGGACACAGGTTGTTCTTGGTGCAGCGCAAAGCGAAACCGCCGCCAGCAGCAAGGCCTGCTGCGTACAGCCCATCGCCGGAACCGGACTCGGCTGCGACGCCGCCCACTACGTCGAGGGTTGCGAAACTGCGCGTCCACGTGGCAACGGCATTCATGCCGAATCCCACCGGAAGGGCGTGGAGCATGCCCGTCGAGGAGGTGAAGGTGGCGGATTGGTCCCAGCCCTGCCCGCCGCCCGCGTAAAGGGTGGTGCCGTCGGTTGCCAGGGCGACGAACCCGTCGAACTGGGTAGTCGGATCGAAGTTGTAGCGTCCCAGGATTTGCCCTGCGGCGTTCAGCCGGATCACGAACGCTTTTGAGTTCGGGAGCGTCCCGGTGTCGTAGGTGAAACCGGCGACGTATACCGCGCCAGCGTGCTGCAACATCGCCCGTGCTTCGGTGTTTTCGGTGCCCAGGGCGATCGCCGGGCTGGTCGCGGTCGGGGTGCACGGGCACGGCCCCGTGTTGAGGCAACTCGCGTCCGCGAACTGATCGACGTACAGCTTGCCTGCATTGGTGCGCGCTACATAGATGGTGTTGCCGCTAGACGCTGCCGCGAAGGAACTGCCCGCGCCGGTGCCGAGGGGGAAGCCGCAGGCCTGTCCACTTGTCGAGCCTTTGATGCCCCAGCCCGGGCCAGTGGGGGAGTTGGAGCGCCCCGACATCCATAGGAAACCAGAACTCGCAGCGGCGACCGCGTTGACTTCGTCTTCACCGGTGCTTCCGTAGAGTGGGCTGACAAAACTCGCAGCGAGAGTGATCGGATTGAGTTTGGCGTACAGACCGTTCCGAGGGTCCGCCGAAGTGACGACGGAGCCCACGACATAGAGCGAGCTACCGGTGAGTATGCCCTTGGAAAGGCTACTCGATTGGCTGCCCGTCGGGCTGACGCTCGACTCCTTCGCTAGGGCGCCCGCGCATACGTCCAAGCGTCCGACCCATCCGCCGGCGGTCTTGCTGCCAATGGCGTAGAGGTTCTGGCCGCTCAGCACCGCACCGTTGACAGTCGCGCCAGCTAGCGCCGTGTACCAGGTCGGGCTGCACGTGGCCTGGCATTGGCCACTGCCGTTGCACGTCTCACTTGCGGAGCATCCCGGTGCACAGGAGCTGCCGCAGCCATCGGAACCGCATTGCTTGCCTGCACAACTCGGTACGCAGCCTCCACCGCTGCCGCCGCTGGCGATCGCGCCACTGCCGCCTGCGCCGGCCGCCCCCCCCGATGCGGTGCCGCCTTGCCCGGCGCTATCGCCACTGCCTCCACTACCGCCGAGTGCTCCGCCGCCGTCCGGCCATGCGTTGCCGCCCGCACCGGCGCTGCCCCCGTTGCCCGCATTGGCACCGCCGCCGTTGGAGTTGTCGGCGGTGCTTTCTTCGTGAGACTCCGCGCAAGAGCTCGTCGCGGTCGCCACGCACAAACAGATTCCGAACACCACTCGTGTCCCGGCCCTGAACCCACGTCTCGCCTTTGCGGCCTGCTCAAACATCGTCCGATCATGCGGGACGTGGCTGCGGCCCGCAATCCTGAAGGGATGGCCCGGGGCGAGTCAGACGCGCACAATGCCGACCGCGGGGCCCGGTACGACATGTAGCTCGCTCACGTGGTCGATGGGCTCCCCGTCCAAGATCAGGGAAAGCATTTCGTCGCTGCAAGGCACCACTCGCATTTCGTAGCCCTTTTTCTCTACCAACCGTTCGCTGGGGATCTTGCTTCCGCGGACGAGGGCCGGCAGTGCGCGGATCATCTCGCCTGGAATGATCGCGCCAGCTTGGAAGTGGATGGCTCCCTTTTCGGCCGCCATTGGAAAGACGCGAAACACGCCGCCGAGGGAGACGTCAAACGCTCCCGCGTGAATGGCGCCGTGGGCGTTTCCGGGAACCCGCTGTCCATCAATGCTCACCTCCGCCAACGTCGGACGAAAAACGGCGCGACCGTAGGCTCGGTATCGTTCGGGCACCGGGGCGCCGGCGCGATCCAACGCGTAGGACCCGACGGCTTGGGCCACGACTTGCACGATGGCGCGTGCGCCTAGTACGGGCTCTTCGTAGTACTTCGAAAAGAAGCGTTGCCCTATCCCTCCGGCTGCCAGCGCAAACCCCACCTGCGAAAATGGAGTCTCGGGCATTCCAGGGGCGCGGATATGCCCCTTCAGCTGCAAGCTGTCGACCTCCACGCGAACCGGCCGCGTTCCTGATCGAAAGGCCGCCGCGAGGCGCGCGACGATGTCCTCGACGTCGCCCTTGATCTGCACCTTGCGCGCCACGAAGTCGATGGTCCCACTGTTGGTGGGCGTCAGAAGCGGGAGCGCATCGGGCCCAACGCGCTGCAAGAGTGCATTGAGGACGCCGCCGAGCGTCCCGTCACCCCCGCTGATGGCAATGACTTGCGCGCCCGCTGCAAGGGCTTCGTCCACCGCGGGACCCACCGCATGCTCGGATTCCGTCTCGAACACCCGGCCCTGCCAGCCCAAAATGGCCGCCAGCCGCCGGGCGTCCGCGGCCGGTCGGTGTCGACCGGCGTTCGGATTGATGATCACGGCAATTGGGCGGGACATGGCGACTGTATGGCCCATAGCCTTCGCCCGGGTCTCCGTAAATGTCCGATTTCCCTGGAGTGAATGCTAGTCTGTGGCCCGTTAGATGAGTGGCGACGACGACAACCGGCACCCTTCCGTGCGGCCGTCCCGGGTCGACGCCGGCTGGGAAACTGTGCCCTCAGTCGTGCCGGAAGACACGGTGCTCGACCCCTCCGTGGACTCAAAGGAGCTGACGTCGCCTCATCCGTCGCAGCGGTTTTCCGACCTCGGTGTTCCCATCCCTCGTCGCAAAACGGTGATCGGCATCGCGCCACCGGGGCAGGGGCGCCCACCCCCGTACGCGAAGCTCCGACGGTCGCCTCGAGCGGACCCTCCATGCAGGCAGCGCCGCCGTCCGTCGGGCTCACCCATGGAGCGGAACCTGTATCCTCTCCGTTGCCACGCTCCGCGCCCCCTCCGGCGCGCTACCGGTCTGCGCCCCCTCCGCCTCCTCCCAGCAGCCGCTCCGCGCCGCCTCCTCCGCTCCCGAGCTATGACTCCGGGTATGCGGCCGACGAGCCCTACGTGGTCGAAAAGGACACGGCAACCCGGACGGCTCCGCAACAAAATGCCCCGTCGAGTGATGACTACGGCGCGTCGGCTCCTGCTGCGCCCCCACCCGACTACGGTGCACCGCCCCCGCCGCCCCCTTCGCGTCGGGAAGAGTCCACGGAAATCTCGCCCCTCGTTGCGCCGCGCAAGCCTTACGATAGCTTGGAGTCGATTCATTCGGTCTCGG
>CBDUPW010000156.1:0-15750 GCA_965369205.1 uncultured Polyangiaceae bacterium | reverse complement strand
CGGGGTCTCTCAAAACAGAAGATCGCGAACCCGATTCACGTCGCGGCTGACGGCGCAGAAGCGCTTGACCTACTGCGCAACACCGACAAACCGTTTCCACGGCCTTTCTTGGTGCTGCTTGACCTGAACATGCCGCGCATGAACGGCATTGAGTTCCTGAGGGCGATTCGTGCCGACAAGGATCTGAAGAAGACGATCGTCTTCGTGCTAACTACCTCGAAGTCAGACGAGGACATGGTGGCGTCGTACGAAATGAACGTCGCTGGCTACATCGTCAAAGATCAGGTGGGCGAGAGCTTTGTCAACCTCGTGAGCATGCTGGACAGCTATTGGCGCGTGGTCGAGTTTCCTCCCGAGTCGAGCAGCAATGACTGAGCACCTGGAAGTCCTTGTCATTGATGACAACGACGTCGACCGGGAACTCGTGCGTCGCCTGCTTCGCGATGAGTTTCGCGTTCGAGAGGCGAACACGGCAAAGGGCGGCCTGCAGGAACTGAGCGACCGGCCGCCTGCGTGCGTGCTGCTCGACTACCGACTGCCCGATCGGAACGGCTTGGAGTTGATTCCGTCCTTTGCGCACCTAGGAGTTCCCGTGGTCATGATGACCGGGCAAGGGGCAGAAGAGACTGCGGTTGCGGCGCTCAAGGCTGGTGCCGTGGACTATCTATCGAAGAGCCGTATCGACAAGAACGTCCTGAGCAAGGCGTTGAGGTACGCCATCGATACTGCACGGCTTCAGGCGACGGTTGCGCGGCAAGCTGAGCAACTGCGCGCGAAAGAAGCCCAGCTGTTTCGGTTCTTGGATGCGGTTCCTATCGGGATCTACGTGCTCAACCAAGAGGGAAGGCCCTACTACGCCAACAAACACGCCACGGAACTGCTGGGTCAGGGCGTGCAACCAGGGGTTGAAACCGCAGATCTTTCGCACAGCTATTCGACCTATGTCGCCGAGACCGACGAATCGTACCCCGTGGAAAGAATGCCCATCGTGCGCGCGTTGCGCGGCGAGACGAGCACAGTGCGCGACGTTGAAGTCCGAAGACCTGACCGGAGCGTTCTGCTTGCCGCGACGGCGACGCCGATTCGGATGGCCGACGGGGAGGTAGAGTTTGCCATCGCCGTTTTTCAGGACATCACGCAGGAAAAGAAGCTAGAGACGGAATACCGTCAAGCGCAGAAGATGGAGGCCGTGGGCAGACTGGCGGGGGGCGTGGCGCACGACTTCAACAACCTCCTCACCGCAATCCTCAGTTTTGGTCACTTTGTCCTTGAGACTTTGCGGCCGGCAGACCCAGCCCACGCGGACATGCAAGAGCTGCTGAAGGCTGCGGGGCGGGCCGAAGGTCTAACACGCCAACTGCTTGCGTTCTCTCGCAAGCAGCCGATCAAACCGCAAACATTGAGTCTGAGCGAGCTAGTGCGTGGCGTCGAACGGATGCTGGCTCGTGTGCTCGGCGAACACGTGGAATTGCGAACACGGCTGACAGACGACCTGTGGAGCGCAAGAATCGACCCGGGCGCCTTCGAGCAGGTGCTGGTCAATCTTGCAGTCAACGCCAGGGACGCCATGCCCCATGGGGGAAGGCTCAGCGTCGAGACAACGAACGTTCGGCTCGACGAGCACACCGGGTCGAAGCTCCCGCCGGCAATGCCACCGGGCGAGTTCGTGCTCATGTCCGTCACCGACAACGGCGTCGGCATGAACGCGGAGACCCGGGCTCGGGTTTTTGAGCCTTTCTTCACGACCAAGGCAGTGGACAAGGGGAGCGGGCTTGGCCTTTCAACCTGCTACGGCATCGTCAACCAAGCTGGCGGGTTTATTTGGCTGAGCAGCGAACTCGGGAAAGGCACGCGATTCGAAGTCTATCTTCCGCGGGTGACGCGACCGGCGAAGCAACTCTCCGATAAGCCCGTCCGCACCGCTCTCGGTGGAAAAGAGACGATTCTGGTCGTGGAGGACAACGAGCAAGTGCGGGCAATCGCTTGCCGTGCGCTGGAGCGGCAGGGCTACCAGGTGCTCAGCGCTGGGCTGGGCGGCGAAGCGCTCCTCATCTGTGAGCAGTTCAAGGGAGCCGTCGATCTGCTGTTGACCGACGTCGTGATGCCACAAATGAGCGGCCGAGAACTCGTGAACCGGCTCCTCCCTCTGCGTCCCGATATGAAGGTGCTGTTCATGTCAGGCTATACAGACGATGCGATCCTGCACCACGGAGTACTCGAAAAAGGGGTCATGTTGCTTCACAAGCCGTTCCTTCCGGAAGTGCTCGTTTCCAAAGTCCGTGAGGTCCTCGACGCGGAAGAAACCGACTTGCCTTGACGGTTTCGGAGTGAGCACGAACTGCGCGCGGCGCGCGTCGCGGTTCGTTGCACACACCCGCGCACTCGTGCGCACATGGCTACCAGCGGCGGCGTCACGCTGCGCTTGTGACTGCCCATGGGGCGTGCGATTCTGATCGTGCTTAGGGAGGTTCGAAAAATGGCGAGCAGAGTTTTCTTCGGGTGCGCCGCGGCGCTGTTGGCTTTGGGTTGCGGATCCGACGGCGGCGGTGACCCCGCAAGCGGCGGCAACGGCGGCAGCGGCGCGACGGCTGGCGGCGGCGGCAACGGCGCGACGTCCGGGGGTGGCGGCTCCGGCGCGGGCACATCCGGCGCCGGCGGCTCGGGCGCGGGCACGAATACCGGCGGCGGGGCTGGCAGCATTCACAACCCCCTGGCCAACCCCGACTCGGGGCCGCCCGCAGGCAACCCCAACGGCAACTGCAGCCTGCCGATCCCGAACGAGGCACTGCCCGAAGACGTCTCTGCGTCCAACAACGTGATCGGCGATGGCACGCCCGCGAGCTGCACCTCTGCGGCAGTGGTCGCCGCAGTGGCCAAGGGCGGCATCATCACCTTCAACTGCGGCGCCGATCCTATCGTGATCAAGATGACGGAGACCGCCAAGATCGTAAACGACACCGGGCCCAAGATCGTCATCGACGGCGGCGGCAAGGTGGTGCTGAGCGGAGACGGCAAACGCCGCATCCTGTACATGAACACCTGCGACAAGGCGCAGAAGTGGACCACGCCCACGTGCAACGATCAGGACCACCCGCAGCTGAGCATTCAGAACATCACCTTCAGTGACGGCAACGCAAAAGCAGAAGAAGACGGCGGTGGCGCCATCTTCTCCCGCGGCGGCCGCATCAAGATCATCAACAGCCGTTTCTTCAACAACGTTTGCCACGATGTGGGTCCGGACGTGGGCGGCGCGGCGGTTCGTGTCTTCGATCAGCACCAGGACAAACCCGTCTACGTCGTCAACAGCACCTTTGGCGGCGCATCCGGTGGCTACGGCAACAGCTGCTCCAACGGCGGCGGCATCAGCAGCATCGGCGTTTCTTGGACCATCATGAACAGCCTATTTTCCCATAACCAGGCTGTGGGCAACGGCGCCAATCCCGCCAAAGCCGGCACGCCGGGCGGCGGTAGCGGCGGCGCCATCTACAACGACGGCAACAAGATGACCCTATCGCTCTGCGGCGTATTGATCGAAAACAACCAAGTCAACGCCCACGGCAGCGCGATTTTCTTCGTCACCAACAACCACACCGGCAACATCGTGATCAACGACTCGGTGATCAAGAACAACACCGGCGGCTCCTGGTACGCGCAGCCCGGCATCTCCATGCACGACGATACGAAGATCGAGATCAACAACTCGACGTTGGAGAACTAGGCGCCAGCCATGCCGCAGGCGGCGCCGCCCGCCCTCACCACGGTACGGGCTTGTAGTCCTTGAGGAACAAGCCCCAAACGTGGTTGCCAGAGTTGAGTCCGTCAAAGATAGGATCGACGATGCGCGCGGCGCCGTCCACGATGTCGAGGGGCGGATGGAAGCCGTGTTCGATGGTCTTGCGGCGGGCGATGTGCGCCGGGTCTTCGTCGGTGACCCAGCCGGTATCCACGCTGTTCATGTGGATGCCGTCCTTGACGTAGTCGTCGGCAGAGGTGCGCGTCATCATATTGAGCGCTGCCTTGGCCATGTTGGTATGCGGGTGTTTGTCGGTCTTGAAACGACGATGGAACTGCCCTTCTACCGCCGACACGTTCACGATGTGTTTGTCGTCGCTTGGGTGTCGCAGCATCAGCGGCTTCAATCGCGCATTCAAGACGAAGGGCGCGATGGCATTGACGAGCTGCACTTCGAGAAGTTCGACGGTGCTCACTTCATGCAGTGCCAAGCGCCAGCTGTTGACCGAGCGCAGATCGACTTGCTGCAGGTCGGCGTCCAGTTGGCTCTTAGGGAACAGCTGAAAACCCGCGTCGAGGTCTTCGTCGGTGATGGGCAGCTGAGAAAGCTCTGGCGCTGCGTGCAGCCCGACCAGCTTCGCACTGTCGCCCGTGGACAGGGCGCTCGGCTCCGTGGCGTGGGCGCGTAGCGCGGCGTGCTCCGTGAGCAAGGCGCGCGCCCGTTCCGGCAATGCCTCCAGCGCGGTTTGTTCCGCCTCCATCAGGTGCCCATAGAAACCCGGCGGCCGACGAACGGTTTGGCAGGCGTTGTGCAAAATGAAGTCAAGGCGCTGCTCGCTCTCCGTCAGGTGCCGCGCGAATGCCTCCACGCTGGGCGTGTGGCGCAAATCAAGACCGTAGATCTGCAGGCGCTCACCCCAGTCGGCGTAGTCGGCCTCGCGTGCGTAGCGCAGCGCCGCGTCGTTCGGGAACCGTGTGGTCACGATCACCCGCGCTCCGGCGCGCAAGAGCATGATCGCCGCCTGGTAGCCGATCTTCACCCGTGCGCCGCTGATCAACGCAACCCGCCCGTGCAGATCTGAGGTCTGCGTGCGCTTCAGGTGATTGAAGTCGCCGCAGGCTTCGCACATCTGATCGTAAAAGAAATGGACTTTCGAGAAGAGCTCCTTGCACACGTAACAGACGCGCGGCTTCTTGAGCTCGGCACCGTCCAGTGAGGGGTCGACATCTGGCGCTTCCCCGACGGCTTCTGCCGCCAATGCGTTTACCTTGGGCGTGATGAACACGGGCTGCGCGCGTTTTTTGCGAATGGATGCTCGCTCCAGCAGTGCTTCGTCAGTTTCCCGCAGCTCCTTGCGGCTCTTTTTGCGGAGGGCCCGCGCGAGCAGGCGCTGTTCTGTGCGTTCTGGCCGCGACACGCGTCCGGCGGCGGTCAGCAGGGCATTGCGCTCGTCCATGCTCAGCTTCGCCAAATGCGAGCGATGATCCACCAACGCTTCGAGCACAAGCGTGCAGTGTGCCAAGTCTTCGGGCGTCACGACGTAGGCCGGGAGCTTTTTCGGTGGTGCGTTCACGCTACTGCCGTTTAGCGTCCTTTGCCCACGTCCGCTAGACCCGGGGTCTGTGATGACGCCCCTTGGCCCGCTGAGGCCTTGGTTTTTTTGGGGGTCGGGTCGTGGCTCGGCGCTGGGCCACTCTTCCCGCGTTGGGCCCTGCTGCTCGGACGAACAATCGGCCCGCTAGTCCGCACTAGCTGCGTTGCATCTGCGCTAGCAGTTCGACGTGCTCGGTGTGCGGGAACATGTCGAAGGCGCGCAGGCTGGCAATGTCGAAGTCGGGTGCCAAACGAGCCACGTCGCGTGCGAGGCTTTTCGGGTTGCAGGAGACCAAGATCAGCGTCCGTGTGCAGACCTGACGCATGCATTCGGCGGCGCCACCGAGCCCAGCGCGGGGTGGGTCGGCGATCACGAAGGCACTCGGAGCAGACCCAAGTTGCGGCAACGCCGCGGCGACGTCGCCCGGAGCCACACGCAGTCGAGTGAGCCCCGCCGCGGCGACGCCTGCGCGCAGGGATGCGATGGACGGCCCGGACACCTCCACTGCCGTGCCCCTCAGGCCCCGCGCGGCCAAGGGCAGCGCAAAGTTACCGCAACCTGCATAGAGGTCGAGAAACTCCGTCGCGCGCTCTTGGGTCGCATAGCCGACCACGTGGCGCACCAGCTGTGCGTTCACCTGATGGTTCACCTGCAGAAAAGCGCCGAGCGCCACGTGGACTTCGACACCCTCGGTCAGGTAGCGCTGCATGGGTGGTTGCCCTTGTCCAAGAACGCCCACCACAGTGCGCGCGTCCAGTCGCTGCTGCAACGTGCGTCGAGCTGCTTCGAGGTGACTGGGCAGCGCGGCCTCTGCGCCGAGGGCCGCGTGGGGCGCGAGGCACACCGACGCCACGCCGTGGGAGTCTTGTCCACGCACTTCCAGCCACGCAAATTCCCGCAGCTGATCCGGGTGCTCTGCGGCGACCGCCCTGAGCTCGCCAATGGTCTGACGCAGGCTCGGCTCGAGTACTGCGCAGTCAGCACTCTTTTCGGGATTGAAGAAGCCGATCTGCCCGTCGTCGATGCGCAGGCGCAGGCGGTTGCGATAGGCGCGATCCGGGCCGGCGCCCCAGTCGGGCTCCGGCGCAGGCACGTCCATGCCGCGAAACGCGACGCGCACCCGCGCGAGCTTGAGCTCCCGCTGTGCGTCAGGTGCGTGCCCCATCAGCGGACACCCACCGCAGCGTTCCTGCACCGGGCAGTGCACCCGCTGATTGGAGTCCACTACGCTTCCAAGACCAGGATTGGCAGGGTCGCTTGCTTGCGAAGCTCATCCAGGGCGCTCTCGCACCAGAGCGGGTCAGCCGTCGACAGGATCAACAGCGGCGGGTGGCGAAGCTCGCAGAGCTCCATCGCGCGCTGCGCCGGATCGCGCGCCGTGGCTTCTAGCAAGCAGACAATGGGCATGGGTCCGGCGGGCAACAAGGCGGCAACGCGTTTGGTGATGGCGCTCGCCCGCTCCTGGCTGGATGCAACCACGACGGGCGCCGCGCGTGCGGTCGTGCGTCGGCCCGAGCCGACCAGCGTCGCTTGGGCGCCCGGCGACTGTTGCATGGCCGCGGCGAGGCGGCCACGCGTCACCACGAAGGCCCAGGGCAGGTGCGCTTGCTCTGCGGCACGATTGAGCCGTTCCCGGGCTTTGCTTGCGGCCGCGCGCCAGGCGGCTTCGAGGGTCTCCTTGCCAAGGGGGCGCAGCTGCCCGCGGGTATCCACCACCGAAGTGAACGGCAACTCGGCCATTGCCAGGGAGTCCGCTTCTTCAAGGAACACGCCGTACAGCTCGGCGTTCATGGCTTGCGCCAAGCTTGCGGCAACCTGTGCGAATGCGGCCGGATCGCTCACTGCGTCGAAGACGACGACCACGCGTTCACGCTCGGCCATCACTTCGCTTTCGTCGTTTCCCCGCACCAGCTTTGCCCTTGGGCTTCTTGCCCTTGCCACTCGCCTTGCCCTTAGCCCCCCCGCGCTTGGCGCCATTTTTCTTCGAGTCGCCAGGGTCCTCGCTTTCGAAGTGCACGAACCTTGAGAACCCTTCGGCGATGATTGCGAACTCCACGAGTTGGTCCAGCACCCGCGCGTTGACGCTGCCCTCGGGAAACTGGCCGTCTTCGTCCTGGACGCCGGCTGGCTGTCCGGTCAAGAGTTCCAACGCCTCGTCTACGCTGCGTACGCCATACACAGCAAACTTGCCTCCACGGACAGCGTCCACCACGTCGGCGCGCAACACCAGATTTTCCACGTTGGCTGCCGGCACGATGACGCCTTGATCTCCGGTGAGACCGCGGGCGGAGCACACGTCGAAAAAGCCTTCGATCTTTTCGTTCACGCCGCCGATGGCTTGGGCTTGCCCGTACTGGCTCACGGAACCAGTGACCGCCAAGGACTGCCGCAACGGCGCGCGAGCCAGGGCCGAGATCAACGCCAAGAGCTCGGCCATCGAGGCACTGTCGCCCTCGACGCCGAAATAGGATTGCTCGAAGACCAAGCTCGCCGACAGCGACAGTGGCACCTGCCTCGTGTAGTGCGACGCGAAGTAGCTCGACAGGATCAGCACGCCCTTGGAATGCAGCACTCCCCCCAGGGCGACTTCCCGCTCGATGTCTACGACCTTGCCGTCGCCTACTCGCGCAGTGGCGGTGATGCGCGTCGGCAAGCCGAAACGTGCGCCACCGAACTCAAGCACAGAGAGCCCATTGATCTGCCCCACGGCGGCGCCGGCGGTGTCGACCAATACCGTCCGCTGCAGGATCTGCTCCCGAAAGCGTTCGGCCAGGCGCGCGTGGCGCTCGAGTTGCGTCGAGAGCGCCTCGATGACGTCGGCCACCTCCACCATGGGTGCATCGCGCTTCGCCGCGAAGCTGTCGGCCTGGTGACACAGGTCCACCAGCTCACGGGTGGCAGTCGAGAGCTTGCGTCGATCAGCCACGGCGCGGGAGCTTGCTTCGATCAAACGCGCGACCGCGCCAGCGTGGAAGGAGCGCAGACCATCCCGCTGTTCCACGGCGGCGACTTGGCGGCAGAAGTCCAGCTCGCTTTCTTGATCTCGGTCGACGGTGTCTTCGAAGTCGGCCAGCACCTTAAACAGCTCGGGCATGTCTGGGTCATGCTCGGCCATCAAGTGATACAGTCGCCGATCGCCGATCAGGACTACCTTCACGTCGAGGGCGATCGCTTCGGGCTCCAGAAGCTCGCCGCTACTGAGTCCCACGGCCTGAGCCAGGGACTCGATCTGCACGCGACGATCGTACAACGCGCGCTTCAGCGCAGCCCAGGTTTGCGGGTTGGTCAGGACCTCGACGGCGTCGAGTACGAGGTAGCCGCCGTTGGCGCGATGCAGGGCCCCCGCGCGAATCAAGGTGAAGTCACTGATCAGCGTGCCCAGCTGCGCCCGGTGCTCAACCCGCCCTAGCAGGCGCTGGAGATTGGGCCTATTTTCGTAAACAACGGGTGCGCCGTTGGTGTCTGCGTTGTCCACCAACACGTTCACTCGGTAGCGATCGAAGATGCGCGCCGGCTCCAACCCGAATGGCAACTCGTGCTCGGGCTTTTCCGAAAATCGCTGCGCGTTCTCGACGATGTCGTTACGCAGCGCCGACAGGTGTTCGACGATCGCCGTGTAGGATGCCCACGCCTCTTTCTCCTCCTCGATGGCAAGGTCTACGGTGGTGGCAACGACCTCTCTGGCCAAAGCCTTGGCGCGCTCTCGGGCTTCCTTGGCCCACTTGGGCATGGGGCGCAGCTCCCGCGCCAGTTTTTCTTGGAGCCGATGGATGTTGGCTTCGATGCGCTGCTTTTCCTGCTCGGGAAGCCGCTCGAAGGCCTGGGGCTCGATCACTGCGCCGTCTTTCATGGGTGCGAAGCCGACCCCGGATGGCACGCGCAGCATCGCGACATCGAAGGCTTTGGCGTCTTCTTCGACCCGGCGAAAGACGGCCTTCGGTCGCGCTTCCAGTTCTTCAGAGATCTGTTCCAGCTGCGCGCGATAGCTCTCGCTTTCCAGCGCAGCCGGGATCGCCATGCGCAGATCTTCGACGAGCTTGTCGAGATTGCCGGCAAAGCGTCGTGCCATGCCCGCAGGCAGGCGCAGCGCTTTGGCACCCGTCGCCTTGGAAAAGTCCCGAACGTAGACCCAGTCGTCGGCGCTTTGTCGCGTGCGCGCCAAGGCTGCCAGCTCGTGGTGGACGAAAGCGTGTTTGCCGTGGCCCGGGGGACCCGCGACGAACAGGTTGTAGCCCGCCCGGGGCATGGAAAGGGCGAAACGCGTCGCTTCCGCTGCGCGCCCTTGACCAAATGGGCCGCGCAGCGGCGACACTTCGTGGGTGGACTTGAAGGGCAGGCGCTCGGGATCGCATTCGCAGCAGAGCTGCTCTGCGGCAAGGGGTTGCAGCGCGGTCATGCGGGAAAGTGTGCGGCATGCGGGCGGTCGACGGAAGCCTGGCGTGCGCCGATTGTCGGGTTCGAACCGCGAGTCATGACGTCACCTGCGCAACGAATGCGCTGCCCTGCACAAGGCGCCAACGGCTCGCGAAAGCCCTGCGCGCGAGTCGGGCGGGGTCGCTAGGCGTAGGCGACTTCGACGTCGGGCTTGAAGAACGGTTCGCGCTGGGCGGACATTTCCAGGGCTTCGAGTATGGCCTGTTGGATCTCGTCCTCGACGTCTGCGGATGGCTCGACCAGTTCCAAAGCAAGCGCCCACAAGCCACGATCGATGGGCGCGCGGCGCAGGATGCGGCCTCGCACAGCAACGGCACGATCCGGCGCCAGCTCAATGCGGAAGTCGGCTTCGTCGCCCTCGCAAAGCCCCAGGTTGCCCGTGAGCAGTGCGCCGGCGGCGCAGAGGTTTTGTACGACGTAGCGTCCACATTCCTGGCCGTTGTCCAGCACGACAGCGCTGGCGGGTAGCTCGACTCGACGGTGTGCTCTCTGATCGGATGCTTGCATGACCCCTCCTTCAACTTCCGTTGGGAACGCCAAGACAAGCCATTGATGTAATCGAAAGCGAGCTTCAGGATAGCGGACCGAGAACAAACGTCGACACGAATTTCAAGCGTGCACCGCAGTAGCCGCTCGCACATGTGGCACGAAAAATTCCGTCTTTTCTTTTCGCGTGCTTACGCCGCCAGTGTTGAAAGATGGGGCCGGTGACGAGCTGGCGCGGCATCCGCGCTCAGCGCGTGATGCGCGGCAGAAGCACATCGACGAGCTCGCGAGCGAGGGTGTCCACGTCGCTTTCCGCCAGCGAAGCGCGTGCCGCGAAGGCATCCGGCGGCTCGTATTCGAGCGGTCCGTGCAGGGCGTCGTAGCTTCCACGCAGGTCACGCTCCTTGCACTGTTCGATGGGCGTTGCGACATGCACTTCGAAAAAGCGTTCCGCGCCGACGCTCTCTTTCACCGCGTCGCGGTCGCTGGCGAGGGGAGACGCGAAGGCAAAGATGGCGACTAGCCCGGCGTCGGCGAATCGTGATGCCAGCTCCGGCGCATGGGGTGGGCTGCCGCCGCGGGGGCCGCTGCCCGTGGTGACGCCGTCGTCCGGGTCGACCACGACAGCGACGCGGCTCAGGTCGAAGAGCCGGCGTTCGATGGCATACGCCAGCTCCGTCTTGCCGGCGCCGGGCAGTCCCGTCAGCCAGACGATCGCGCCGGTCTGCTCCAGGCGTTCGCGCCGTTCGCCGCGGCTGACCAGACTGTGGGGGCCCAGCTGCGCCGCGCCCGTGTCCTTGGCGGCACCGGCGCCCTCAGCTTGGATCATGCCCGCTGCGACGGTGTTGTTGGAAATGGGGTCGATCAACACAAACGCGCCCGTTGCGCGACAGACGCTGTAGGGATCGAAGAACAGTGGTTTGTGGCAACTGACGACGACCTTGCCGATGTCGTTCAGCTCTAAATGCTTCGCTTCGACTGGGTCCAAATGCTCCATGTCCACGGCGTGCTCGACGCGTTCGACTTCGGCGCGGACGAGTTGCGTGGCGTGCTTCAGGAAGTAGCTCTTTTCCAGGTCAAGGGGCCGCTCGCTCATCCAGACCAACATGGCTGCGAAGCGCTTTTTGACTTCCGGTGCGCGCTCCGGGTGCACGAGCATGTCGCCGCGGCTGACGTCGATTTCGTCTTCGAGTCTTAGTGCCACACTCATGGGCGCAAAAGCCGCGGCAAGCTCGCCCTCGAAGCTGTCGATGCCCGCCACGGTCGTCGTCTTCTTTGACGGCAGCACCATGACGCGGTCTCCCTTGCGCACGCGGCCGGACGCGAGCTGGCCGGCGAAGGCGCGGTAGCCCAGATTGGGGCGCAGCACGAGCTGGACCGGATAGCGCAAGGCGTCGTCTTCCTGCACTGTGGGTAAGGGCACGGTTTCCAGGTGCTGCAGCAGTGTCGGGCCGTCGTACCAGGGCGCCCGCGTGCTGCGTGCCACCACGTTGTCGCCGCCGAGCGCGCTGACGGGAATGAACGTGATCCCGGTGAACCCGAGCTTGCCGCAGAACGCGCCGAACTCTTTTTGGATTTGCACGAACACGGCGCGGTCGAACCCCACCAAATCCATCTTGTTCACGCACACGGTCAGTTCGGGAATGCCCAGCAGGGAAGCGATGAATGCGTGCCGTCGAGATTGCTGCAGGACGCCGAGACGGGCGTCGATGAGCGTGATGGCCACGTGGGCCGTCGAGGCGCCCGTGGCCATGTTGCGCGTGTACTGTACGTGCCCTGGCGTGTCCGCGATGATCAGCTTGCGCTTTTCCGTCGCGAAGTAGCGATAGGCCACGTCGATGGTGATGCCCTGTTCACGCTCGGCCCTCAGGCCATCGGTAACCAAGGAAAAGTCGATCTCCGCGCCTTCCTGCTTGGAGGCGCGCCTCACCGCGTTGAGTTGGTCCTCGTAGATACCGTGGGTGTCGTGCAGCAGCCGTCCAATCAGCGTGCTCTTGCCGTCGTCCACGGACCCGACGGTGACGAAGCGTAGGAGTTCCTTTTCCTGATGGCGCTTCAGGAACTCAGCGATGTCGCGTTCGATCAATGCGCGCTCTTGCTCGGAGTTCATCAGAAGTAGCCCTCGCGCTTCTTGAGCTCCATGGAGCCGTCTTCGTCGAAATCGATCAGGCGACCTTGGCGCTCGGAAAACCGCGTGAGCAGCATCTCTTGGATGATTTCTGGGAGTGTGGTGGCGGTGGAGCGGATGGCGCCGGAGAGCGGGTAGCAGCCCAAGGTGCGGAACCGCACCATCTCCATGCGCGGGGTTTCTCCGGGCAACAGGCGCATGCGTTCGTCGTCCACCATGATCAACGCGCCTTCGCGCTCGACTACGGGGCGCTCCGCCGCCAAGTACAAAGGCACGATCGGGATTTGCTCCAGATGGATGTAGAGCCAGACATCGAGCTCCGTCCAGTTGGAAAGAGGAAAGACCCGAACGGACTCGCCCTTGGTGATGCGGCCGTTGTACAGGTTCCACAGTTCCGGGCGCTGATTCTTTGGATCCCACTGTCCGTAGCGATCGCGGAACGAATAGATGCGCTCCTTGGCGCGGGAGCGCTCCTCGTCTCGGCGTGCGCCACCGAACGCGGCGTCAAAGCCGCCGGTTGAGAGGGCCTGGAGCAGGGCCTGGGTCTTCATCACGGTGGTGTACTTCTGACTCCCGTGATCGAAGGGGTTGATGTTGTCGGCGAGACCTTCTTGGTTCGTATGCACGATCAGTTCGAGGCCATGCTCCGTGCAGTAGCGATCGCGAAACTCGATCATGGCCCGGAACTTCCAGGTCGTGTCGATGTGCATGAACGGGAAGGGTGGCTTGCCCGGGTGGAACGCCTTGCGGGCCAGATGGGCCATCACGCTGGAGTCTTTGCCAATGCTGTACAGCATCACTGGCGTGTCGAACTCCGCCGTCGCCTCCCGAATGATATGAATGCTCTCCGCTTCGAGCTGCTGCAGGTGGGAAAGCCGGACGTCCGTCAGGCCGTCGAGGCTGAGGGCAGATCGAGGGCACATGCTCCAAGCCTATTTAGCACTTTTCCGATAAAGTACATGTAATTAGTTAAGTGCCTGTAAAGATTGCGCAATCCAAGGGATTAGGGTCAAAGGCGACCTAGCGTTCGACCCAAACCCAACCCGACCCTGCTCGGGCGCAGCATGGCTTTTCGATCTGCAAACGGATTCTGTGCTAGGCCGCCGCGCCTGGAAGCCTGAACGCATGGCGCTGCGAAACAAAGTGCGCGCTTGTGCCCGGCATTTCCGCCCGGTCCATTGTTGCGGGGGCTGCTTGGATATGGTCAGGTCCCGGGCCCTCGATTGGGGGATTCTGAAAGGATCGGCATGTCTGCACTCACTGACCACGTGGTCTTCAAGGACCAAAAGCTCGCCCGCAAGTACGCCAACAAGCGCATCCCCATGGCCGTTCTCTACGAGGCCTACTTCGACGGGGACATTGATATCCCGGGTGACATTTACGAGTTCTTGGACAACCGCCAGCTGTTCGTCACGAACTCGCTGACGCCGGGTCACTTCAAGTGGGCGCTGACGAACTTCCTGCCCGAGACCACTATTCACACCAAGAGTCAGGATACCCGCATCGTGCGTGAGCACTATGACCGCGGCAACGATTTCTTCGGCTGGTTCCTTGGCGAGCGCATGGTCTACACCTCGGGCTTCTACGAGAACAAAGAGCAGACCCTGGAGCAGGCCCAAGACAACAAAATGGACTTGGTCTGCCAGAAGCTACAGCTCAAGCCGGGCGAACGCCTGCTGGACATCGGCTGCGGCTGGGGCACCCTGGCGCGGCATGCCGCCAAGTACTACGGCGTGGACGCCACGGGCGTGACCCTTTCCAAGAACCAGACGGAATTTGCGAACAAACGCATCGCCGACTGGGGTCTTTCGGACAAAGCCCGGGTGCTTTGCTCGGACTACCGCGACATTCCCGCGCAGAAGTTCGACAAGATCGTCAGCCTGGAGATGGTCGAGCACGTGGGCGTCAAGAACCTGCTCAGCTTCTATTCGCAGTGCAACGACCTGCTCGACGACAAGGGCCTGATGCTGCTTCAGTGGACCGGCTTGCGCCGCGGGCTGAAGGGTGAGGACTTGATCTGGGGCATGTTCATGGCCAAGTACATCTTCCCCGGTGCCGACGCGAGCCTCTGCCCCGCGCCCATGCTCAAGGAGATGGAGAAGGCGAACTGGGAGACGCATAGCGTCGAGAACATCAGCATTCACTATCACTGGACCATTCGCGCCTGGCATCGCAATTGGCTGGCGAACAAGGACGCGGTCATCGCGGCCTACGGCGAGCGTTGGTTCCGCATTTGGCACTTCTTCTTGGCGTGGTCCTCGATCATCGGCAAGCAGGGCAATGCCGCTTGCTTCCAGGTTGTCATGAACAAGAACCTGGACCACTACGACCGCACGCGTTGGGTCACCGACAAAGCGACGGTGCTCGGCGATCGTTCGAACCGCTTCGAAAACCGCGAAGCACCGGCGGCGGCCTACGCCAGCGCCGAGTGAGACCCATGCGCAGAAGCGGGGGACTCGCCGCTTTCGCATGCTTGCTGAACGTCTCGATCGCGGCGGCGCAGGGTTCACCTGAAGCGCCGCCGCCTGTCGAGGCGCCCACGGAAGCGCCGCCGCCGGTAGAAACGCCGCCGGTGGAGCCTGCGGTTGAAACGCCGGCCCCGGTAGAAGCGCCGCCCGCGACTCCACCGCCTGCGGCGCCGCCGCCCGCGGCTCCACCACCTGCGCCGCCGCCCGGCTACGTGCCGCCCGCCTATGGGCAGCCGGGTTCACCGCCGCCTCCGGCCTACGGTCCGCCGCCGCAGCACCCGCCCCCTGCGGCAATGCCGGCGCCCCAAGGCGTGCGTCTACACGATAGCTTCTATCTGCGCATGGGTCTCGGTGTGGGCTACGGCAATGTCAAGAGCAAGGGCTCTGCTGGCGGAAGCGACTTGGAGATCACCTTCAAGGGCTTCGGTCCCGTGTACGAACTATTGCTAGGCGGAACGCCCGGCGGCGGGTTCGTGATCGGCGGTGGCTTCGTGGGTCAGGACATCAGCAATCCGGAAATCGAAGTGACGATCGATTCCGGCGGCAGTGCCTCCGGCAACGCGCCCGACTCGGCCCTGGGTGTGGGAGTGGTCGGGCCTTTCGTTGACTGGTTCATCGATCCAACAGCTGGCGCGCACGTTGGGCTGCTCGGTGGCATCGGCCTGATCGGCGTGCAGGACGAAAAGGGCGACAGCGCGCAAGGTTTTGGTGCCGCGCTCTTCGGTGGATACGACTTTTGGGTCGGCGATCAATGGTCTCTGGGACCGGAGGCGCGCATTGTGTACGTGAACGCAAGCCGCGACAGCGGCACTGGACCCCTGAGTAGCTCCTTCGACGACAACGCGTTGAGCTTCCAGTTGCTCTTTTCCGCGCTGTATCACTAGCGGCAACCGACGCCGCGGGAGTT
>CBDUPW010000155.1:0-15799 GCA_965369205.1 uncultured Polyangiaceae bacterium | reverse complement strand
GGCACTGGCGGCGCGACCGGTGGCACTGGCGGCGCGACCGGTGGCACTGGCGGCGCGACCGGTGGCACTGGCGGCGCGACCGGAGGCACCGGCGGGACGGGCGGCGGCAACAATTGCCCGGGCGCGGCGCCGTCCAACGGTTCGAGCTGCACCACGACAGGCGCCACGTGCAGGTACGGTGGCAATCAGTGCACCTGCTACGACGGGACTTGGAAGTGTTACAACTGCCCGGGCAGCCAGCCGAACCAGGGGAACAACTGCCCGACGGACAACGCGCTCTGCCAGTACGGAGATACCACCTGTGCCTGCAGCGATTTCTCCAACAGGTGGAACTGCATCACGTGCCCGCAGCAAAAGCCCTCGACGGGCAACGCTTGCAGTGCTGACGAAGCGTATTGCTTCTACGGCACCAGCTATTGTTTGTGTGATTTCTTCACCGGCAGCTACAAATGGAACTGCCCCGGGAACTAGTGGCACGCCGCCCCCTGAAACACGCACCTGGGGCCTGAACCTGCACAGCTGACTCCTTCGTCGGTGGCGACGATCGCGGATATTTCGAGACGACGACGCCGAAGACTCGTTACGCTTCGGGCATGGAGCGCCTGACGCCGTTGGATGCGGGTTTTCTGATCGGCGAAACTCGCGAGACGCCGATGCACGTCGGGGGCCTGTATCTATTCACGCTACCCGACGGAGCGGACGAGACTGAGTTCCTACGTGGATTGCTCGAGATCCTCAAGAGCACCGAGCGCTTTCGCCTTCCCTTCGGTCACACCCTCAAGATGACGCCTCTGGGCGTCGCCGGTCCCATGAAGTGGGTCGAGGACGACAAGCTCGATTTGGACTACCACGTGCGCCACTCCGCGCTGCCCAAGCCGGGTCGCTATCGCGAACTGTTTCAACTCTGTGCACGCCTGCACCAGTCGGTGCTCGATCGGCATCGACCGCTTTGGGAGAGCCACATCATTGAGGGTCTTCAGGACCGACAGTTTGGGCTGTACGCAAAGATCCACCATGCGGCGATCGACGGCGTTGGTGCGGTTCGCTTGGGCCAGACGATGCTATCGCCCGACCCCACTGCGGTCACGCTGCATTCCCCGTTTTCCCTCGACGCGTGGGAAACCACGTACCCCAGGAAACCCAAGCCGCCGAAGAAGCAGCTCGCGCTTCCCACGGACATCGATTTGAAGACTCTCGCCGACGCATTGCGCGAAGGGCTCGGGCTCAGCGGCAACTTATTCAAAGGCCTGCAGCGCTACACCCAGGCCTGGCTCCATCCGGACCAAGACAACCTGATGAGCTTCTGGAAGCGCACGCCGCAAACGAGCGTCAGCACGAACATCACCGGCGCTCGGCGCTTCGTGGCGCAGTCGTACCGGCTCGACCGCTTGAAAGCGGTTTCGAAGGTGCTGGGCGGTACCATCAACGACGTGGTGCTGGCCATGTGCGGCGGTGCACTGCGCCGCTATCTGAACTCGCGAGGCGAGCTTCCAGACGAACCACTGACGGCGCTGACCCCCGTCTCACTCCGTACCGACGACCACGATGACGTCGCGAATGCAGTGGGCGCTTTGGCAGCGAATCTCGCCACGCACATCGCCGATCCCGAAATGCGCTTCCGGGTCACACAGGCGTCGATGAACGACGGCAAGGCGCTACTCAAGACGATGAACGCCAAGGAGATCATGTTGTTCACCCAGATGACAGCGGCACCGGCACTCTTGGCGGGTGTGCTCGGCCTCGGCGAACGCTTTCCCGCATTCAGTACCGTTGTGTCCAACGTGCCCGGGCCGAGACAGCGAATGTATTGGAACGGCGCGCGCCTCGACGGCGCCTACCCCCTGAGCGCCATTTACCATGGTTTCGCCCTCAACTTCACCTTGGTCAGCAACGCAGACAACCTCGACTTCGGCGTCATCGCCTGCCGCCACTCCGTGCCGAGCTGCCAGCGCATCATCGATGACCTCGAGGAGTCACTTTCCGAACTTGAGACTGTAGCCGGCACGCGCCAGGGTCGATAGCGCCTGTTCGCGGAGCAGATGGCGAGCGGCGACGCAGTCTGGCAGCATGTCGCAATGAGCTTGCTTGAGCACTACAGGGCGATGGCCCGCTACAACCTTTGGATGAACGAGCGCCTCTACGCAGCGTGCGCCAAGCTTTCCGAAGTTGACCGGCGCCGGGATGTTGGAGGGTTCTTCGGCTCGGTGCATGGCGCTCTGAACCACATCTTGTTGGCGGACTGCGCCTGGCTCATCCGCCTGACCCGCGACGACCAATACCGCGCGCGAAGTGCCGACGGCAAGGTCATCCAAATCAAAGGCCTCGACCAGGTTTTGTACGAAGACTTCGGCGACCTCAGCGCCAGCCGCCGCAGCTTGGACCGGAAGCTCTGCACCTGGGCGGAGGCGCTTTCGGAATCAGCCACAACCGCTACGCTCGAATACAAGGACTCCCGAGGCACGCCTTATTCGCACCCCGCCTGGTATGCCATGAGTCATATGTTCAACCACCAAACGCACCACCGAGGACAGGTGACGGCGTTGCTCTTTCAGTTGGGACAAGACCCGGGCATCACGGACCTGGCAGTGATGCTGCGCGCTTGAGTCAATTGGCGCGTCCCGTTCGCATTGCCTTGGTGCAAGACGCGCTCAAAGGTGCAGGCATACCGAGTGCGCGTCGCTGATTCGTGCTATCGATGGTGGCATGGCTGCAGGTGTTGGCATCGGCGTGAGCATCATATTGCTGTTGCTCTTCGGACATGTCGTCGGATTCCCGGTGGCCCTGGGAGCAATGGGCGCAGGCATGTTCTTGGTGGCGGGCGGCGCGGAAGTGACCGTGTCCGGGCCCGTGGCCATCGCAGCTCCACCCAAGGCAATGCCGGCCCAATCCTCGCCCTCCCCGCAGCCGCCCGCCGCCGGAACGACCGCGGGAGCACGTCGCGCCCCCGGCAAGTAGCCGCCACGCAAGTCTCGCGAGCGTCAGGGCAAGTCACTTCCGCCCGGATGCGATCAGGCGAACCGAATCGGCCTGGAGATCCGAAGCGGCCGCTGCGTGGATGCGCCTACTGACGGCGCGGTGACAAGACCGCATTGATCATGAACGTGAAGGAGTCTTTGGCCCAGGGGTAGAGCTCATAGGCGCCAGGATCGTTGTAGCGAAGTGAGGCGGTGGCGTTCACTCCATCACCGCCGGTCAAAAGCGCCTCCGCGCCCAAAGAGATGCGCGATGACGGCTCCACGCCCAGGTACGGCATCTCCGGCATGCGCAGCAGCCCACCGCTGAACTTTGCGCCCGCCCAATCGAGGTCATCACTGCCACCACGCACGGCTCCATACACCGCTCGATTGAAGTCTTTGGTGTGCACCGCGCCCATGATCTGGTGCACGCCAGCGCTCGGGGTGAAGCTATGCGCATAGCCAACGTCCACGTAGTGCGCGATTTCCTGCTGCTCAACGCGCACCGTCCAATGACTGACTCGGGCGTTTTCGAGTTGGGCCTCTTCGTCGCCCACTCCGCGGGCGATCGGCGCAAAGTACTGCAACTGGCGCCCGAGAAGCGTGGTAGTGCCCGCGGCTGCCGCGTTCATTTGCGTCCAGTCCAAGCGGTCAACTCCCGCGTTCACGTACGCGAGTTGCGAGAAACCGTCGTCGAATACCGCGGACGCGGTCAGCCCTTGTTCCGGCCGCGACACGTTGACCAGCATGTTTGCGGATCGCACGTAGCCCATCCGTATTTGCACAGCCTCCGCGTCGACAATGCCACCCATTAACCAGTCGCGTTGCGGTTTGCCCAAGCCAACTTCGTCCTCGCGACCGAGGAAGACGGCGCCGGCGGCTTGCAACCCCAGGCTGATCGGGTAGGCCAGCGCCGAACGGTACGTGCGCGAGGCGTTGTCGTTGAACGTGGTGGGTGTACTGACTGAGCCCGCGTAGAAAAAGCCGAACCTTCCGCTCTTCATGCCGAAGGCGAAGGCGCCCGTTAGCATGTCCACGGGGTACTGCACCAAGTCGCCGTCTTCGCAGCCGAGGCCCGATGCCACGCAACGGCCCGGCACGAGGCCGGCTCCAAACACCTGACCGACGTTCATGGACGCCGCCGCACCATCCTTCGGGAGCAGGCTGTAGAACACGTTTTGCTCAAGCTCACCGAGGGCGATGTACAGCGGAGCGTACCCAAGGCCGGACTGAACGACGCGCTCGTAGCGGGCAGTTCCTTGGAACGGCTCAAAGGCATCGGCGGAGAGAAGATCTTCGACGAAGCCCTGGGCGTGCGCCGGCTGCACGTTGGCCAAAGTAGCGGCGCAGGCCAGCGCAGCGGTGACCCGGCGCATCATCCCGCACCTCCCGCATCCGCGGCAGCGTCCGCGCCTGCGTCGGGACTTGCGTCCGAAGCGTCCACGTCGGACGGAGCGTCCGACGCGGCGTCGCCGCCGGAATCGCTCTGCGCGTCCGCGCCGACCTCGGCCGGCGCGTCCGAGCCCGCTTCGGGCGTCGCATCGGGCTGGGCGTCCACAGTTGCGTCCTGCCCGGAGTCCGGCCCGCTGTCGGCTGCGTCGCTGAAAGCGTCCGCACTCCCGTCCCCGGCATCTAGTCCCGCATCCACGCCGGCGTAGACGCCGGCACATTCGGTTACGGCGGAAAGCCATGGCTCCAATCCAAGTTTGACTTGGGCGCACGGAGTGCGACCCACAGCTCGTGCGCACTCAAACGCAAGGCTCGTGTCCACCGTCGGCGCACAACTGAGCCGTTTCTCAAATTCCTCCCGGCTCGCCGCCGCAAGGTCATCGTCACCGGTGCAGACCAGCACCCGCGCGGCAATGCTCTCGGCGATGTCTTCGCATGCGTCTGCTTTGTCCAGCTCTTCAGTACTGCATGCACCGAACGCTGCGCAGCACAGCAGCACGCAACAACCGATACGGAGCGTCTTGGCCGTCGGCTTGGGGATTCGTGTCATTAGCCCACCTGTCCGAAAGTGAATAAACTCAAAATCTTCTCATCGTACACGCTGAGGCCGCTCGCGATAGGAAAAATGCCCCGCGCAGTGCACGCGACGCGGTGCACGCTAGGAGACAGTTACCCAGCGGGGATTCGAATGCCCTTGTTGCCTACGGGCTCGGGGGCTAAGTCGCAGGCAACATGTTGACCCGGCACCTCCTGACCTTGGGGCTGCAGCCTGGCAAGATCACCGACGCACCAGTGCGGCTCGATGGTTCTCGCATTCTGGGACAGATGACGCCCGTCGCGTACGTCTTGCTAGCCGTGCTCTTTGTGATGCTGACGGCTTCGCTGTTCGTGGGTGCGCTCAAGATCATGCAACTCACGCGTCTCGTCCGCGAGCAGCGTCAGTTTCGAGAGCATGCCGACGCGGCGGCGCGCGCCGGCACACTGCAAAACTGTGCAAAAAACAGAAAAGAACCTGGCGCTCGCGTGTTGCAACGCTTGGTCGAACGGGTGGAGCGGGGCCCGGTTGGGACGGAAGAGCTCAGGGGAATTGCGCAGCAGGCGATTGTCGACGAGGAGCGTCGAGCCAACGCCCTGGTCTCAGTTTTGACCGCAGTCGCTGCCACGGGTCCTTTGCTTGGCTTGTTGGGAACGGTCTGGGGGATCATCGAATCCTTCATGGCAATCGATCAGGTCAAGAGCTCGGCGATCGGAGTGATCGCGCCCGCAATGGCGGGAGCGCTCTTGACCACGGCCCTTGGCCTTACGGCAGCGATACCGGCACTCATCGCCGTGCAGTTCGCCGATCGCCGCATCGGCGAGCTGAGCACCGAATTGGAAGCCGCAGCCCAAACCTGGATCGGCGTGTTGCTGCAAAAATGACTCGCGCCGGTCGAGACCGGAGCCGAGAACTGCGCATTGAGAGCCGCTCAGCTCTTCGCCTATTGCACGCGCAATAGGACTGGCTCATTGCCCGGACACCCTGTCTGCGCTACGAGCGGCCCAGATCATGTCCGTTACCCTGTATCAATTCGAGCTGTGTCCTTTCTGTCACAAGGTGAAAGCGGCTCTCGACGTAAAGGGGATCGCCTATCGCAAGGTCGAGGTGAATCCGATGACCAAAGCAGAGCTGCCCGATTTGCCGGCCGAGGCGCCCAAGAAAGTTCCGGTCATAGAATGTGACGGTGAGGTCGTCTTCGATTCGACAACCATCATGAACTACCTGGAAAAGCGCTTCAGCGATGAATTCGCGCTGTCACCGAACGAAGGTGGTGCCGCGCGGGCTCGGAGCGACGAGGTCGAAGCTTGGGTGGATGATACCTTCGCGATGGCATTGCCCACAGTGATCTACGGAAGCTGGGGGGAGGCGTTGAAAGCGGCACAAGTCACGGCGCGCACTTCCAACTTTGGCTTCTTGCACAACGTCGGCGTACGCGCCGGCGGTCCGATGATCATGCATCAGGTCGCAAAGCGCATTCTCAAGAAGAATGGCAAAAAGAACGGCCACGCCTGGGTCGCCGAGAGCCTCGACCGTTTCGAGGAGTGGCTTGGGGACGAGGACTTCGTGGGCGGCGCCGCGGTCAGCATGGGTGACGTCGCGATGCACGGCGCGGTGAGCTGCGTGCGTGATTTTCCGGTCTTCAAGGAGATCATGCAGCGCCCCATGATGGCCGCGTGGTTCACGCGCGTGCAAGCGCTGCGCCTCGAACGTTCGAAGCTGATGAGCTAGCGGCCTGGCTTCGCGCTCGCTGTCCCGAACCTACTGCAGCAGTCGCACTGCGTCGCTCTCGACGCGCAACACGCTTGTGACAGTGAAGGTGGGACTCGGGTCCGGTCGTTGGTCAGGACGCGCTCCCAACCAGAGCCGAGCGCCGTGCATTTCTGCTGGTCGCTTTGCGGAAGGGGCGTAGTACCAGGCAGCCGTGACTCCGCGATACGCGCCGCCCAGCGCCTCCGCTCCGTCAATATCATTGTTGCTCCAGGACTCTGGCGTAGTGGCGCCCGCGTTCTTGGCGCGTTCGATTTCGTCTGCACTCATGGCCTGGCCGCCGCTGTCAAAGGCCATCCGATAGCAAGGCTCTTCGTCACCTCCGACGAAAACGCCTTCTAACGGAGCGCCGCCCTCTCGACACAGGAAGAGCTGTCCGGCGAAAGGCCACAGGCCGAACCTGATCCGTACCGCTACCGACAAGGGCTGCCCTTGCACCAGCAACGTGTCCCCAGGCCGCGTCGCTGCCCGCGTACGAATGTCCGGCACGCTCATGACGCTTCCCACCAGCACTAACAAGAAGCCGAGCGCCAGCGCTATGAGCGGCAGCATTACCAAACCACGGGGTGGCGCCTGCAGCGTGAACGCTGCTATCGGCACTACCGGAACGCTAACGATGGGCATCACTGCCGTGAATACCCAAAGCCAACGGTCCACGCGTTGCACCTTCTTTTCTAGCGTTGAGTCAAGAGCCCGCTCCACCCGGGCGAGCTCCGCGTCGAGGTGCGTGTCTTCGCGTTGGTAGCGCTCGCCCATCACGAGGTGGTCGGCGCTGCAGTAGCCGCAACGACGAACACGCCCCTGCAAGCCCAGTTCGGCTCCGCACACACGGCAGCGCGGCGGCGCACCGCTCACCAAAGGCGCGCGCGGGAGTGCAAATCTGGTCATGCGGCGCATGGAGATCATGCTGGCGCCGTAGCCGACGCTCGACAGACCGACTCCGGTCATCGTCAACCATGTCAGCCAGTAGAGCGCCAAGGCGTCGACTGAACGTAGCGCGCTGCCGCCGGCCATTAGTTCGAAGAAGCCAAGCTTCTCCGGCGGTTCGAAGGTGGCCCAGCCGAAGCCGAAGATGAGTGCCCAAAGGACACACATGACAATCAACAGGATCACGCCATGGCTGCGTCCCAGCTCCGCTTGTTTTCCGATCAGTTGCTGGCTGCGCGCCTCTTGCGCCGCGACCCTGGCGCGCACACCCGCCACGCGCTGGGCCACCGCTTCGTCCAGGGGAGAGGGCGAGCCGCAATAGCGACATGGCGGTGACGCCGCGCACAACACGATCGGTACCGTGCCGCCACAACTGGCACATTGGGTAGCGAGCGCACTTTCTGATTGAATGCTCATGGCCTGTTTGAAGGGGTCCTAGCTCGGACTAGGTCGATGGCAAAGCGCGGAGTATGTCGCGGCGCGCTGGGCTATCACAAGCCACCAGGGCGGCGCAAAAGTACGCCGTGGCCTTGCCCGCCGCCACGACTCCGCATACCGTCCCGGTGCATCGTCGTACTTCTCTTCGTGGGGCCACCGTGCGCTATTCGATCCCTCCCGCCGCACTCTTCTTTGCGTTAGCGCAGGTTGCTCTTCCGATTTGCGCACAGCCCGCGCCGCCGCCGGGACAAGGGCAACAACCGCCGCCAGGGCAATGGCAACAGCCGCCGCCAGGGCAATGGCAACAGCCGCCGCCCGCCTACGGTTACGGCCAACCACCGCCGGGATACGGGCAACAACCGCCGCCCGCCTACGGCTACGGCCAACCACCGCCGGGATACGGGCAACAACCGCCGCCCGCCTACGGCTATGGCCAACCTCCGCCGGGATACGGGCAACAACCGCCCCTGCCGCCGACGAAGCCGGAGCCGCGCGACTTTGAGTCTTCGATCGGACTCTCGATTCGCCTCGGCGCGAACTTGTGGACCACGCCCGACGCCGTTGACCCGGGATACAACGCGTTGGGCTTTGCGGGCGCCGCCGGCGGCTTGGGATGGGGCGCGGGGCTCTACTATGAGGCGCGCATCGTCCAATACCTGGGCCTACGTCTCGACTTTGGCTACGACCACTCCGTGCTCCAGCGCGACCTCACCTACAATATCAATCAGGTCGGCTTCAACGTGGACGAGAAGGTCACCGCCAGTGGCCTGCGCTGGGGGCTCCTAGTCGAGGGCATTGCACCAACGACGTTCGGTCGCGTGTGGCTCGGCATCGGGCCCGAGTTTGTGTCCGGCAGTTCCGTTGACGGGACCGTCGAGATCACGGACGGCAGCCCAAGTCCCCAGCTGCAGTCGGATCTGGAGAACTCGATCAGCACGACAAAGAAGAGCTCAACCATGCTCACCATGGCGTTTGGGCTAGCGATTGAGTTAAGCGACAACATCGAGATCCCTATCGACCTGCGCGCCGCCAAGAATCTGTCCCAGGATGATGGGTGGCGTGACCGCGTGGAGACAACCAACTTGCTCGCGGATCCTCCGAAGTATGACGTGACCGTACAGAGTTCCTGGGACTTTCGGCTCGGGACGGGACTCGCGTATCGGTTCTAGGATCTGCTGCGCCGGACGAGCGCGAAGCTACCCGGTGGATCTCGCGATTGGAGCCAAGGATCCGACACTTCTCATCATGACGTCCCTATCGGAACCGGTGCTCTTCGGACTTAGCCGTCGTTCTTCCGTCGGGGCGCTGGGCGCGATTGCTGTGGTGTGCGTCGCTCTGCTCGCGTGCAAGAGGAATCAAAAAGCGGCGTCTCTCGATGGCGTGGTGGAGTTCGAAGGCAAGCCCTTTGCGCCGAAGCGCTGCGACTTCTCTGATTCTCGTCCGCCGCATTCGATTTTCTTCAAGGACGGCGACGAGCGAACGATAGAAATAGAATTGGCGGCCGGTCGCATCGCTAAGGCCTTTCTGCACGACGGTACGGTTCCGAAAGTCCAAATAGGTACCGATTGCGGCAGTGCCAGCGCAGCGCGTGGCCCGGACGGCTACGTGAAGGGCGTGATCATGGCCAATTGTGGAGTCGGCCCACGACTGATAATGCGCGCCTCGTACGGGAACTGTTTTCCTAGCACTGGACTAGTCCCGTCACGCGGCGACGCCGGCACCGCTTTGCCGTGACCTGCCAAGATGGCGGGCGGCGTTTCGTTTTTTGTGCGGACGCCAGCGAGCTACGATCCCACGAAAGCCTACCCCCTCGTGGTTGTATACGCACCCGCCGGGGTCACCAGCCCCGCGCAGACTGAAAGCCACAGCGGCCTCACGCCGGATGCCGCGGCGCACGGCTACATCGTTGCGTACGCCAACCATGCTCCGCCGAATCAAAACTCCGTGATAGCCGACCTGGGAACGATCGGCGGACTGGTGGCGACCAACTGGTGCGTGGATGCGTCGAGAGTATTCTTCACGGGGCACTCCGACGGAGGCAGCGTGGCCACCATTCTGGCTCTTCGCGGCACCACACCCCCAGCACGGGGGATCGCGCCCAGGGCGGCCGGGATCAACCAACAGTATGTGGCCGCCTCCAATTGCCCCGGCCCGCTGCCCGTGATGGTGATCCACAGCAGCGGCGACACGCTCTTCCCGCCGCCGGACTTCGGTCAGGCGCCCGCAAATTTCTGGGCCGGGTGCGCTGGGTGCGGAACGGCCGGTTCCGCCGTGGGACCGTGCACTGCGTATTCCGGGTGTCCTGCAACTGCAGAGGTCGTCTATTGCGAAACCTCGGCGTCCCATGGCACTTGGTCCGGCCTGAACACTGAGATGCTCGACTTCTTCGACCGCGCAGCCTCAGGTTGAGGGCGGATGGTTCGCATCGCGCGTAGTTCACTCGACGCTACGTGCGAAGCCGAGCTTCCCGGGATCGCCAAAATGTCCGGGCCTCTACAGTGTCTTCGTCATGAGAACCGCGTCCTGACCGCGTGGGTAGTAACGGGCCTTGCGCTCCGTCATGCGAAAGCCTTGATGCAAGAATAGCGCGAGGGCCGCGACGTTCGAGTCGGCGGTTGCCAGCCCGAGGGATGTCGCTCCTCTTTCCCGCGCCTGCTGCACTACCCGCTCAAGCAACGCCCGGCCCGCGCCGCGACCGCGGCAACGCAGAGTCACTGCGATAGCGTCGAGCCAGGCTCGGCGGCGTTGTTGCGACAGAGCGGCGAAGCCCGCCAACCGTCCGTCCCACTCGGCCACGCTGGTCACGACGCCGTTCCGGCTCGTCAATACGGCACCTCTGCGCGCTGCGTCGGGGTCGAACTCCCCGAACGCCTCCAGGGAAAGTCCTGCGAGTTCCTGGGCGTCCGCCTGACGCGCGCCGCGGAGAGTCAGGCCTTGATTGGCGGTCGACACCCCAGCACGATGAGACAGGTGGACGTTTGCTGCCAATCCATGGTTGGAAGCCCTTGGGTGCGGCACCGAGACGAGCAGGCCCGGCGGGCCCAGCGGATGCTTGATTATCGCGTCAGAACGGCCTTTCTCAAACCTGGCCAACGGCATGATCAATGTTACGGCTCCAGCATCGGGTAGGCGTACGAAGACCTAACTGGGAAGTCTGCTCGTAGCGCTCCGAACGTCCCTGCACATGCGTCCAATGCAGTGCTGACGCCACACATGGATGGCTTCCGCCCACCAGTGCGCGGGTGAACCCCCTCCGTGGATCGCGCTGCGGGGAAGAAGAGGCTGCGAAATGCGTGGCTCTTCTCGGCAAGGTCGCCGGCACGCCGGTTGCACCGGCATGAGGCAATACCCCGACGGGTCCCCCCTGGAGAACGATCATGATGAAGCGATGTTTGACCTTTCTTGTGTGCGTGCTGTCTGTGACAGGTTGTCGGATCGAAACCTACGAAGGTGACGTTCACGGCGAAGACTGCGAGGTGCCGCGCGTGTCCGAGTCGCCCGCGAAACTGGACTGCAAGCTAGATGCGGACTGCAGCGAAGGCCAAGTGTGCACGGCCGGGACTTGCCGCGCTCCGGAGAGTTCCCAGACGTGCTCCAACCACGCGGCCTGCGGCGCCGAAGAGTACTGCACAGTACACGGCGCGTGCGCCGCGACGAAGGTCTGTGCCGAAGAGAAGGAATGCGATCTCGGCACCAACTGCGACAAGAGCGTTGCTCTGTGCCTTCCAGCAGACGAAGAAACCTGCGGCGAGCTTTCAGATGAGGCCGCCTGCGTTGCGCGCACAGATTGCGAGCCCGTCTTTGCCGGCGTCAATTGCAGTTGCGGCCCGGACTGCAGCTGCATCGGCGGCGCGCCGGGCTGCGTATGCGATAGCTTCGAATTTTTCCGCTGCGAAGCGACGCAGTAGCGTGACGGCAGCTGGAGTGCGCTCAAAGCCACAACGGTTTTTGCAGCGCTCCCCCGCCACTCTGGTCCACTGGGCAATGTCACCGCTGCCAAGAATGAACTGCTCGGCAAGGCTTCCGCCACACTCCGTCCATACAGTCGGTGGACTCAAGGTTCGTATCCTGCGGGTAACTGGCGCGCCGGAGCCCGGGCGCACCGCTCGCCCGGGCTCCGACGCGCCACCCGCTCTCAGATCGGCGGGCAAATCGCCATCATTCCGGGGCATTAGGCCCGAGGGAGGAAGAAACCTCCGTTTCCATCAGGGTGAAACGAGAAAGCCGACATGTGACCCTAGAATCCAAACGCCGCAGAAGGGGTCGTGGACCGCGAACGGGGCCAGCAACAGTCGTTCGGGCCGCGTTGGCTGTTCTTCAAGGTGAGGCATGCCGGTCATGGACGGCGCGCTGGCCAGCATTGCTCGCTTGGTGTAGGGGTGGCGCGACTCGGGCCCGCAGCGTGTCTGCGGGCCTGGCGATCCACGAGCCCCTTCACCGCGTGTCCTGCGGAGAACAAACGAACCACGCCCATGCTGTCCACCAACGAAATTTCCATGAGCTTCGGAGGCCGCGTGCTCTTCGACAGCGTGAGCGTGACCTTCAACGACGGCCAGCGCTATGGCCTCACCGGCCCAAACGGTGCTGGCAAGACCACGTTCATGCGCATCCTGGCGAAGCAGCAGGAGGCCGGCTCTGGCACTGTCAGCTGCCGAGGGCGCTTGGGCTTTCTGGAGCAGGACCACGCGCTGTACGTGAACGACGCGATTATCGACGTCGTGCTGATGGGCAACGACACCTTGTGGCAGGCAATGCTCGAAAAGCGCAACTTGCTGGAGAAGCACGAACAGCTCGCGCCCGGCGTGGAGCTGACCGACGAAGAAGGCATGCGGCTCGGAGAGCTGGAAGGCATCATCGCCGAAGAGGACGGCTACTTGGCTGAAGCGGAAGCTGCGGCGCTGCTCGAGGGTTTGGGCATTCCCCAGGCCTCGCATTCAGAGAAGCTGGAAGTGTTACAGGGCGGTGATCGCGTTCGCGTGCTCTTGGCCAAGGCGCTGTTCGGAAAGCCCGATACGCTATTGCTCGACGAGCCGACGAACAGTTTGGACATTGGCAGTATTCGGTGGTTGGAGAGCTTTCTTGTTGCGTACAAAGGCGCCGTCGTCGTGATCAGCCACGATCGCCATTTCTTGAACGCCGTGTGCACGGACATCGCGGACCTCGACTACGAGACGATCATCCTCTACCCCGGCGACTACGACGACATGGTGGGAACCAAGGCCGAGGCGCGCACGTCCTTGGAGATGGCCAATGACGCCAAGCAGAAGAAGGTCGCCAAATTGCAGGAGTTTGTGCAGCGCTTCCGCGCCGGTTCCCGCGCCAGCCAGGTCAAGTCGCGCGAGAAACAGGTCGAACGCGAGAAGAAGGCGATGACCGACCTCAAGCGCTCGAACATCGAACGCCCGTTCATCCGCTTCGTTCAGGAACGCCCCAGTGGAAAGAACCCGCTACGCGTGATCAACCTGAACAAGAGCTTCGACGACATCGAGATCTGCAGCGATTTCAATCTGAGTGTCATGCGCGGCGACAAGATCGCACTAGTGGGGAAGAACGGTGTCGGAAAAACCACGCTGCTGCGCCTGATCCTCGAAGAGACCAAGCGCGACAGCGGCGAGGTGGAATGGGGCTACGAAACGCGCATCGGTTACATGCCGCAAGAGCACTCCGAGCTCATCGAGCGCTCTGACAAGTCCGCTCGAGACTGGCTGTGGAGCTTCAACGAGAGCACCGACGAAGAGAACCTGCGCGCGCTATTCGGGCGTCTGCTGTTCAAGAAAGACGACCCCCTGAAGCCAACCAAGGTGCTTTCTGGAGGTGAGACCGTGCGGCTGCTGTTGGCCAAGCTGATGCTGGCCCAGCCCAACGTGCTCGTCCTGGATGAGCCCACGAACCACCTCGACCTCGAGGCGATCCGCGCTCTCACGGAGGCCTTGAGCATTTACGAAGGCACCGCCATCTTCGTGACCCACGATCGCAACATGGTCGACCGTGTCGCCACGCGCATTCTAGAGATGACGGACGAAGGCATTCGGGAGATCGCGCCGTCCGCGTTCCACGAAGGGCACTTCCTCGAAAAGCACGGCGTCTACACCGCGCCGGCCGCCTACTAGCAGCGCGGTTGCTTTTCTCCAGCCCGCGCGCCCCGTGCTAGAGTTGAAGGGATGTGGGCCCCTTCGCGGATTGCGCTCCTTGCGACGACGCTAAGCGCTTGCTCCATCCTCGCACCCTCCGATGACGAACTACTTGGGGGGAGCAAGGCCGATGCGTCGATCGGAACGGGCGGCGTCGCCGGAAGCAGTGGTGTGGGCGCTAACGCCGGTGCGGCGGGAACGGCCGGTTCAGGCAGCGCGTCGTCGGGCGGGACAGCGGGCAGCGGCGGAGCGGCGGGAAGCAGCGGCGCAAACACGGGCGGGGCGAATTCCGGCGGCGCAGGCAGCGGCGGAACCGGCGGCGCAAGCACCGGTGGCGCAAGCACCGGTGGCGCAAGCACCGGCGGCACCGGCGGCGCGACTGGTGGAACGGGCGGAACTCCGAGCGGTGGAACGGGTGGCGGCACTGGCGGAGTTTCAACGGTCGGCTGCTCCGACGGCTCCCGGGAAGCGTTCAAGATCGTCTCGCAGTGGCCGAACGTCGCTGGCTGTGACGGTGGCTGGACCGTGCCGGGCGTGCTCTCGGCTGTATCCATGAACCCAGCCTGCAATCGTAACGCTGGCAATAGCAGCAGCAACCCGGCGGGCAGTGGTTGCAGCGTTGCCGACTTGTGCGCGCCGGGTTGGGAAGTGTGTCCCGACCGGAACACCTTCGACAACAAGAGCCCTACGGGTTGCGCCTTGGATTTCAACACAAGCCTGTACCTGGTCCGACAGGGGATGAGTTCGTTCGGAACCGGATGCAGTTTCGCGACGACCGCCAACAACATCATCGGCTGCGGTCAAGACTTGGGGATCCAGCCGTCCGGCAGTTGCTCGCCGTTGAACGCCTACATGACGCTCAACGCGTGCAACGCAGATCCGTTTTGGAACTGCGGAACCGACGCAACCAATGAAGGGCAGAACGTAGTCAAGAGCGGCCCCGGGCACGGTGGCGTGATCTGCTGCAAGGAATGAAACGGTACCCTGAAGCCCCGCTCGAACCGCCGGCAACGTGGCGCCCGACATTCGTGGCAGTCTCTACAGTGACTTCAGTAGCCGATAGCCGCCGTACAGCATGGGCCCCCACGCCAAGACGTACTGTCCGCCTTGCGGACCGTCCGCTGCCATCAGGCTCACCACCGTAACGGCCAGCCCGCCCCCGAACCACAAGCCACCGTGGAGGCGGTCCTTGTCGCGCTGCGAATTCGTTTCCGCGGCGTAGTCCTCGGAGACAGTCGGCGGTCTCGCCGATTCGATGCGATCACGTGCGCGCCGCAGAGTCGCCCCGATCTGTTTGTCACTGAGCCCTTTCTTGCTCAGCCACTGCACCACAACGGTTTCGCTCTCACCGTCGAGCAGGGATCTGACGACCTCGGACGTATAGTTCTTCCGCTTCTTCTTGCCGGCCTTGCGCTTGGCGGGCTCGCGCGGCGCCGCTTCCGCCGAGCGCGGCGGCACAGGTTCGTCTGTCGTGAGCGGCGATGGCGCCACGTCTGCGTCGGGGCCGCTGCCCTCCGGATCCGTAACCCAAGGTGGTGCGCTGTCTCGCCTATCCCCCACGTCGGCGAGCATACCGCACCTTGGCCGGAGCCGCG
>CBDUPW010000154.1:0-15813 GCA_965369205.1 uncultured Polyangiaceae bacterium | reverse complement strand
AGCCGTCACGTTGTTGCAGCACACGGAAGACTGGACCGTGGACGAGCTGTCAACGCTGCCCATCGATGGCTTCGAGATGTTCAACCTGCATGCCAACACGTTCTTGGCCTTCGGGGCCGTGTTGGAGTTGGCGGGCAAGTTGACTCAGCCGGAGCTAGTGCCGCATTCGGATCTCGTCATGCTGCCGATCGTGAGCGAAGACGAGGCATATCTGAGTCGGTGGGGCAGCGTCCTAGCTCGGGGGGTCAAGCGCGTCGGGACAATGGGCACGGACTGTCATCGCAACTCGTTCCCCGGGCTGTTGCCCGATGGCGAGCGCATCGACAGTTACCGGCGCATGATGATTTGGTTCTCGAACCATCTCTTGGTTCAGCCCAGCGCGGCTGGAGGCTTCGATGACCGCGGACTGAAAGACGCCCTACGCGCTGGTCGGCTGTACGGCGTCTTCGAGTTTCTGGGCTATCCGGACGGTTTCGACTTCTTCGCAGAGAGCGGCGGCGCGACGCACGAAATGGGCGCAGAGCTGAAGCTGTCCGACGGAGTGATGCTAAAGGCCAAAGCGCCCAAGGTGTTGGGAGTCTCGAGCGCAGACAAACAGCCCGAGATCCGCACGGTGCTCTGGCGCGCCAAGGAAGGCGGCTGGGACGAGGTTGCCAGCGGCACGGACACGGCAATCCTCGATGTCGATCAGCCCGGCGCCTACCGCGTGGAGGTGCGCATGAAGCCCTGGCACCTAGAGCGCCATCTTTCGAGCTACGCGGAGCTGGCGAAAAAAGAAGTCGTGTGGATCTACGCCAACCCGATCTACGTCCGTTGAAGCGGGAGCGAGTCGATGAGTGAGGATCTGGAGATCCGCCCCGGCGTTGCCATCCCGGCCCGAGACCTGAGCTTTCGCGCGCTCCGGGCTTCAGGCCCCGGCGGGCAGAACGTCAACAAAGTTAGCTCCAAGGTGGAGCTCAGCTTCGACCTGAACGCCAACACCAGCCTGCGCCCGGAGGTCAAAGCCCGCCTGCGTCGGCAGAACCCCAGCCGTCTGTCGAGCGAGGGCGCGCTGGTCATCACCTGCCAAACCACTCGTAGCCAGCAGCAGAACCTCGAAGAAGCTCGGGGCATTCTCAGCGCGCTCGTCATCACGGCGCTGACTGTGCCAAAGCGTCGCAAACCCACGAAGCCGTCCCGAGCTGCAAAAAGGCGGCGACTCGACGACAAGCGCAAACAGAGCGACAAGAAGCGCGAGCGCCGCCTCAAAGATTGATCAGGCTCCGCTCAGGGTTTGCTCAGGGATTGATGGGGCAAAAGCGGACTTGATCGCTGGCATCTGTCGCTCGGGCGATGCATTCTACGAGTCGACACACCTTGCCCCAAGGAGCCGCAAATGATTCGAGTCCTCGCACGCACCGCACTTCCCCTGGGTTTGATTGCGTTGATGCCCATGAGCTGCGGAGGCGATGACAGCCGCACCTTCGTCGAAGACACCGGAGGCACTGGAGGCACCGCGGGGGGCAGCGCCGGAACCGCGGGCACAGGCGGAACGAGTGGTAGCGGTGGCAGCGGCGGCGCGGACGCCAGCGCGGGCACGGGCGGCGGAGACGCGGGCAAGACGTGCTCGGGGGCTTCGGACTGCGACGATGGGCAGGCGTGCAATGGCGTCGAGAGCTGTGAAGGCAGTTCGTGCAAAGCCGGCACCAATCTGAAAGATGGCACGGTGTGTGAATTGAACGTGGACGGCGGAGTAGGCGACTCGGGCGTCACCTACAACTGCATCGCCGGAGAGTGCCGCGCCGTGTGCACCGGCGACGAGGACTGCGACGACAACGACGTGTGCACGGGCAAAGAGATATGCAATCCGACGACAAAGACCTGCCAGAGCGGGACGCCCCCTGACTGTGACGACACGAACGACTGCACCACGAACGAGTGCGACGCGGTCAAGGGTTGCTACAACCCGCTGATCGACCAAGACGGTGACGGCCACGCGGCCACGAGCCTGGGTAGCTGCGGGGACGACTGCAACGACAACGACAAGACCATCTACAAGGGCGCCCCGGAGTTGTGTGACGGCAAAGACAACGACTGCGATGGCAAGGTGGATGGTTCAGAGCCCACTTGGTACGCCGATTGTGACAAGGACAGCTTCGCCCCTGCAGGCGCCACGGCCATCAAGGTCTGCAAGAAGCCGACAACGCCGCCAACCACCTGTAGTGGTGGCGGCTGGACGGAAAAGGCGCCTGGCCCAGGCACGACGGACTGCTTCGACACCAACGCCGCGGTGCATCCAATGACCACTGCGGAAAGCAACGCGGCCTGGTCGAGCAAAGCCATCCCTGGTGCGACCACGGCCGTGGACTATGACTACAACTGTGACGGGACCGAGGAGAAGCGGTTTACCAAGGGGTTCGTCTCCACTTCAGCCAGCTGTAGTTTTCAGTGCTCGGGCTCCGGGCCGTTCCAGATCTGTCAGTGCGTGGGCACCAACGGATACACGGGTCTCGTTCCTGCCTGCGGCGCATCCGGCACCTACACGAGTTGTACGACGGTCCTCGGCTGCAAACGCATTACCACGACGTCAAAAGTCCAAGAGTGCCGCTGAACCGCAGTTCGCAGGGCGGCGTAGTCAGCTCAAGACGGCAGCGCCGCGTGGCGTTCCACGCGGCGCATGCAGTGCACGCAGCGCGACGCTTCCGGGTGGATGCGCCCGGTGCAGTGCGGACACGGCACACGCTCGGGTTCCGCGTCTGAAACGACCCTTGACGCCACGTCCGGAGTACGGACTTCGCTCGCGGTGCTCGTAGGCTCCGGCGCGGCGTCGCCGGACTCCGACGCGGCGTCGCCAGACTCCGCCAGCAGCGAGTGGTCGCCGTTTTCGCGCGCGTCCTTCGCCGCGTCATCCGTCTCGGACACCTGCTGCTCGGTTGTGATGGCAATGGCTTGCACGCGACTGGCCGCTTCGGCGGTCCAGGGCTCTGGGATGGTGCTCGTCGGCCCGCTCAAGAACGCGTTGGCTGGCGCGCTGGGTTCCTCGGTTGGGTGCGCACCCGGCGCAGACGACCCGGGGCCCGCTAGGCTGGAATCCTCTGCCGGCGGCCCGTCGGCCAAGGGCGCCGCCACTAGCGACGCTTCACTGCCCGCGGGTTGCGCCGCAGTGGCCGCGCGCGCCTTCTTTGGACGGGCCAGCGCGTCGAGCTTCGCCTCGACGTCCAGAATGCTCGGCAGGAAGCGTGCGACGGCGCTGTGGAACATACCGCTGCCCCACACCAGCGCTCCGAACAACAGCACCGCCATGGAGATCAGGCTGAAACCGATGCGATCGTCCGAGCGGCGCAGATTCAGAGCGACCAGGACGCCGAGGATGGATCCAACCATCACCGCAGCGCCGATGATGCGCACCACCAGTCCTGCAGTCTTCAGTTTGCGCGCATAGCGCAGGCGTTCGTCATTCGGGTCGACCATGGCTGTCCGGGCGGGGGAGCGGCGGGGCTTCAGGCTAACACCGCGAGACCGAGCGTGGGACACGTGGGGAGCGACCGCGCCGCTCCGACTGAGATGCTGGCGACCATGGCGAAGGTTCCGTCCACTGCGGGCACTCACAAAGGTCTGGCTGGCGTTGCAAGGAGTAAGCGCGTGAAAAGAATCATATTTCCAGGGTTGGCCCTTGCGTGCCTGATCGCCGCGTGCAGCGGCAGCACCGAAGACGGGGGCAGCTCCGGTGGGGCGGCAGGCGTGGGCAACAGCGCGGGAGCGGCGGCCGCAAGCGGTTCCGCAGGCAGCGGCGCCGCAGCGGGGACCTCCGGGGCGCCAGCGGGCGGCAGCGCCGGCACGAGCAGCGGCGGTAGCGCAGGAGCATCGGGCGGCAGCGCCGGCGCGTCGAGCGGAGGAAGTGCAGGAGTCGGTGGAGCGGGCGGGGCGAGTACCGGTGGCACGGGTGGCGCGCCCACGCCATGCGTTGGCGGCTGCGAATGCAACGGACAGAACTGCAACTTCGAGTGTGGCGCCGGCTGCACTGACATCAAGTGCAGCGCCGCCACGTGCAGCGCGGACTGCAAACCGGGCAAGTGCAATCTCGACTGCGACGTGCAGAGCACCTGCAACTTCGGATGCAGCGGCGGCGGATGCGCCTTTGATTGTGACGTAGCGTCCAACTGCACGCTGAACTGCCAAGGCGGCGGATGCGACGTCACTTGCGACGCGGGATCCACCTGCAACGTGGTCTGCGGCGGCAGCGCGCCCTGCACCGTCACTTGCGAAGCCGGTGGCAAGCTCGCGAGCTGTAGCGGCAATTGCATCAAGAAAGGATGTTAGTCGCGATGCATGCCCTCGCGTGCCCCAGCCGCCGCGCACTGATAAGCTGTGAGTCCCCATGCCCCGAGCGAAACCGATCCCCAGCTGGGGCCGTTTGGCATTGATTCTGATGCTAGGCGCGAGTGACGTCCGTGGCGCGGAGTGCGCGCCTGCGGTCGTCCTGACCGGCGACGCGACCCTCTTGAGCGAGCTCGCAACTCTGCTGCAGAGCAACGGAGTGGCTACGCGAGCAGCCCCAGACTGCCCGGCGGCACAAGCCAAGCTCAGCCTGCGGGATGGGGAAATCGACCTGGATTTGTCGGATGGTTTCGGCCGCAGCCATTCCAGGACGGTGAGTTCGACCAAGACGGCGGCCGCCTTGATCGAATCATGGCTGACGGTCAGTGCAGCTCCAGAAAACAACGCTGCATCGACCACTATCGAGCCACGCCCGGCTGAGCTCGCCCCGAACGCCGCGCCAGCGCCTGCTCCGCCCCCGGCAACGCGCGATGCCCCCGTTCGCGGGGAGTCCGAGCCGACGCCCGCGGTGGTGCCGGCCCGTGCCGCCTTCTTGCTCGAGGCGTCTGTCGCCAACGACGGTTCCCTTTGGGGCGCAGCCACCCTACGCGGCTGTGTGCGGCTGGGCCCCGTCTGCGGTGGCGGCTTGGTGCGCGGCGCCGAGGACACACGCGTCAGCGGAGACGCGCCGCGCCATGACAGCGAGCGCATCGCAGCCGACGTGCTTCTGACCATCGGGTTCCCGACTCAGCTCGGTAGCGCCACCTTCTCCCCTGGCATCGGGGCCGGCTTGAACTGGGTGCACATCACCAGCCGCCTGCCCAGCAAGGTCGAAGCAGGCGCCATCGTCGACGACGACTCCGCTAGTCCCGCCCTCGAGCTATTTGCGGATCTATCCTGGCCCATCGCGCAAGGCCTGGCCTTTGACGTCCGGCTCGCGGCGCAAGCTGCACCGCTGTCCCACACGGACACCTTCTTCGACGAAGGCGTGATCGTCGCGGGCGCGCCTTGGGGTCGGGTGTTCGGGGGGTTCGGCTTGAGCTACGGCACCCCATGAAAGCTGCCAAAGTCGTCCCCTTGCGCCGGATTCAGGGCGCCCCCGAAGAGATGGCGGATGCCGCTCTGCTGGCGGCGTGTGCGGTAGGTGACGCCGCCGCGCTCGGAGCGTTGTTCGACCGGCACCACTCCGCGGTGTACCGATTCGTCTCTCGCAGCATCGGGCTACGCGCGGACGAGCTCGACGACGTGGTGCAGAGCACGTTCATGCAGGTGTTGACCTCGGCCGGCGCATTCCGTGGCGACTCGTCTGTGCGCACCTGGCTTTTCGGCATTGCGCTCAACATCGGCCGCCACCACATACGCGGGGAGGTGCGACGCCGCGCCGCTCTGGCCAGCGCACGCGAGCGTCCCACTGGCAGCGCACGCACCCCCCACGAACAAGTTGCGCAACAGGAACAACTGCGCATTCTCGAGCGTGCCCTTGAGTCGCTACCCACAGAGCAACGCGTCGCCTTCGTCATGTGCGATCTGGAGCAAGTGCGCGGCGTAGACGCAGCGCAGATCTTGGGAGTGCGCGAAGGCACACTGTACCGGCGGCTGCATGACGCGCGCCGGACGCTACGTGCGGCGCTACAGGGAGAGCGCTCATGACGACTGCACCCTGCCCCTTCGAGTCAGAAGCGATGCGCCTGGGCGCCCACGAACTCGGACCCGAGCTGCAAGCACACGCGGAAGCATGCGCGCGCTGCGCGGCGCATGTCGAAGCGAACCGGGAACTGAGCGAGCTGGCGTCGCGGCTGCCTTGGGACGCTCCGGCTCCCGATCGAGTGGAGCAGCTCCGGACCAAGCTGCTGGCCGAAGCACCGCGAGGGAAGCTCCAGGTTCCAAGCCCCGAGCCTAGTGCGCGGGCGACCCGACGCCGGGCATATCTTGGAGCGGTAGCGGCGGCTGCGGCAGTCATGCTGCTGTGGCTCGGTCTGCGTGGACAGCCGGCGGCGAGCGCCGGAGTGCCGCGCGTCGCGCTGCGGCCTGCAGCTGGTGCAGTCTACACGGACCTCGACACCAGCCCGGACCGCATCGTCCGGCTCACAGAAGGTTCGCTGCTGATCGAGGTCGAAAAGCTCAACCCGGAGCAGCGTGTACGCGTGGTGACCGGAGATGCCGAAGTCGAAGTGCGCGGCACATCCTTCGACGTCGTCGCGGCGAAGGATCGCCTGGTGTCGGTGTGGGTGCTGCACGGCAAAGTCGAGGTGCGTCCGCGGCGGGCGGCGCCGGTGCTTCTAGCCCAAGGCGAGCGCTGGGAGGCAGTGCCAGAGACAGCGAAGGCACCTGCAACGATCGGCCAAGGCGCGACGACGCAGCCGAGTGCTGTTGCCCAACCCGCCATGACTACGACCGAAGCGGCGACACGTCCCGCCCCACCGCATGCCACCAGCGACCAAAGGACCGCTGCCCGCTCGGTGCCTTCGCGTAACACGCCGGCGCAAAGCGCGCCGCCCATGGACGACCCTTCCGAAGCGGCCTTTCGTGAGGGCTGGAAAGCGCTCAAGTCCGGCAACACCGCCGCCGCAGAAAGCGCCTTCGCACGTGCCGAAAAGGCGCCCACCTCTGCCGTTTCCGAAGACGCTCGCTTCTGGCGCGCGGTGGCGCTGTCACGGGCTGGGAAGAATTCCGAAGCCATCGCGGCGTTTCGCGCGTTCATCGCCGCGCACCCACACTCCGCCCGGCGTGGCGAGGCCTCGACGCTGCTGGGCCGCTTGCTCCTGGAGTCGGGACAGCATGCAGCCGCGCGCGAACGCTTCTTGGATGCACAGCACGACGCGCGCCCAGAAGTGAAACGCGCTGCCGAAAGTGGGCTTGCGGACAGCAAGGACAGCGCTTCTCAGAAACAGAAGTAGAAGCACCGGCGGTGGCGCAAGTCAGCCCGACAGCCCATCTCGTCCCTACTGCGCCGACTGGAACACCAGGCGACTAGCGGGGCGCGCGGTCGTTGGGGAAGATCTCCAGCTCGCACACGCCGTCGTTTTCGTAGCGGACCACTTTGGGAAAGCGCCCGTGGTAGACGTAGTCTTCCAGAGTCACCCACCCCGCGTCGGCGTCGCTGTAGTGCGTGCCGTCGTTGATGTCCGCCAAGAGCACGTCGCCCAATTCGTCGAGGGTCACCTCGCCGTCCGTGTTGGCGTCGGCTGCTGCAAAGGCATCGAAACGCAGCCGCGCGCTCTTTGCGTCACGGTTGGTTTGGAAGGGAGCTGTGCCGTGCAGGGTGACCGTCGCGCTCTTGGTTTCGTGTTCACGAATGCGGAGCCCGGCGCTGGGCACGCCGTTTTCGAGCGCTGCGCAGGTGGAGTAGTCGATGCGGTTGCGGTAGGGCCAAGCAAAGCGCTTGGTCACTCCGCCTTTCGTAGCCGTACCCACCAAGTGATAGCTGACGCCACCTTCCGGCACGTAGGTATCGGAGCCCGGCGTGCGCAAGAAATCCCGATCCGCGGCGGTGGTGCCGGCGCCTAGCGGACTGTCTTCTTTCGGACTGGAAAGCTCGATGTCGAGCTCGCACAGGCCGACGACGAAGAGCGTGTTGATCTTCTGCGCCCCGGGGCGCAGGCCGTCGAGCACCCGTGCATAGTCGGGATCGTTGTACGCCGTGCAGTCGTCGCCTTCGGCGGATGCATGCCCGACGGAAACGAGCAGCTGCTCGAAACTCAGCGCCCAGCCGTCATCCGTGACTACGCCAGCACGGGTCGCTTCCTCCGTGCGCGCGACGACGTTGAGAGTGCCCGGCGGTGGGCGCGTGTCCGTCGGCAGACAGCCGATGGTGCAAAGGGACAGCGCTAGCGCGGTCACGAAACGTGGGGTGTGCATCAGAAGCCTCCCTCCAGCCCCAGGCTGGGGATCGTGACGGGGCCGATCTCTTCGGAGCTGCCCGCCGATGAAGCGAACGTCTCTTTGTTCAAGGTCGTGTTCAGCACTTCGAGCACCCCAGCCATCCAACCGCTCTTTCCAACTTTCCAGCGCTTTTCCAGGCGCACGTCGACGCGATAGAACGCCGGGCTGCGCTCCGGGTGCTTGGGCCGCGGATTGACGATCAGCCCGCTGGTCGGCGACGTCTTGGGCACGCCGCTGTACACCACTGCCCGAGTGCCAGCGCGCCACTTCTTTCCTAGGTTGTAGGTCACGACAGCATTGCCAACATGGGTGCGATCGAACGCGCTAGGAAACTCTTCACGCCCTACGCTACGCATGGACCGCGAAAGCGTGTACGACACTAGGCCGCCCAAGCGCTTGGTGAGGCGCCGTCGCACCATCAGCTCCAGACCGATGGCGGAACCGAGGGCGCGTTGATCCGCGAAGATGTCGAACTCGCCGGAGGACGTGCTCAGTGTGTCCGTCATGTTGAAGAACGCATTGTGGAAAGCCGTCGCTGTGGCGGTGAAGTCTTCGGGCAGGTCGGCTTCCACGCCAGCGCTGGTCTGGAATGCACGCTGCAATCCGCCTTTGAGGGTGCCAGGCTTGAGGCCAGGAATGGGCACCACGAAGGACGGCGGCTGGTGCGTGATGCCGTAGGCGTGCACGATGCGAAAGCTGTCCGTCACGAAGAAGCGCGCAGCGATGCGCGGGTCCACGCCCACCCGCGCGGCACCGACGGACGTGTACAGATCCATGCGCACGCCCGGTGTGACCTCGACCTCCGGCGCCACGCGCATGGTGGCCTCCAGGTAGCCACCCAGGGCCAAGTCGCGGCGTTTTGGGAAGAGCGCGTTGCGCTTCTTCACCTCCGGATCGTCTGGGTCGTCAAACTCCAGCTCCGTAGAACCGAAGGAATCCAGAGTCACGTCGGCGCCCGTGCGCACCGTGATCGTTTCGTCCACGGGATGCACGATCTCGACGCGGCTGGCGACCATGCTGCTGATGGCATTGCGCTGCTGCGCCACGCGGGTCTGGTCCCAACCAAGCGTCACCGCATAGCGCAGCCGACTGGAGTGCCCGAAAAAGTGGTCGTAGCGCGTGTCGACCCGGTAAAACTCGGAGCCGAACAGAATATCGAGCACGCCGTTGCGGGTTTCGCCCAACAGATCGTAGGCGCCAAAGCTGAATACGCTGATGCGGTCGCGCGGCGTCACATCGTAGCTGACCCGCGCTTGGTAGTCTCGGTAGTCCAGGGTCACGTCCCCGGCAATGAGTGACAAGATTGCAGCGGTGTACGAATAGCGCGCGCCGACGAGCGCCGTACCGCGCCCTTCGTCGAAACCGGTTTCGACCATGGCGCCGACGTCAAACACGCGCAGGTTGCCTTCGCCGTGCAGGTCGTTGCGCGGCTCCGTGGTCTCCCCCGCGACGATGCCACCAGCGTAGCGTCCGAAGCGCGCCGGATATCCCCCGGGGTACAAGTCGACTTGGCGCACGATGCCCGGATGCACGATGGACGGGCCGAGCCCGATGTGGAACAGGTACGGCACGCGGATGCCGTCCAGGTAGTAGCCCACGTTGCCCGGTGGCGCGCCGCGCACGTAGAAGAAGGGCACGCCGGACGCGATGGGCGTCACTCCAGGTAGCACTTCGATCGCGCGGAACGGATCGCCAAACGCTCCGGGCAGCTGGCGAACTTCCTCGCGTGAGAAGCTCTTTGCCTCAGGCGGCGCGCACTCGCCTTCGACGGTGACTTCGAGCACCGCATGCGGCGGCTTGGCGGGCGGAACTTGGGCAACGGGCGCCGGCTCGGAATGTTGTGCAGGCGCGGCTGCCGTCCCTGTAGCAGGTTCCACTTCCGTGGCCGCCGCAGTGTCCGGCGCCGGCTGACCCAACGCCGTGATGGCGCTCAACCAATACGTCAGCCCAAGACCCGCAAGGGGGAGGGCTCTGGGGGCGAAGATACGCATCGGAAACGCACCCACTCACATTGCGGGCACATCCTGGGTACCCGGAGCGGCGATTTCCTTCGCGAGATTCGGGATCGCTACTGGGCCGCACCGTCAGCCGGCCGGAACAGCGGGAGCGGCGCGGCGAGCTCGGCCCAATCGATTTCGCCGTCATGCCCGAGGTTTTCGAGCTCCAGCACTCCTAGCTTTTCGTAGAGCGGACGCACCTTGTCGGTGATCAGCCCCACCTTCTTCAGGTTGGGCATGATGCGCGTGAACAGCAACTTACGGAACTCATCCATGATCTTCGCTTCGAGCACGACCTGCCGCGATGCTTCTTCGGGCCAGCCGAAGTACGCAAAAACGTCGGTGCCGATGATGCGTTCGCGCATGATCACACAGGCTTCGTAGGCAAACTGCGCGCGGTCTTCGATCTCTTCGGGGGAGAGCGCTTTGACAAAGTCCTCCATGTACGTGACACCGAAAGCCACATGTCGCGATTCGTCCCGGATCACCAAGTCGACGATATCTGCGATTAGCTTGTCCTTGGCGATCAGCTTTTGAGTATTGAAAGCCGCCAACGCCAAGGACTCCACGATGAGCTGCATGCCGATGAACTTCAAATCCCAGCGCTCGTCGGTCAGGATCTTGTCCAAGAGTGACTTCAGGTGCCGGTCCACCGGATACATGAAGCCGATCTTCTCGTTGATGTAGCGCCCGAATGCCTCGACATGCCGTGCTTCGTCAAAGGCTTGGGACGCCGCGTACAGCTTCGCGTCGTAGGTCGGCGCGCAGGAAACGAGCTGCGACGCCACCAAGAGCGCGCCTTGCTCGCCGTGCAAGAACTGCGACAACGACCAGCATTGTTGGTGCCAAGCGAAATCGATGCGCTGCTCCGGCGTCATCTTCTCGAAAGGCGCATAGCCCACGAATGGGTTGAACATCTCCTGCACCGGGGATTGGTCACGCGGGAAAGTGATCGACCAATCCACGTCCGTGTCCGCGTTCCAGTTTCGCTCTTTGCCGAGGCGGTACAGTTTGCGGATCTTCTTGTCCGCCTCTTCGTAGTTCCACACGTACGCCCCGTTCAATGGCGTGTGGAAGATCTCCGCGATCTGCTGCACGTCTTCCGCATTCAAGCGTGCCGCAGGATCGTCCGCGTTCGGGCTGAACTTCACTTCACGAGGCGGACCATCGACAAATTGGACTGGCACGGCAAACTCCTTCAGGGCATGTCCAACCACTCCCCGAACCCTTCGCCCTCGTGGAGATAGCGTCAAGGCAGTGCCGACCGTCGGAGTCTACACGCCGCCGCTGCCGCTTGCACCTGCACTGCCGCCCGTTGCCGCACTGCCGCTGCTTCCACCACTGCCGCTGGCGCCGCCCCCGCCACTGGCGCCGCTAGCGCCCGAGCTTCCGCCACTACCACTGCTGCCCCCGCTCGAGCTGCCCGCGGCTCCGTCGCCACCGCCGTCAAGGGCAGCGCACTCGGAGTCCGCCGCGCGCGCAGTGCCGCGCGTGTCGTCGGCGCAGGTATCGCACCCGCTACCGTTACCGCAACAGCCCTGCAACATGACCAACGACACAACACCCGATGCAAGTATGGAAGCCAAGATCCTCATGGCTGCGCTTATCGCAAAACGTGTGCCGCATGCGCGGACGGCGCGAAAACCTCCGCGCCATGCGGGGGAGATCTGACAATTCTGTCACGGTCGGCTAGACCACGCGGCATGGACTGGAAGCTGTTTGCAACTGTCTTTGGTTCCGTGTTCTTGGCCGAGCTGGGCGACAAGACTCAGCTAGCCACGTTCCTGTTTGCGTCTGACGCCAAGGCCTCCAAGTGGACCGTGTTCTTCGCGGCAGCCTTGGCCCTGGTGCTCACGTCCGCCTTGGGTGTGGCACTGGGCGCCGTGGTGTCTCGCCACGTGAGCGAGAAAGTCCTGACCTGGGCAGCAGGCGTGGGTTTCGTGGTGATTGGACTCTGGACCATCGCGCGGGCGTAGTATTTCTTTTTTTGGGTCGTGACGCGTGGGTGCGCTGGGCCGCTAATCCCACCCAGGGCCGCCCTTGCACGCTATCGTTGGGACCGACACCTTGATGAAAAACTACGTCGGACTCGCCTGCACTGTGCACGACCCTGCTGTCGCCATCGTCGACAGCAACGGAGCGCTCGTGTTCGCCGAAGCCACAGAGCGGCGCAGCCAAAACAAGCGCGCGCACCAACGCCCGCCGGATGACCCCATCGAGATTGGCCGCATCCTGCGCGCATACACGGAGCCGGACGCGGATATCGTGATCGCACTGAGCTGGAAGCGTCGCACCTGGCACAGCCTCGCCGCCCGCGCTGCGTTCTTGGCTGCCCAGTGGCGACTCTCTCCGCTGCTCCGCCCCACCCTCGTGGGCCAGACGAACGCCTTCGATCTAGCTGGTCTCAACCTGCGCTACCGCCTGCACGAAGCGGCACCGGACAAACCTGCTCCAGAGACGCGCGGCTACGATCACCATCTAGTCCACGCCGCCAGCGCGTGCTGGTCCAGCCCCTTCGAGGAAGCCGTGTGCGCGGTGATCGACGCGAACGGCGAGAACGCGTCTGTTGCCTTCTACAGCTACGATTGCGGCAGACTGACGCGGCTCGATCCCGAGCCGCTGCGCGGATTCGGCAAGAACGGCAGCTTGGGTGCTTTCTATGCAGGGCTGTGTTTTGCGTGCGGCTTCGATCCCGTCGCGGGCGAAGAATGGAAGGTCATGGGCCTGGCTCCCTACGGGAAGAAGGACGACGCGCTGTATCGGACCATGCGCGGTTGGTTCAAAGTCGACGGCCTGGCGCTGATCGCCAATAACTTCGAGGTGCTGCGCCAGTTCGAGGCGATGCGCAAACACCCGCCCGCCGCGCCCCTTGAAATGCGGGACCTGGCGCATACGGGGCAGGCGGTATTCGAAGACATCGCGACGGAGCTGCTCTCCAACCTGGCGGCACAAACACGGTCGAAGCACCTGGTCCTCTCCGGAGGCTGCGCGTTGAACTCGTCCTTCAACGGCAAGGTGCTCGAGCGCACGGGATTCGAATCGCTATACGTTTTCTGCGCACCCGCGGACGACGGCAACGCTGTCGGCGCCGCACTGCTCGCCTATCACGACGACCACCCCGTGGAGCGCGCACCCGCCGCGTTGCGGACGCCCTATTTGGGTAGCAGCGCGGATCCGACCACGCTGCAGCGACTGCAGACGCTAGGCGGCCTGAAGAACTCCCTGGCCACGGGACAGCGCGCCATGCAGCGAGCGGCGGAGCTGATCGCACAGGAAAAGATCGTCGCGGTGTTTTCCGGACCAGCGGAGTTTGGCCCGCGTGCGCTGGGCAATCGGAGCATTTTGGCGGATCCGCGTTCGAGCAAGATGAAAGATCGCCTCAATTCGGAAGTGAAGTTCCGGGAAGAGTTCCGCCCTTTCGCGCCCAGTGTGCTCGCTGAACACGCCAGCGCCTGGTTCGAGCACTACCAACCCTCGCCATATATGGACCGCACGCTGCGTTTTCGCCCGGAGCGCCGCGCAGAGGTGCCAGCAGTCGTGCACGTCGACGGCACCGGGCGCCTGCAGACCGTGACCAAAGAGCTGTCCCCGCGCTTGCACGAGCTCATCACCCACTTTCATTCGCTCACCTCCGTGCCCATGGTGCTCAACACGAGCTTCAACGTGATGGGTAAGCCCATCGTGCACTCCGTGGAAGACGCCGTTGCGGTGTTCTTCACATCCGGCATCGATGCATTGGTGATCGAAGACTGCTTGTTCGAGAAACATGCCCGCTGACCCAACCGATGTGCGCCTGAGCGAGTGGCCCACAGTCTGGCAGGCGGTAGAGCAAATCCGCGCACGCAACGGCGCGCTGAACGCGCTGAGCCTCGATCTAACCAAGCGGGCGCTGCTCGTCGCTGCGGCCGCTCAGGGAAGCGACCTCCCGCTGAGCGGCGTGCCGTACAGCTTGAAAGACGTGTGGGACACGCGTGAGGCACCGACGACCGCAGGTTGCCACCGGTACCGCTCACGACGGCCGGAAGTCGACGCTCCTGTCGTGCGCGCGCTACAGCGCAGCGGCGCCGTATGCGTTGGCAAGAGCAACGTGCCGGATCTCGCAGCCACACCCGAGTGCGACAGTTCCGCCTTTGGACGCAGCAAGAACCCCTTTGACGAATCGCGCACGCCCGGCGGTTCGAGTGGCGGTGCCGCCGCTGCGGTCGCGAGCGGCATGGCCGCGTTTGACTGGGGCTCGGACTTCGGGGGCAGCATTCGACTGCCTGCGGCGTTCTGCGGTGTCGCGGGCCTACGCCTCTCGAGCAAGGTCTGGCCGGTATCGGGCCACTTCCCCTTCGTGCCGCCGGACCTCGGGCTGCAGGGGCAAGGGCCACTGTCGCGCAGTGTCCGCGGCGTACGCAGAGTGCGCGACGCGCTGGCCCCGTATCTAAGGACCGCGCCCGCAGCACCCTTCGAACTACGCGGCGTGGTTGTCCTGGGAGTGGACGCCTTCAGTGCTGGCAAGTGGCCCTACGCGGAAAAGGAGATCCGCGCGGCGCTTTCCGAACACCATGTGCGACCAGCGAGCGCGGATCTTCCGGCGCCGCGGGCGATCCATCACGCGTTCGCCGCCTTGCTTGCCAACCATTGGCTACGTCTATTCGGGCCGCATGTATTCGGGGGCAACATCGGCGCCCTGACCTGCGGCACAAGCGGGCTGCACGCACATACGCGCCGCATCATTGCGGAGCTTTCTCTGGCCGACCTGAGCGTGTATCGCAATCGCCGGCGCACGACGCAAGCCGTGGCGGAAGTGCGGCATTTGTGCGCGGCCGCATTCGCGCAAGGGTATTTGATCGCTTCCCCCACCACGACCTACCCGGCTCCCGAGTTCGACGGCGCCCACGCACTTCGAAGCCTGGGCGCCTTCGTCAAGCTCGGAAACTTGCTAGACGCCACGGCGCTCGCGTTCCCCTTCGGCCGCTTCGCCTCGGGCATGCCACGCAGCCTGCAATTGATTGGACCCGCCGAAGCGGAGGACTGCGTGCTGTCGCTAGGAGAGAAGCTGGAGCAGGCATCTGCGCGTCCCTAACGACGCAGTATCCGCTTGCGACGACTATTCTGCTTCGTGATGCCGCGCTAGCGCTTCTTGCGACTTCCGCTCGCGCGCCAGCTGACAGCGCCGGCTAGCGCTTCTACCGCCGCGGTCCGAAAGCCATCTGGCCCCGCGCCTGGCAATGCCTACGCCGGCTAGGCGCGGATCAGCGCGGCGCGGGGGCTCAGTGCGCGCAGGTCCTCGGGGTCGGAAGTGACGATCTTGTGTTTGCGTGCTCGTGCGCAAAGCACGACCGAGGCGTCGATCACGTCCGAAGTGCCGCAGGCGCCGCAGAGTTGGCCGGCTTCGCGGGCGGCTTGATCGTGGAGCGAAACGACTTCCATTTCCGGAGCTGCGAGCAGGCGGGCGAGGCGCGCCTGGCGTCGGCCATCGCGCCAAACCTGTCCCACGACGCCCGCCGGCACCGCGATGGTCAGTTTGCGCTCAACGGCTCGCGCCAGGAGCGCGACGAGTGGTCGGTCGTTCTTGTCGAAGGCGATCAGCGCACCCGCGTCCAGGGTCAGTCCGGCCATCAGCGTTTGCTTCTCCTGGGGGACCTCGATG
>CBDUPW010000153.1:0-15992 GCA_965369205.1 uncultured Polyangiaceae bacterium | reverse complement strand
GATCACGTTGCTTGAGCGCGTGGGTGTTTCGGGGCTCCTGCCGGTGAAGCGCGCTGGTGCGCCGGCGTCTGAGCTTCACCTTTCCGGGACTACCGTAGGACCGGCGGCCGGGATCCCGACGGCCATCGTGCTGCGTCGGGACGGACGCGAGATCGGACGCGAGCGTGTGCTCGACTTGCGTGGGGCGTTGCACCACTACGGTCCCGCCGCAGCTGGCATGTTGATCACGACCGGGCAAGTGCTGAGCGGCGCACGCGAAGAGGCGCAGGCTGCTGGGGCGGCTCCGGTGACTTTGGTTGACGGCGCGACCCTGGCAACCTGGTGCGAGAGCCATGGCCTGGCCGTGACGCCACAGGTTGTGCGTCTGGGCGTTCCAGATCTGGAGCTATTCGACGCCCTCAGGGCCGGATGAGTCTGCGGATCGGCTGGACTCGCGCCGCCCGGGGTCCGGGTCGCGTCGCGGGTCCCATCGCGCGGGTGACTCGCTTCGGCTCGGGGCTGCTTGCAGCGCTCGTCTTGACGGGCTGCCCTCGAAGTCCGCCGCCTTCGCAGTTCCCGACGGCGGACGACGCGCTCGAGCGCATGCATGCCACCTACGCCTGCAGCCGTGGCATCCAGGGCGAAGCCAAGATCGACTACTTTGGCGACGCGGGGCGTGTGCGCGGCAACGTGCTGTACAAATCCATGCTGCCTGACGACTTACGCTTCGACGTATTCAGTCCCTTCGGCATGACCATTTCCACGCTCACAAGCGACGGCGAGACCTTCGCGCTCTACGACCTCCGGGAAAAGGCGTTCTTCTCCGGCCCCGCCAACACCTGCAATGTTGCACGCTTCACTCGAGTGCCGGTGCCACCGCATGCCTTGACTCAGCTCTTGCGTGGCGAAGCGCCGGTGCTGGTGCACAGCCCCGCTCAAGCCAAGATCGCCTGGGAGTCCGGGCGCTACGTAGTGCGCATCGCCAGCAAGCACCAGGCGCAGCAGGAAATCCATCTCGAGCCACGAGATGCCGATTTTCTGGAGCCGTGGCAGAAACAACAAGTGCGTGTGCTCGAAGTGCGGGTCACCCAGCAGGGCATCGACCTGTATCGGGCCGAGCTCGACGATCACAAACCCGCCCCGACCTCCAAAGGCTGGGAAGATCCCGATGGCCTCGGGGCCGGTGTGCCGCCCAGCGGTCCGAATTGCAGCGCCGAGGTGCCCCGCCGCATGCGCCTGGAAGTCCCCGATACCGACCAGGATTTGATTCTGCGCGTGAAGGAAGCCACCCACAATCCTCCGCTTTTGCCGAATACCTTTCGCCAAGTGCCGCGACGGGGGGTCCGAGTGCGCTATTCCGCCTGCAGCGACCGCGATCTATGATGCAGCGGTGAGTTCACGCGGGAAGCGACCGAAGAAGAAAGCGCGCGCGGCGAGCGCGCCGCGGCCAACGGCGGAGGAGCGCCCGAGTTATCGTCCCATCCCGACCGGTGAGCTTCCGCGCTACGCGGGCGTGCCGACGTTCTTACGCCTGCCCGTCGTGCGGCAGCTGGGGGAGGTGCCCGACGTCGACGTACTGCTCACGGGCGTGCCCTTTGACGGCGGCACCAGCTATCGCCCCGGCGCGCGCCTTGCCCCACGCGCCGTGCGCGAGGCGTCTTCGCTGGCACGAGGTTTTTCCACGGCTTTGGGCATCGACATCTACGACGAGCTGGCAGTGGCTGATGGTGGCGATCTGGCCGTGCCCCCTTCGGACGTCGACGCCGCCGTGGCCATCGTGGCAGAGCGCGCCAGCGCCATTGCGCGCTCGGGCGTCGTGGGTGGATTCATTGGCGGAGACCAAACCGTCACCCTCGGCGCGCTCCGGGGGATCCATCGCGCCAAGCTCAAGCCTGTCGGCTTTTTGCATATCGACGCCCACCCCAACACCGCAGCGGCGGCGTGGGGCCGGGAGGTCCACCACGGCAGCGTGGTGCGTGTGGCGGTCGAAGAAGGTCTGGTCCGACCCGATTGGACGCTGCAGCTTGGTCTGCGCGGGCCGTTCTCCGGCTCCGGTGATTTGGCGTTTTCCCTCGCTCACGGCTTCGAGATCGTCAACGTCGACGAAGTGAAGTGGGATCTGCACGCCGCGGTGAGCCAGGTGCGCAAGCTGGTGCGTCAAGGTCCGCTCTACGTCAGCGTGGACGTTGCGGCCCTGGACCCGGCGTTTGCCCCCGGCACCGGGATCCCCATGCCCGGCGGCATGAATACCTGGGAACTGCAGCAAATGCTGCGGGCGCTGGTGGGCGCGGAAATCATCGGTTTTGACGTCGTGGAGATCTGCCCGCCCTTCGATCATCACAATCTGACTGCCTTGATCGGCGTGACGATGATCCAGGAAATCCTCAGCGCGATCGCCGATACCCGGCGCAGCGCGCGTCCGGCACCTTCGACCGAAGAGAGCGCACGCCGCGGCGGACGCATCTCGGCGTAGTTAGCGCGGAAGTGCGGCGCGCAGCACTCCTGGGCAGTCGGAGATAATCGTATCGACTCCCCAGTTCGCGAGTTCACGATAGCGCGCAGGATCGTTCACCGTCCAAGTGCCAACGAATCCCGCTTGGCGCCGATAGGCGGTCAAGCTGCCCCAGGTCAGCAGCTCAGCTTGGGGGTGTACGCCCACTGCGCCGGTGAGACGCAGCCCTGGGGCGAAGCGCAAGAAGCGTTGCTTTGCGTGTACCAGCCAGGCGCAAGCCACTTCCGGCAGCAGCAAGCGCATGCCAAGTACGAGTCGTGGGTCGAAGGATGAAAACACGAATCGCTCCGGCGCGTCGCTCACCGACTGCACAGCCGAGGCAACGCGGCGCACCAATTGGCGCTTGTTGGACACGTCACTCTTCAGCTCGATGTTGATGCGCATGCCGTGCTGCCGACTCCAGGCAAGGGCGTCGTCCAGGCTGGGCACGCGCTCGCCGTGGGCCAGGGTGAGCGTTTTCATCTCGCCAGCAGGCACCCCCTCGGCATCCCGCAGGTCTCGCCCGCCGGTGACGCGCTTCAGGTCCGTGTCGTGCAGCACGAGCAACCCGCCCGCACTGTCCAGGCGCACGTCGAGCTCGACGCCGTCGGCGCCCTCGCTTCGGGCCAGCTCGAAAGCTTCGAGGGTGTTTTCGCTCACGCCCTCGCGCCGCACGCCGCGGTGGCCCAGCAGGATCGGCTCGTCCGTCGCGGAGCGCTTCCAATACTGCGTGCCGTAGGGCTGCGGCATGGCGAGAGTTCACTCGGCGGGGCGCGTGCGCCCGCTAGCCCGACAGCTCAGCGGCGATTTCCTGGGCAACGGCCCGGGCTCGGTCGAGCTCCGTGGTCTTGAAGGAGATCCCACCCACGACGGGATGTCCGCCGCCACCATGACGCGCGCAGATGGCGCTGATGTCTGTGTCCAGAGGCTTGCCGCACCAGGGGTTGTAGCCGACGCTGATCTTCGCGCCGTTTCTGAGCTGCCCCACGATCACGGAGTAGACGGAATCGGGGAACAGCGCGTAGGTGACGAATTTGCTGACCAAGTCGAGCACACCACCGGTCAGGTCGACGTACACGACCCGTCCCCGTTGCTTGCCATGCGCGCGGACTTTTTGAATGAAGCCTTCGTGTTTCTGGCCGAGGGGAGAGTAGCGCTCTTCGACGTAGCGGCTGGTGGCGACTTCTAGAAGAGGCCGCTCCAAGAGGTCCGGGACGACGCGCGAAAGAAATTTGTCGTCGCCGTAGTGTTCCACCACGCTCACTAGGCGCTTCACTGGATCGCTGCGGCTGAGGGCTTGCTCCGCGCTCGAGAACCGCGCGGAGTCCACGATGTCGGCCCACTCGACCAGGCCGCTCAGCTCTTTGGCTTCGACGTCGTACTTGGCCTTGGCTACATCCCGTATCAGCTTGGTGCAGGAGGAGTACGCCGCATCGAAGAAGAATGGGCTCTTCTGGCTGCGCTCTTCGAATACACCGGCGTCCGTGTCGCTCGCGAAGGCGGTACGGTGGTGGTCAAAATACCAAGTCAGCTTCTCCGAGGGGCTGAAGCGGAAGTCCAGGATGGCATTCTCGTCGCCGTCGAGCAGGCGCTCTTCCGGGGCGTTCTGGCCGATGCCATAGCCGCAGGCGCGGTAGCGGAAGGTCGCGGGCCCGCGCACGGCGCGGTACAAGTGCGTAAACAGCACTGCGCTGGACAGCCCATCAAAACAATGGCCATGAGTTGCAACGACGACCGACACGGCACGTCTCATTAGCACAGGCTCCGCTTGGTGCGATAATGTAGGTAGATGGAATCTGATGTGTGTTCGGGATAACTTGGGGAGAGCGTTCTATGTATAAGAAATCACTAGTCTTCGCCGCGTGCTGTCTGCTCCTCACCGGCTGCAAGAAGAAAGATCAGCCAGCCCAAGACGCCCAAGGCTTCCAGCAGGGGCAGTCTGGTCCCGGCCCGGTGGGCGGTGGCCCGAATGCGGGGCCCACCGCCAGCGCAGCGCCCAGTGGCAGTCAGGCTCCCGCGGGGGGGCAAGTCCCGCCCCTCGGAGCCATCTTCAGCGATCCATCGACCCTGCAGAACATCCTCTCCGGAGCGCTCGCGGGCGGCGCAGCGACCATTGGCGGAGTGAGCGGGGCGGAAATCATTCTGGCCGGGATCAAAATGAAAGCGGACACCGACGCCAAGGGTATGAAGGCTGACGGCCAACTGCTCACGGCGAACTTGCAGCAAGACGGACACGCCCAAGGCCAGCTCACGCTGGAAGCCAACCGCTGCTACTCCGTCGTGGGCTTCGCCGGATTCGGAGTTTTTCGATATCAAATCAACGTGATCACCGCGCCGCCGGCGCCTCCGCAGGTATTGGCGCAAAGCAGCGCCGATGGCCCAGCACCCACCGTCGGGCCGAACGAGCAGTGCATTCGCAATCCGTACCCGACGCCAATGGTGGTCACGGTAGACATGCACGTCCTGCAGGGGCAGGGTAGCGTTGGCGCACAGGCGTACAAGAAATGAAGAAGATGAACGCTGCACGAATTCGAAAATGGGCTCTATCCGTCGCACTCTTGTCCGCGGGCGTCGCACTCGCGCAAGCCTGCAAGAAGAAAGAGGAGCCCATCCAATACCCGCCGCCGCCGCCCCCGGATGCCGGGCAGCCGCCGCCTCCTCCTCCGCCGCCAACGAACACCTCGCCTCTGCCGGGCGATGGCGGACCGGTTCCCTTCGACACAGAAACCCAAGGGGTGCTGGACGACGTCATCAAACGCAAAGCCAAGACGGACGCGCGCGGCATGAAGCCCGTGGGGGAGATCTTCGGCGCCGCGCTGGTGGAAGGCGCCAAGTTTGAGCATCCGGTCATGATTGACATCGGCAAGTGCTACACGGTCATTGCCGTGGGCGGTGCTGGCGTGGAGGAAGTGGATCTCGAGCTGCAGGCACGCGCGCCGATCCCCGGACTGCCTGGCGCGGTGCTGGCGGTGGACAATTCCGGCGGGCGCGAGGCCAAGATCAAGCCTTGTTGGAAGAACTCACTCCCTGCGGGGTTTCCCGCGGTGGTGGTGCTTAAGGCCAAGCGCGGAACAGGGGCCGTGGGCGCGCGTCTCTACGTGAAGTGACGTAGTCCGCCCCACAATCCCACAACCCTCGCGCAACTGAGGGCAGCCCGGTCCGATAGGGGCCGACATGCCCATGCGCATCCTCAAAGGTCCCGCGCGGCCGGCCCGACTTGCGGATTACGACCAATGTCCGGAGGTGCTGTACCTGCACGGCGCGTTGCCCAGGGGAGCCGGGGTGGCTATTGTCGGGACTCGGGTGCCGAGCCCCGCCGCCCGAGACTTCGCGCGGAAGCTGGCGGCGGACCTTGCGCGCGCCGGCGTGAGCATTTGGAGCGGCGGCGCCAAAGGCATCGACACCGCCGCCCACGAGGGCGCGCTCGATGCGGGTGGCACGACGGTTGTGGTTGCCCCGGCCGGATACAACCGACCGTTCCCCGAAGAAAACCGCGCGCTCTTTCAGCGCGTCGTCGACACTGGGGGCGGATACCTGAGCGCGGAGCCCTGTGACGTGGCGGCGCACCAATCCAAGTTCTTTCCACGCAATGCGATCCTGGTGGCCTGTGCTCACATCATCGTCGTGGTCGAAGCGGGGTTTCGCAGCGGCGCGCGCAATGCTGCCAAGTGGGCGCGGCGGCTCCAGCGCCCGCTCTTCGCCGTGCCGACGACGCCTTGGAACGACGCCGGAAGGGGCTGCTTGCTCGAGCTGCGGCTCGGCGCACGGGTGCTCATAGACGAACGCTGCGTGTTGCGGGAGCTCGCGCGGATCCGGGCGCACCCGCTCGCGCCCGGGCGCCCTGCCCGCCGCCCCGCGCAGGCGACCCTTGACCTATCGGCCGACGGGCCGGACGTGCCCGCTGGGTCGCAGTCACCCCGGGAGCGGGTGGTTTCTGCTCTCAAGGCTGGTGCATCGCATGCTGACGCAATCGTTCAAGAAACGGGCCTAACGGCGGCGCAGGTGCAAGAGGTGGTCTTGACACTCACGCTAGATGGGGTCTTAGCTCCCGACCCTGCAGGCGGCCTGAAAATCGTAAGCCGTCAATATCGTTGAATTTTGAGTCCCTACTCGCCGATCCGGTACTTGCACAGTCACGCCATTCACCGCATCAGTTGGTTAGGAAGGAAAGTCCAGGGGTCATGAGCAAGACGCTCGTCGTCGTCGAATCACCGGCCAAAGCCAAAACGATCAAGAAGTACCTAGGCAAGGGCTTCGAGGTCTTGGCGAGCAAAGGCCACGTGAAGGATTTGCCCAAGAAAATGGGCGTGGACGTCGAGCGTGGTTTTGAGGAGACCTACGAGGTCATCGAAACCAAGGCCAAGGTACTCTCTGAGCTCGCCACCGAGGCCAAGAAGGCCACCAGACTCCTGCTCGCAACCGACCCGGATCGCGAAGGCGAAGCGATTGCGTGGCATATCGCCGAAGAGCTGGCGCGCCCCAAGCTCGAGGTCGAGCGCGTCGAGTTCCACGAGATCACTAAGAAGGGTGTCGAGCGTGGTTTGGCTGCCCCGCGTGAGCTCGACAAGAACCTGTACGCTGCCCAGCGCTGTCGCCGCGTGCTCGATCGCATCGTCGGCTACGACGTTTCGGCCCTGGTGTGGAGCAAGCTGGCCTTCGGGCTGTCTGCGGGACGCGTGCAATCCGTGGCCCTGCGTCTGGTCGTCGAGCGTGAGCGCGAGATCGAAGCGTTCGTCCCCGACGAGTATTGGAACATCGGCGCTGCCCTCGTGGGCAAGAGCAAGCAGCCTGTCAGTGCCCGACTCGCTCGGGTGGATGGCGAGAAAGTCACCGTTGACAACGGCGAGCACGCCCACGCCATTCGCGACGACCTAACGAGCGCGAAGTTCGTGGTGGCCCAGGTCACCAAGCGGGAGCAGAAGCGCAACGCTCCGGCGCCCTATTCCACCAGCAAGTTGCAGCAGGATGCCACGAGCTACCTGCGCTTCACGGCCAAGCGCACCATGACCGTTGCGCAGAAGCTGTATGAAGGTGTGGATCTAAAGAAAGACGGCGGTCCCGTCGGTCTCATCACTTACATGCGTACCGATAGTCTGCGGGTCAGTCAGGACGCCATCGACTCCGTGCGCGAGTTCATCACCGAGGCCTACGGCAAAGAGCACCTGCCGGCGAAGCCCAATGCCTTCAAGGCCAAGAAGAACGCCCAGGAAGCGCACGAAGCCATCCGCCCCACCAGTCTCGAATTCTCTCCGGATGTGGTGAAGAAGCACCTCACGGACGAGCAGTTCAAGCTCTACAAGTTGATCTGGGACCGCTTCGTGGCGTCCCAGATGGCGCCGGCGGTCTACGATCAAACAGGCATCGATGTGGATGCGACGCCGACCCGCAAAGATAAGCGGCACGACAGTTACCGTCTGCGTATCAGCGGCAAGGTGCTGAAGTTCGGCGGCTGGCTGACTCAATACGGCAAGGGAGAAACCTTCGACGCGGGCGGCGGAGAAACCCTCGCCGGCGAAGACGAAGCGAACGCGTCGGAAGAAGGCAGCATCCCGCCCCCGGCCAACGGCAAGAACGGCGCGGCTGCTGCCGCAGCCGCCTTCACTTTCGATTCTGGCGACGGCCTCTTGCCGGAGCTGAACGAAAAAGAAGCACTGTCCCTGGTCACACCGCCTGGCGTGGTCACGGAGCAGAAGTTCACGCAGCCACCCCCTCGCTACAACGAAGGCTCGCTGGTGCGGGAGCTGGAAAAGCGCGGCATTGGTCGACCCAGCACCTACGCCGAGATCATCAGCAAGGTGCAAGCGCGGGACTACGTCGAAAAGCTGCCCGGCGGGCAAATGCAAGCGACCGAGCTCGGAAAAATCGTCGTGGACGGTTTGGTCAGCACGCATCTCGACTTCATGGAGCCCAGCTTCACCGCGAAGATGGAGGAAGACCTAGACGAGGTCGAAGCCGGCAAATTGGATCGCGTGGAGCTGCTCTCGCGCTTCTACAAGCGTTTCCGTGAAGTGCTCGACGTTGCCAAGAAGGCCGAGCGTTGGGCGCCGCCGCCCGAGCCCACGGAGCATAAATGCGAGCAGTGCGGCAGCATGATGCTCAAGCGTTGGAGCAAGAACGGCTGGTTCCTCGGCTGCGAGAAGTATCCCACCTGCAAGTTCACCTGTGACGTGGCCGCGGATGGTTCGCCGGCCAAGCCCGAACTGACGGACTACGTCTGCGACAAATGCGAGCGCGGCATGGTGAAGAAGACCGGACGCTATGGTGAATTCCTCGCCTGCAGCGGCTACCCGGAGTGCAAGAACAGCCGCCCGGTGCCGCTGGGTGTCCCCTGCCCGAAGTGTGGCGGCGACATCGTCGAAGTCCGCGCCAAGAAGCGGGGCGGCCGCCCCTTCTACGGCTGCATGCAGTACCCGGAGTGTGACTTCAAACTATGGCAGAAGCCCATCGCCGAGCCCTGCCCGCTGTGCAAACATCCATTCTTGGTCTACGGCGGCACCAAGAAGACCCCGAAGATCGTTTGCGGTCGCGGCAAAGAATGCGGCTACTCCCGCGGCGCTGATGAAGCCGCGCCGGAAGCGCCCGCAGCGGAGGACAAACCCGCAGCGGAGCGCAGCGAAAGCAGTCGGCCCGCGAGCAAGAAGGACACGCCCGTCACTGCGGCCACGTGAGCCAAGTCACCATTATCGGTGCCGGCCTCGCGGGGAGCGAAGCCGCACTTTCGCTGGCTGCGCGCGGAGTGTCCGTACGCCTGATCGAACAGAAGCCGGCGGCGCGTACTCCGGCGCAGAGCAGCGACTCGCTCTGCGAGTTGGTGTGCAGTAATTCGTTTCGCGGCGCCGCTCTGTCCAATGCGGTTGGCCTGCTGAAGGAAGAAATGCGCCGCCTCGGCTCTTTCGTGATGCGGGCAGCGGATCAAACCCGCGTGCCGGCGGGCGGCGCGCTGGCAGTGGACCGCGAACGGTTCGCGGCCCTGATGACCCGTTGGCTTGACGCTTCGGAGCAGATTGAGCGGCACACCGAAGTTGTGCCCGCGGTGCCGGCGGAGCGGCCCCTGGTGATCGCCACGGGGCCGTTGACCGGGGATGCCCTGGCGGCGGACCTTGCGGCGCTCATCGGCGCTGAATCCCTCGCGTATTACGACGCTATCGCGCCCATCGTCAGCGCCGATAGCATCGACTGGGAGCAGGTTTTTGTCGCGTCGCGCTGGGACAAGGGCGAAACCGAAGAGGAAAAGGCGGCCTACGTGAACTGCCCCTTCGACGCCGAGCAGTACACTGCGTTTGTCGCAGCGATCTGTGCCGCCGAAAAGGTACAGCCCAAGAGCTTTGAGGACGTGCGCTATTTCGAGGGCTGCTTGCCCATCGAGGTCATGGCAGAGCGTGGCGAGCGCACGCTGTCCTTTGGTCCCATGAAGCCAGTCGGTCTGACGGATCCGCGCACGGGGCGTTGGCCCAAAGCCGTGGTGCAGTTGCGCAAAGAAGACGCCTCGGGCACCGCCTACAATCTCGTGGGCTTTCAGAGTCGCATGACATGGTCCGAACAGGCGCGGATCTTCCGCACGATCCCCGGGTTGGCCAACGCCGAGTTCCTGCGCTTTGGCGCCGTACATCGCAATACCTTCGTGAATGCCCCGCGCTGCCTCGACTCAACGATGCGCTTGCGGGATCACGCCGATATTTATTTGGCGGGTCAGATCACGGGTACTGAGGGCTACGTCGAGAGTGCAGCGGGCGGTTGGCTGGTTGCGCACTTTCTGTACGAACGGCTGCAGGGACGAGAGCCGGTGCTGCCCCCAGCGACGACGGCCCACGGTGGCCTGCTCACGCAGCTATCCCGTAACGAAAAGGACTACCAGCCCTCAAACATCACCTTTTCGCACCTCACGCCCTGGGAGGGGGATCGGCTGAAGAAGCGCGCCAAGTACGAGGCCATGGCCGAGCGCGCGCTCAAGGACTTAGGCGAATGGGTGGCAGCGCACGTCACCCGTGCGGCATAGCGCCAGCGTCTACATCAATTCGCCGATGATGCCGTCGGCGCGCAGCCACGCTTCCGGCGCGATGCGCAGACGCCGCCCCACTTGCAAAAGATCCCCGCGCTGCAGGCGTTTGTCTCGCGCTTTGCGTCGGCTTTCGGGCCAGGCCACGACGCCTAGCTGCGCCGCTTGAGCGTCGACGTCGATGCCCTCGGACAGACGCAGCCCCAACATGATGCGCTCGCTGAGTGCCGTCTCCGGAGGGATGCGCTCCCACTCGCGCACCAGCCCGCCGCTGCCCGCTTCGCTGAGGGTGGCGTTTTGCCACGCGCCGGGTTGCAAGTAGCGCTCGGGCACCACGGTGTTGCGGTAGCGCACTTTGCCCTTTGCGTCCGTCACGGTGCCCCAGGCACCGACGCCGAGTCCCAAATAGTCCCATCCACGCCAGTAGCCGAGGTTGTGGGCGGCGCGGTGCCCCTCCCGTGCGTAGTTCGAGATTTCGTAATGAGCGAAACCCGCGTCTTCCAAGGCGCGCTCGACCGCGAGGTAGCACTCCGCAACCGCATCTTCGGTCAACAGCGGCAACTTGCCTTGGCGCTGCAGCTGTCCAAACTGCGTTCCTGCTTCGATGGTCAGCGCGTACGCGGACAGGTGCGTGATGCCTTCCGCCGCCAAGATGCGGGCTTCCTCCGCCGCGGCTGCGGCCGTCTGGCCTTGCACGCCGAAGATCAGATCCGCAGAGACTCGCGGCAGGCCTGCGCGCAGCGCGTCCCGCAGGGCCTGCAGTGCTTCTTCCGGGCTATGCCAGCGGCCCAGGAAAGCAAGCCGCGCTGGGTCGAGGCCTTGCACGCCAATGCTCAGGCGATTGACGCCTTGGTCCAGGAGCGCCCGGGCGGTGTCGTAGTTCAGACTCGACGGATTGCACTCGACCGTGATCTCTTCGACGGGTGCGGGCGCGACGTCGCACAGCCGCCGGAGCACCCTGCCCAGCGCCCCGGGCTGCCACAGGGAGGGCGTGCCACCCCCAAAGAAGATGCTGCCTGGTCCCGCCGGCCCAGCCCCGCTTGCTGGCATGCCCCGGCGCTCCAGCTCGGCCAGCAGCGCGTCCGCATAGGCTTCGTGGGGCAGGGTGGCGGGTTCCCGCGCAACGCTCAGAAAGTCGCAATAGGGACACTTCCGTAAGCACCACGGGAAGTGCACATAGATGCCGAAGCCGCTTTCGTCCGACAGTTCGGCTGCGTCTGTCACCCCAGGAGCCTAGTACGGTCAAGGTCCAAACGGAGGCGAGGAAGCGACAACAAGGGCGCCTTTCGCCGGCCCGGCTTTGCTGCGGACCTTCCGCAGTGTTACTTTCCATTGCCTGCCGAGATTTCGGCATAAATCTATGCTTGCCGCCGACGATCTCGTCACCCGCATCCAGTCGTATCAGCCCGCCTCCGACGCCGATTTGATCCGGCGCGCATACCACTATGCCGAGTGGGCGCACCGCGAACAAATACGCAAGAGCGGCGATCCCTATTTCATCCATCCTGTCAGTGTCGCGGAGATCATCGCCGAGCTGCGCCTCGACACCGCCAGCGTGTGCGCGGGTCTGCTGCACGACGTCGTCGAGGACACGCCGAGCACCCTGGTCGACATCGAGCGGGACTTCGGCACGGAGATCGCTGAAATCGTCGACGGCGTTACCAAACTCGGCAAGATCAACTTCACTAGCAAAGAAGATCGCCAGGCCGAGAGCTTCCGCAAGATGGTCGTCGCCATGGCGAAGGACCTGCGCGTGCTCCTCGTCAAGCTCTGCGATCGCCTCGACAATATGCGCACCCTCGAGCATATGAAACCCGAGGCGCGGGAACGCATCGCCCGGGAGACCCTGGAGATCTACGCGCCCCTGGCCAATCGCCTTGGCATCCAGCGCATCAAGAGCGAGCTGGAAGACCACTCCTTTCAGCATTTGGAGCCGGATATATTCAAGGAGATCACCAGCAAGCTCTCCAAGACGAACAAGGAGCGCGAGCGCTACATCGAAGGCGTCTGCCGCACCATCACCTCACGCTTGGCGGAGGCCGGGTTTGCCGCAGAGGTCACCGGCCGTGCAAAGCATCTGTACTCGATTTATCGCAAGATGAAGGCTGCGCAGTGCGACTTCGAGCAGGTCTACGACGTGATCGCTTTTCGTATTTGTGTGGAGAGCGTCAGTGACTGCTACGCGGTGCTGGGCGTGATCCACTCGCGTTGGACGCCCGTGCCCGGACGCTTCAAGGACTACGTGGCGTTGCCCAAGTCCAATATGTACCAGTCCTTGCACACGACGGTGATTGGCCCCGGGCGCCAGCGCATCGAGATCCAAATCCGCACCCACGACATGAATCGGGTGGCCGAAGACGGCGTGGCCGCCCACTGGAAGTACAAGGAGCGCATCTCCGGCGGCGTGGACCCGCGCGAGGCAGACAAATTCGGCTGGCTCAAAGAGCTGGCGGACTTCCAGCACAACGTAAAAGACCCGGCGGAATTCCTGGAGAGCGTGAAGATCGACCTCTTTCCAGACGAGGTGTACATCTTCACGCCCCGGGGCGATCTGCGGGTCTTCCCCCGCGGGGCAACGCCCATCGACTTCGCGTATTCGATCCACACCGACGTCGGCAACCACTGCTCGGGTGCCCGCGCTAACGGTCAAATCGTTCCGTTGCGCTACAAGATGCGCAACGGTGACGTGCTCGAAGTGATGACCTCGCCCCAGCAGCGGCCCAGCAAGGACTGGCTCGACTACGCGGTTTCCGGCAGGGCACGTGGCCGCATACGCGGATTCTTGCGTCAGGAGCAACGCGAGAAGAGCGTCAATCTGGGCCGCGAGCTGCTGGAGTCGGATCTGCGCCAGGCCGGCATGAGCTACGCCAAACTCAGTAAGAGCAAAGACGAAATGCGCCGGGTCTGGGAAGCGCACCGTTTCGGCAACTGGGACGAACTGCTGCTCGCGGTGGGTTACGGGAAGCTCAGCTCTGACGATGTTGTCACGACGGTGCGCGCCAGAGGTGCCGACAATCCCTCGGAGCCTCCCAAGGAGTTCAAAGAAGGTCGCATCGAGCAGATCGTCCGCAAGGTCACCGGACGTGACCACACCGGCATTCGCGTCAGCGGCATCGACGACGTGCTCGTGCGCTATGCGAAGTGCTGCAACCCCCTGCCCGGCGACGCCATCATCGGCTTTATCACCCGCGGTCGTGGAGTGACCATTCACCGTCGCGAGTGCCCCAAGGCCTTCGACAACTCCGATCCAGAGCGCCGCATTGATGTCAGCTGGGACACCAAGGCCAAGATCAATCGCCCGGTGCAGCTGAAGGTCACGACCGCCAACAAGCCAGGCATTTTGGCCACAGTTAGCCAGACCTTCAGCGCCCAGAAGATCAACATCAGCGAAGCCAATTGCCGCGCCAGCGACGACGGCCGCGCCTGCAATGTGTTCACGTTTCATGTGAACGATCTGTCGCAGCTGAAGAACGTGATGAAGGCCCTGACGAAAGTCAGCGGCGTCGTCGAAGTCGAACGCGTCTAGGCGCGCAAGAATCCAGGCGCACCGGCCTTGTTTCGTCGGCTATGGGCTCGTCGAGGATGATTGGCTGCTGTGGTCGGTCGTCTCGTTTTGCGAGGGCGTTGCGGAGTGTGCAGCTTCCTTTGCCGGAACCCGCCTCCCGAACGTCGCGTAGAGGACGGGCAGGACCACTAGTGTGGCGAACGTCGCAGTGATGATCCCGCCGATGACGACGGTGGCAAGCGGCCGCTGCACTTCTGCGCCGACGCCTGTGTTCAAGGCCATCGGGAGAAAGCCGAATGCCGCGACTAGCCCGGTCATCAACACGGGGCGTAGCCGCGTCTCAGCCGCCTCGCGGATCGCGTCGTTTGGGTCTTTCCCCAAACGTAGAAGTCGCTGCACTTGCGAGACCAACACCATGTCACCGAGTACTGCCACGCCCGAAAGCGCGATGAAGCCGACGCCCGCCGAAACGGAGAACGGCATCCCGCGGAGCCACAGGGCGGCGACGCCGCCGACCGCAGCGAACGGCACCCCGGTGAACACGCGCAGGGCGTCCTTCATCCGACCGTAGGTGACGAATAGCAGCGAGAGCACCAGCAGCAACGCGATGGGCACGACGATGAGGAGCCTCTTTTGCGCTCGCTCGAGGTTCTCGAACTGTCCTCCCAGCCTCGGATAATGTCCGTCTGGAAGGTCCACTGTCTTTAGCGCTTTCCGCACGTCCGTAACGAACGAGCCGACGTCTCTGTCACGAACGTTCGCTTGCACGGTGATGCGGCGCTTGGCCCACTCCCGGTTGATGGTCGCTGGGCCCTCAACCACGTGGATCTTCGCCAACGCACTGAGCGGCATGCGCCCACCTTCGGGCGTTGAAACGAGAATTTGGCCGATGCGGTCCGCCGACAGGCGCGACGCATCATCCAATCGGATGACGAGGTCGAAGCGACGTTGCCCATCGATGACTTCGCCCACTTTGCGCGTGCCCAGCGCGTCCACGACCTCGAGCACCTCGGCAACGGGAATGCCATGCCGGCCCGCTGCTTCGCGATCGACTTCGATGGCAAGCATTGGAAGACCCGTGAGTTGGTCCACCGATACATCTGCCGCGCCAGGGATGTTCTCGACGACGGTACGGATCTCGTTGGCCTTCGCCCGCAACACCTCGAAGTCGTCACCATACAGCTTGATGCCGACATCTGCGCGGAGCCCGGCGATCATCTCGTTCATGCGCATCTCGATGGGCTGCGTGAATACGCTGCGCATTCCCGGCAGGTCCTCCAGATCCTTCATCATGAGACCCATGAGCTCGTCCTGGGTCGTGCCGCGTTTCCACTGATCGCGCGGCTCCAGGGTGAGGAACACATCCGACACCTCGAGTCCCATCGGGTCGGTCGTGACCTCGCCACTGCCAGTCCGCGTCCAGATGTGGGCGATTTCGTCCGGATAGCGAGCCAACAGATGGCGCTCAATCTGAGAGCCATAGCGGACGGACTCGTCGAGCGACACGCCCGCAAGGCGCACGGTGTTGATCACGATCGCCTGTTCGCGCAGGCGCGGAACAAACTCGGAGCCGAGCTGGGTCGCGAGAAATGCCGCACTCGCAACCAAAAGTGCGGCCCCGGCCAGAACGAACCCGCGTCGTCGAAGCGCCCAGTCCAGCACGGGGCGGTAGCCTCGCTTCAGGCCGCGAATGAAGCGGCTGTCGCCCTTGCCACGGCCCTTCTTCAGCACGAGGCTCGCCAGCACGGGCATCACCGTGAGCGACAGCAGCATGGAGCCGAGTAGGGCGAATACGACGGTCAGCGCCATCGGTTGGAATAGCTTCCCCTCGACCCCCTCCAGCGCGAGGATCGGTAGGTACACGATGATGATGATGAGCTCGCCAAATAGCGTGGGTTTGCGAACCTCCACGGCGGCGTCGCGCACGACCTCTGCGACACTTCGATCGGAGGTGTCTTCCTGCAGGCGCCGCGAAGCGTTCTCCACCATGATCACAGAGCTGTCCACAACCAGGCCGAAGT
>CBDUPW010000152.1:0-16164 GCA_965369205.1 uncultured Polyangiaceae bacterium | reverse complement strand
TTCCGGCGCGATTTTGAATCAGTCGCCCCTTGCGCGGGTGGGGGACGAGGAGATCGACGGGGTGCTCGCGATCGCCCGGCGCTCTTTCTACGACGAGCGCCGCGCGGCAAAGAGCCGCACTGAGGATTTGAGTCGCGATGGCACCATGCCAGAGCCCAAGCCGGAGCCCAGCGGAGTGCCCAACGACGTTTCCGAAGCGCTGGAGCGCGCCCTGGATTCGATGCCAGAGAACTACCGTGAGGCGATCCAGCTGACCAAACTCACGGGCCTGTCCGTGAGCGAGGCCGCAGAAGTGCTTGGAACGAGCCCGACCGCCGTCAAACTCCGGGTGCACCGGGGCTACAACTTCCTCCGCAAAGAGCTAGAAAGGTTCCAGCGCGGCTAAATGAGCGACGTACCCAACGACGAGGTGCTCCAGGATCTGCCCTGGCCCGAACCTGAGACGCCCCGGGCAGATCTCGGTGCGTCCATCGTCAAGCAGTGCACCGAGAGCTTGCAGCCGAAACGCGGCATGACTGCGTTGACCCGGACGTCTCTCTCTTTCGCGTTGGCGCTCGGCGTCGTGCTGGTATTTGGTGTGCTTTCCAGCACGCAGCGCCCCGAGGGTGCGCTCCGCGCTGCGCTGTTTGGTGCTGCGGGTTGGGCGGTGGTGCAGGCCCTTGTGCTGGCGGCGGGATTTCTCCGACCGCCCGGACGACGCGGCGGCGCGAATCTTCGATTTGCCCTCGCCGTGGCAGTGCCCGTGGCCTTCCTGGCCTACCTGGCTTTCGCCGCCAGTGAGCAGCTGCCCCTCGGCGAATTCTTCAGCGCCAGCCATGGGGGCGGAGCGTTGGGTTGTGGGCTGCATGCGCTGTTGTTCGGAGCGATTTCCGGCGGCGGCACGCTGTTCTTGTGGCGCGGCACGGACCCGTTTTCTCCAGGGATCTCCGGTGCCCTCGCGGGTCTCGTGGGCGGCCTTGCGGGCGCGGTGACGATTGGCGTGACCTGCCCCAGCGGCGAGACCTGGCATCTGTGGTTAGGTCACGGAGCCGCAGTGGCCGCGCTGGCGCTTGCGGGCGCGCTCTTGGGCAGGCGCGTGCTGTCTCCATGAGCAAGCGCGTCGCTCCGGCTCGCGGAAGCGCCCCGACCGAAAAGGCCGCACCCGGGAAAGTCAACGTCTTCCGGGCGTTGCTGTTCATCGCGGCGCTCGGCATCGCGGTTGCTCTGGTCGCCAAGAAACCATCCGGGCCGCCCGTCGGCGACATCGCCGCGGAGTTCAACCTGCCCGACGCCAACGGCTCCTCGCGAGTGAAGCTGTCGGATTTGCGCGGCGCGCCGGTGGTTGTGGAGGTATTTGCCAGCTGGTGTGGCGCGTGTCGGCAGGCCGCTCCAATGCTGCGGGACGCGGCGCTTTCGAAGCGGAAGTCCGATGTGCGTTTCCTGGGTGTGAGCGTGGATTCGGATCCCCGTGTGGCTTCCAGGCTGAAAGAGTCTTGGAACATCCCCTACGCCGTGTTGCACGACGATGGCAGCGTGGCGGCCAAGTACCGCATCCAAGTGCTGCCGACGGTCATCGTCATCGACGCTGACGGTCAGGTGCGTCACGTTTCCAGCGGCGCGCCGCGGGCAGCGACTCTCGAGGCCTGGCTTGGTGAAGTCGGCGCTGCTCGGTTGTAGCGGCGGCGCGCGTTAGCGCTCGCTTGCCGGTCTTTTCCTGCAATGCGCAGGGAGCGGCAGCGCTCGTCACGCGCTTGTCACACAGATGTTTCCCGGGCGCCGCGCACGCCTGGTGGGCGGTTGCTATTCATCCGCCAACATGATCACGCGACGAACATTTACGGCTATCTCCCTGTCCACCCTGCTGCTCGCCGCCTGCAGCAAAGAGACCTCGTCCAGCGCGCGGGGCTCTAAGACGGACACCATTTCCCTCAACGGTGCGGGCGCTACCTTTCCGTACCCGCTCTATTCCAAGTGGATGAGCGAGTACAACAGCAAGCACCCGAACGTCCGCATCAACTACCAGTCGATCGGATCTGGGGGCGGTATCCGCCAGATCACTGCCAAGACGGTCGACTTCGGCGCATCGGACGCGCCAATGACTGCGGACGAGACGACAAAGGCAGCAGGCAAGCTGCTTCACATTCCAACCACCTTGGGGGCCGTCGTTGTGACCTACAATGTCACCGGCGTTGCAGCTCCGTTGAAGATCGCTGGAGACGTGCTGGCGGACGTATTCCTGGGAAAAATATCCAAGTGGAACGATCCGCGCATTGCTGCCGACAACCCCGAAGTTCCTTTGCCGGACCAGAAGATCAACGTCGTGAGCCGTTCCGACGGCAGCGGTACTACGGCGGTGTTCACCGAGTACCTCGGCAAAGTCTCCCCGGAGTTCAAGAACCAGGTCGGCGCAGGCAAAAGCGTCAAGTGGCCTAGCGGCTTGGGCGCCAAGGGCAACGAGGGCGTGACCGGTCAGGTGAAGACGACTCCCGGCTCCGTGGGTTACGTGGAGCTGGCGTACGCCACGCAGAACAAGATGCCGGTCGCGTCGGTCAAAAACAAGGCCGGCAAGTTCGTCGCGCCCAGTATCGCGGCGATCACGGCGGCGGGTGCCGGGATCGAGGTTCCCGACGAGCTGCATGTCAGCATCACGGATGCCGCCGGGGACGGCGCCTACCCGATCGCTTCCTACACTTACATTCTCGTCTACGAAGACAGCCCGGATCCCACCAAAGCCAAGACCCTGGCCGAGTTCTTGTGGTGGGCGATTCACGACGGCCAACAGCACGCCGAGGCGCTGCACTATGCGCCGCTACCGGATCCAGTGATGAAGAAGGTGGAAGCGCGACTCAAGACCTTGAAGTCCGGTGGCAAGACGCTACTGGCCGGCAGCTGAACCCCGTGGAGGACGCCCTGAACTCTGGCTCCGTCTCCGGCGGCCCGGCGCAACGCCGGCCGCGGTGGTTTGCTCGCCGCGGCCGCGACGTGAACGCGGGCGATCGGGTATTCCGTGCGGTGACGGCGCTCATGGCGCTTTCCGTGCTCGCGACACTGTTGTTGATGGCGTGGGAAATGTACGGAGCGTCTGCCGCCAGCATCGAAAAGTTCGGTTGGGATTTCTTGACGGGTCGGAACTGGGATCCGGTTCGAGACGACTTCGGGGCCTTGCCGTTCATCTACGGGACCGTGGTGTCGTCCCTGCTCGCGCTCTTGATTGCGGTGCCGATTTCCCTCGGCGTCGCGATCTTCTTGTCGGAGCTGGCACCAAGCTGGCTTCGAGAGCCCGTTGGTTTCCTAGTCGAGCTGCTCGCCGCGGTGCCCAGCGTTGTGTACGGCCTGTGGGGGATCTTCGCTTTGGCACCATTCCTCCGCAATGTCGTGGAGCCCTTCCTCGCCAAGTATCTTGGCTTCTTGCCGCTGTTCTCCGGGCCGCATCAAGGTTTTGGCATGCTCGCGGGCGGCGTGGTGCTCGCAATCATGATCATCCCGACCATCGCGAGCGTCAGTCGGGAGGTACTCAAGGCGGTGCCTGTGACACTGCGCGAAGGCGCCCTGGCTCTGGGAGCGACGCGCTGGGAAACTGTGCGTACCGCCGTATTGCCCTACGCCAAGAGCGGGCTCCTCGGAGCGGTGTTGCTTGGGCTGGGTCGTGCACTGGGCGAAACCATGGCGATCACCATGGTGATCGGCAACCGTGCGGAGATCAGCGCCTCGTTGTTCGCACCTTCGTACACCATGGCGAGTGTCATTGCCAACGAGTTCACGGAAGCGACCGGTGACGTTTACCTCGCGGCACTCGCCGAGATCGGACTGCTGCTCTTTGTCGTGACGTTGGCCCTCAACGTCCTGGCACGACTCTTGGTCTGGCGCGTGGGACGCATGCCGAAAGGTGCTCACGCATGAGTGCAGCGTACGAACCCTACGCCCGGCGCAAGGTCGTCGATCGCGTCGTGCGCGGCGCCTGTGTGCTGGCCACGGCAACGGCGCTGGTGCCCCTTGCTCTGGTCCTCTACTACGTCGCGGTTCGCGGCGTGGGTGGGCTGGATTGGGACTTACTTACCGAGCTGCCCAAACCTGTCGGAGAGACCGGTGGCGGCGTCGCCAATGGCATCGTTGGCACCTTGGAGCTCGTGGGCCTGGCGTGCCTGTTCGGGATCCCGCCCGGCGTCCTGGCCGGCGTGTACCTGGCAGAGTTCGGGTCGGGCAAGCTGGCAAAAATCGTGCGCTTCTCCGCGGATGTGCTCAGTGGCGTGCCATCCATCGTGGTGGGCATCTTCGTGTACAGCATGATCGTGCTCACCACAAAACGCTTCAGTGCCCTCGCGGGGGGCGTGGCGCTTGCGGTGCTGATGCTGCCGACCGTGACACGCACCACCGAGGAGTTGCTCAAACTTGTACCCGCGGCGCTTAGGGAAGCGGCGCTCGGGCTTGGCGTGCCGAAGTGGCGCGCGACGTTGAGCGTCGTTTTGCGCACGGCAGCTCCGGGCATCGCGACGGGCGTGATGCTAGCGGTCGCCCGCGTCGCTGGCGAAACGGCGCCGCTGCTGTTCACAGCGTTCAACAATCAGTTCTGGTCCGAAGGGCTCAACGAACCCACGGCCTCACTCCCGGTCCAAATCTACACCTACGCTGTTTCGCCCTATGACGACTGGCAGCAGAAAGCGTGGGCTTCGGCCTTGGTGCTGGTGGCGCTCGTGCTCTTCCTGAACGTCGCAGCTCGTTTGATGGTGAAGACCCGTGTGAGGACCCGATGAACGCAAACATGGAACTATCCATACCTTTTGCAAAGAGCGCTGAGAGCCAGGCGAAGTCGAAGCCGGTGGCATCCTCACCGACCGCTGCCGACGTCGTTCAGGACGCGCCCACGAAGATGCAGGCCGAAGGTTTGCGTGCTGCATTCGGTGCGACAGAAGTGCTGCGCGGTATCGACCTGGCCGTGCTGGACAAGCAAGTTACGGCCATTATTGGCCCCTCGGGCTGCGGCAAGTCGACCTTCATCCGCTGCCTGAACCGAATGCACGAAGTTGTCGAAGGCGCGCGCGTATCCGGGCGTGTACTTCTGGACAAGAACGACATTTACGCAAGAGGAGTGGATCCCGTGCAGGTGCGCCGCCGAGTAGGCATGGTGTTCCAGAAGCCGAACCCGTTTCCCACTATGAGCATTCGCGACAATGTGCTTGCCGGGTTGCGTCTGAACGGAATCCGCGTACCGAAGCCCGAGCAGGTGGTTGAACAGGTTCTGCGACACGTTGCGCTGTGGGACGAAGTCAAAGACAGCTTGGACCGTTCTGGCATGAGCCTGTCCGGAGGACAGCAGCAGCGACTCTGCATTGCCCGCACCTTGGCGCTCAAGCCCGAAGTGGTGCTGATGGACGAGCCCTGCTCTGCCCTGGACCCCATCGCAACGGCGCGTGTGGAAGAACTCATCCACGAGCTGAAGGGGCAGTACACCATCGTGATCGTGACCCACAACATGCAGCAGGCCGCGCGCGTCGCAGACTATACGGCCTTCTTCTATCTCGGAGAGTTGGTGGAGTACGGGCAGACCGACGTGCTGTTCACCCGGCCCCGGGAGAAGCGCACGGAAGACTACATCACGGGACGCTTTGGCTGAGCCCAGCGGAAACGGGGAGAGATCGCAGATGACGGGATCACAAGCAGCAATGCGCCATACGGACCGCAGCTACGAAGCGGATCTGACCAAGCTTCGTGAAAACATCTTGCTCATGGGCGCCAAGGTCGAAGAATTGCTGACCCAGGCGCTCACTGCGTTCGTTGAGAATGACTCGGACTTGGCGCGTCAGACCCTGCAAGGGGACACGGAGGTCGACCGGCTCGAACTCGAGATTGACGAGCAATGTCTGCGCATTTTGGCGAAGCGGCAGCCCGTGGCCTCAGACCTGCGTTTCATCACCAGCACCATGAAGCTGGTGACGGATCTGGAACGCATCGGAGACTTGGCCGTCAATCTATGTGAGCGCGTGATCGAGCTTACGGAAGAATCGCCACTCTCTGCGGTCACAACGATCACGCGCATGGGCGCGGTGACCACGGAGATGTTACGCGGTGCACTCGATTCATTCGTCAGCGGCGACGCGGACGCCGCGCGTGCCGTCATCGAGCGCGACAGCGTGGTGGACGCCACTTACGCCCAGCTTTTTCCAGAGCTAGTAGCGGTGATGATGGACGATCCCAAATGCGTGTATCGAGCGACGCGGCTTCAGTCTGTCGGCAAGTATCTGGAGCGCATTGCCGATCACGCCACAAACGTGGCGGAGATGGTCGTCTTCATGGTGGAAGGCGAAGACGTACGCCACGCCTGGGGCCTCTCCCACGGTACGGATCGGTAAAGCAACGGCTTCGTCTGAGCTGTGGAGCGCGCCCGCCCTGCGGCGGGTTGCCAGGACAGCGGTGGGGCGTGCTACAAGAAGCGGTCCGGACACATAGCCGTCTGCAGTCGATGCCCAAAGCCATCACGACGAAGAAAAAGAAGCGTTTCGCGCCGGCGCCCAAGAAGACGCTTGCGCTGCCGATCTTGCCCCAGCCCGACGACACGACGTGCGGGCCGACTTGTCTGCATGCCGTTTACAACTTCTACGGCGACGACGTGCCGCTGGACCGCGTCATTGCGGACACGGCAACCGTGGACGGAGGCGGCACTCTGGGCGTGATGCTGGCCTGCGATGCCCTCGCACGCGGCTACAAAGTGACCATATACACCTACAACTTGGTGGTCTTCGACCCGACCTGGTTTGCTCCCGGGGTCGACATTGCGGAGCGGTTGCAGCGCCAGGCCAAAGAAAAGCGTAGCCAGAAGCTGCGCCGCGCGAGCGAGTACTACGTCGAATTCCTCAGGCGCGGCGGCCAGTTGCGATTCGAGGAGCTCAACCCAGCCCTGATCCGGCGCTATCTTGCCAAAAATATCCCCATTCTCACGGGGCTCTCGGCGACGTATCTATATCGCTGCGCAAGGGAGCATGGTCCGAATTGTGACTTTGACGATGTTCGTGGAGAGCCCATGGGGCACTTCGTCGTGCTCAATGGTTACGACAAGATCCAGAAACTCGTTCACGTTGCGGATCCATGGGAGCCGCAGTCGCGAAGTCGATCACGCCAATACTGGATCGGGATTGACCGAGTCACCAATGCCATCTTGCTCGGCATTGTCACCTACGACGCAAACTTGCTGATCATAGAGAAAGGCTCTGCGCGCTAAAACATCATGCGGGCACTCATCGTCGTCATCAAACCCACCGAATGGCGCTTTCGCATCCCCGAAGTAGAGGTCGTCGCAGCACGCGCCTACCTGACCGAGCCGCGCTTCAGCGAACTACGCGGCGTCGCCGTCTTCAACCTGTGTCGCTCGTACCGCTACCAGGCGACGGGCTACTACGTGTCACTGCTGGCTGCGGCGCGGGGCCACAAGTCCGTGCCAAGCGTCAGCACGATTCAGGAGCTCAAGGCCAACGAGATCGTGCGCATTCGCTCCGACGAGCTCGACGAGCTCATCCAGCGCAGCCTGGCGCCGATCCAGTCGAGTTCCTTCGAGCTCTCGGTGTACTTCGGACGCAACCTGGCCAAACGCTACGATCGCTTGAGCGCGCACCTGTTCAAGCTGTTCTTTGCGCCGCTGCTCCGGGTCAGTTTCAACCGTTCTCGTGGCGGCCGTTGGTACCTTTCCAGCATCAACGCCATCGGCGCCGGGGAAATCCCCGAGAGCCACCGGCCGTTCGTGCGCAAGCAGGCGGCGCAGTTCTTCAAGCAAGGCCGCTTCAGTCCGCCAAAGCGCAAGACCGCGCGCTACAACCTGGCGCTGCTGTTCGATCCCAAAGACCCAGATCCGCCTTCGGACGACAAGGCCGTTACCCGTCTGACGCGCGCTGCAGCACGGCGAGACATGGCCGTTACCCTAGTGGGCAAGGACGACTACACGCGTCTATCAAACTTCGACGCGCTGTTTATTCGTGAAACCACCCATGTGAACCACCACAGCTATCGTTTCGCACGGCGTGCGCAGGCGGAGGGGCTAGTGGTGATCGACGACCCGAACTCGATTCTGCGCTGCACGAACAAGGTCTATCTGTCGGAGCTGTTGACGCGTCATGGCATTGCAGCACCGAAGACGCTAGTGGTGCACAAGGACAACATCCATTGCATCGAAGCGGAGCTGGGTCTGCCCTGTATCCTGAAGAAGCCGGACAGCGCGTTTTCTCAAGGTGTGCACAAAGTTAGCACGCGCGCCGAGTTGCAGGACCAAGTGGCGGAGCTGTTGACGAAGAGCGATCTGATCATCGCGCAGGAGTGGTTCCCGACGGAATTCGATTGGCGCATCGGCGTGTTGGACGGCAAGCCGATCTGGGCGGCGAAGTATTTCATGGCGCCCAAACACTGGCAGATCCAAAAGGGGCAGGGCACAGCCCGCCGTTACGGACGCGTCGAGGCCATCGAGCTGGGAGATGCGCCGCGCGCCGTCGTGCGTTTGGGCGTCAAAGCCGCCAACTTGATCGGCCGCGGGCTGTATGGCGTTGACCTGAAGCAGCGTGGACGCCGCGTCACGGTGATCGAGGTCAACGACAACCCGTCCCTCGAAGCCGGCTATGAAGACGCCATCGGCGGGGACGCTATCTACGACGCCATCGTCGACTACTTCGTTCGGCGCATCGAGGTGAAACGAAACGGACGCGATGACGGACAGCGTTGAAGCGCCTCCGGGGCTGCGCCTGTTCGAAGGCTACGGCGTCGAGATCGAATACATGATCGTCGACCAGGAGTCCCTGGCCGTGCTGCCCATTGCCGATCGTGTGCTGATCGACCCGGGCGGCGCCATCGAGAACGAAGTCGAGCACGGTGACATCTCTTGGTCGAACGAACTGGTGCTGCATGTCGTCGAATTGAAGACAACCGCGCCGGCTCCGAGCCTGCGGGGACTTGCTCCGCTCTTTCATCGCAATGCGCTGCAAGTTGAGGCGCTGCTTGCTCCGCATTCCGCGCGTCTGTTGCCGACAGCGATGCACCCGTGGATGGACCCGCTGACGGAAACGCGACTTTGGCCGCACGACAGTCAAGAGATCTACGCGACCTTCAATCGCATCTTCGACTGCCGTGGGCATGGCTGGTCCAATCTGCAAAGCGTGCACTTGAACTTGCCCTTCACCGGGGACGACGAGTTTGGGCGACTCCATGCGGCGATCCGCCTGCTGCTGCCGATCTTGCCAGCGCTTGCGGCGAGCTCGCCGATCTTCGAGGGCAAAATGGCCGACGCCCGGGACGCGCGATTGGTGCACTACCGGCAGAACTGTGCTCGCTTGCCCATGGTGACCGGGCGGGTCATCCCCGAGGCCGTCTTCGATCGGTCTAGCTACGAGCAGCAGATCCTGGAACCCATCGCGGTTGCGGTTGCGCCCTTCGACAGCGACGAAGAGCTCGAGGCCGAGTGGGTCAACGCCCGCGGCGCGATAGCGCGATTCGTGCGTGACAGCATCGAGATCCGCGTCGTGGACGTGCAAGAACACCCCGCCGCTGACCTGGGGATCGCGCAGCTTGCGGTGTTCTTGCTGCAAGAACTCACCGAAGGCAAGACCATTGACGATGCGGCGCAGCGCGCGTTTTCCGTGGAGGAGCTCGAAGCGATCTTCACCCGCTGCGCGCTCCAAGCGGGAGCGGCGCAGCTCGGCTCCACTGACTACTGTGCTGCGCTGGGGTTGCCGGACCGCGTGCTCACTGCGGGCGAAGCTTGGGCGCGCATTCTGGAGCGCGCGACGCAAGCCGACGCAATCGGAAGCGATGAGGCCAGGGCGCTGGCGGTCATCGTAGAGCAGGGCAGCCTTGCGGATCGCATCGTGAGCGCCACAGGCCCGACTCCGAGCCACGCGGACCTCAAACGCGTGTATCGAGGGCTGGCGCAGTGCCTGCGGGCCGGTCGCTCCTTCGAGCCATGACGCAGCGGTCAAAGCATTCGGTGGTGGGGATGAATCGGCCTGTGCCGAAGCGCTTCGGCGTTGTCTTGAGCTGCGAGCACGCGAGTTGTGCGGTGCCAAGGCCTCTAAAAGGCGTGCTGCCGAAGCGCGCCTTGCACAGCCACCGCGGTTTCGACGCTGGCGCGCTCGGCGCCGCGCGGCTGTTGGCCAAGGTGACCCGAGCGCCGCTGCACGTCGGCGAGGTCAGCCGACTGGTCATCGACTTGAACCGAAGCCTACACCATCGAGGCCTGCACGCGCCGGCCCTGCGGCGGCAGCCTGCGTCCGTGCGTGACGAGCTCGTCGGCCGCTACCATGCTCCGTTCCGCGACGCGGTCGCGGCTTCCATAAGAGACGCCGTCGGCGTCAGCGGCTTCGCGCTGCACCTATCTGTCCATTCGTTCACGCCCGTGCTCGCTGGGAAGCGTCGTGAGGCCGACTTGGGACTGCTCTACGATCCGGCGCGCGCTGCGGAACGAGGGTTCGCGGCGTGCATGCAGAGCGCCCTCGCGGCAGCGCTGCCGGCGCTCCGAGTTCGACGCAACTACCCCTACCGGGGCACGGCGGACGGTCACACGACGGCGCTGCGTCGCGAGTTTTCGCCGCGTCGCTACGCGGGCATCGAGCTAGAACTAGGTCAGGCTTGGATCACTCCGGCGCGCATTCGCGCGCTGGTCGCTGCGCTCGCCCGCGTGCTTCATGAATGACGCGGCGCAGTGTATGCGCATGTAGGCGCTCGGTCCGCGTCTCGCGATCCAAGATCGCTGCTATGATGTAAGGATGCGTTCTTATCTTTTCTTGGGGCTTGGGGTTCTCGTTGCGGCGGTCGGTTGCGGCGGGGACGATTTCGCGGGGAGCGGCGGGGCAGCTGGCGCAGGGAACACCAGCGCGACGGGAGGTGTCGGCAATACCTCGGGAAGCGGTGGCAGCGGGAACAACGCCGGCGCCGGCAACACTGCGGGTGCCGGCAACAGCGGCGCTGGCGGCAATAGCGGCGGCGTGGGCGGTGGCACTGGAGGCAACAGTGGATCGGGGAACGCGAGCGGCAGCGGCGGTTCGTCGGGAAGTGGCGGCAGCGGCGGCGCTTCGGGAAGCGGCGGCAGCGGCGGCGCGTCGGGCAGCGGCGGTTCGTCGGGCAGTGGCGGCAGCGGTGGCGCTTCGGGAAGCGGCGGCACTGGCGGCGGAGACTGCGCAGTGAACCTGACGGACACGTCCATGGTGCTGTACAGCTCCTTGGATTCGGCAGCCAAGGTCACCACGCCCGAAAAAGGCGGTTCGGGGTACATGAACGGATCCGGCGCCAACTTCATTGCGTCGGGCAAATGCGGCGGCGCTGCGCAGTTTCCTGCGTCGGGCAGCTACGGGCTGAAGTTTCCCTACGCCAATTCGCTGTGGACCGAGGGCAGCGTCGACCTTTGGTACAAGCCCAATGACAACTGCGCCCAGGTTGGCACGACGGTGCGCTACTTGGTGCATCGCCCGCCAGAGGGGCACACCTTCTCACTCACGGTGGTCTCGAACGCAGGCACCGCGGAGCTGCACGCCACCTACGGGCATCAGAACGCCGGAGCTCCCTTCGTCGCGAAGGTGCCCTTTGTGTGCAACCCCAACTTTTGGGTCCACATCTTTGCGACCTGGAACGCGAATGGCACGGGCGCCAAAGTGGTCACGCTCGACATCCTCGGTGCCGTGGGCATCGGCACTGGCGCCGGGCCGGGGCCGCTCAGCGGTGGTGTTGCGGGTGGCAGCCACGTCTACATCGGGGCCAAGTCCGGCTACAACAGCTACGCCGACGGAACCATCGACGAGATCAAGTTCTACGACAAGCAGCTGACGCCGCCCAACTAGGGCGGTGTGTCAGTAGCAGTCCGAAGGATTGTTACCCATGAGACAGCCCTGCCCAACGCGCGTGAGCCGGCTAACGCAAAGCGCCGAACTTGAAGAGCCGTGCCCAGCGTCGTGATGAATTGTGGAGCGCCCTTGTCGGAAGTGGGGGTCGGTCGTCGTCGGCCGTGCGATACTGGCAAGGTGCGTCCGCTCAGCATGCTCGGTATCTGTGTCGCCATGACGGCGTGCAGCGTGTTCCCTGATGCAGCGCCCACGGTGGGCGACGCGGGGGGATCGAGTGGGACCGATGGCGGCGGCGGCCAGACGGGTGGGGGAGCCGGCGCTGGCGCAGCAGTTGCCGGTGGAGGTTCGAGCGGCGCGGGCGCGGCGGGTGGCGGTGGCACGAGCGCCAGCGGTGGGGGCGGCGTAGGCGGTGCGGGGGGAAGTGGCGCGACAGGTGGCGCAGGCGGTACGGCTGGCATGGGCGGCGCCGGTGGGATCGGGAACGCGAGCGGCAGCGGGGGCACGGGTGGAACGGGCGGTGGCCCCGTCGTGCTTTTCAGCGACGACTTCGAGTCCGGTGGGATCGGCGCCTGGCAGTTGAGCGGTCCTGGAGCCCCATGGCAGGCGTCGGCTCTGAGCCCGGGGAGTGGCACCTGGGCGGCGCGTGTGCAGCCGTCCTCGACTTCCGAACCCGCAAGTCTATTGGAACGCGCTGTGAGTACCGTCGGCCACAGTCAAATCGCGGTGGCGTACTCGCGTCAGTTGGTGCAGCTAGACTCGGCCGACGAGTTCAAAGTGCGCTGGTACGACGGCGCGACTTGGATCGCTCTGGAGCAGACCGGACCGTCTTCGGCAAATGACGGCGCGTACGCAGCGCGGAGCTACAATCTGCCGGCCACGGCCAACAACAACGCAGCGTTCAAGATCCGTTTCGAGTGCACCGCCGGGGCCGTGACTGAATTCTGCAATGTCGATGACGTCGTGGTCAGGGCTCTGCAGTGACCCAGCCGGGGAAGCGGCCCTTAGAGCGTTTCACCGAAACCGCGATTGCAGGTTATTGCGCAAGATCGACGTTGCGAATCAAGCGACCCAGTCCGCGGCCCCTCGTGTTCATCGTGCACTACCCATGACGCCGGCAGAACTTAGCATCGATCAATTCTCCGGGCCGACGAGCGTTGGGCTGGGCCGCCGTCGGTACCGATGTTAGGCTTTGCCAAGACGCTTCTGTGGGCGTCCTTGCGCGACAGGCTGATGTGATGTTCTCGGCGGAGCTCTCCGACGTTGGCCTGTATGGCTCCATGGCGCGCTTTGGGGACTTGGGGGTGCATGCGGTCATCGACCTTCGCCGCAGCTTCACCCCCAGCCAGCTCGAACAGGCCGTGCAGGCCGCTATCGATGCGTTCCCGGTTCTAGGCTGTTGCTACGAGGAACGCCTGTGGCGCGATCAATGGCGAGTCGTCGACGGCCCGATCTCAGACGCCATCCATGTCGAGACGGATGGGGGCGACATCGAGGCTCAGACCGCAGCGTGGGCACGGCGTCCCATCGACTCGAGTCGCGAGCGGCCGATCCGTTTGGTGAGTCTGCGGCGCGACGGTGGAAGTCGCTTGATCTTGAGCCTGACGCACTTGGCGGTCGACGGCGGCGGCGTGGCTGCCGTGGGCCACGTGCTCGGCGCGCAGTTGTACGGCGTGGCGCCGTCCGTTCCCGTGGACTCGGCCCGCTCCGTGGGTCGCGCCCTTGCCGGCTTGCGCTGGTACCACTTGCCCGTCCTGGCTCGGGATTTGGCAAAGACACTGCTGCTCCCGCTGCAAACCCTGGGCGCGGCCAAGCGGCAGCGTCCGTTTGCCGCAGATCCTTCGCGTGAGGCGAGTTGGCGCCATGTCGCCATCTCGGCGTCAGACGTTGCGGCCATCAAGCAGCGCTGCCGACCTCAAGGCGCGAGCGTGAACGACGCGCTCATCGCGGCGCTGGCGCGGGTGGCTGCTGGGCGCTCCGGCCGCGGCCCCCTCGCCGTGCTGTACACCATGGATCTGCGGCGCTACGCCGGGGCGCCGCGCCTGACCGCCGCCAACACGTCCAGCATTCTGACCGCGATCGTGCCCCGCAACGCAGTGGGCGATCTGGCGACTGCTGCCCGTGCGGTTTCCAAGATCACGACGGCGCAACGCCGTGGATTGGCCGGGCCCGCGTTCATCCTCGGCCCTCTCGCCCTCGGCCTTGGCGCGCCGCACGCCCTCGCTCGGCGCATCACGCGCTGGCTGCACCCGGTGCTGATCGACTTGCCGCTCAGTCGTGGGCTGGTGTTCACGAACGTCGGCCGCCTTGACGAAGGGCTCGTCGCGTTTGGCGAAGACATCGAGCGCATCCGCGCCATCGGGCCGAACATCCGCGGCATCGACGTGCCCGCCGTCGTCGCCTTCGGTTTTCGCGGTGAGCTTCAGCTCGAACTATTCGGGCCGCCCGGGCTTGCTGCCGAAGCGCTCGAAGAACTCGAGAGCGAGCTACGCGCCGCCCTCGAGCTGGACTGAGCCGCGGCGGGGCGTTGCGCAGCGCCGTCCTCCGCGCCCGCGCGAGGCGTCAAGGATCTGACGCTACCTGCGGCGTGCAGGGCTTCATCCAAACCTAGACGCCCCGGCGCGGCTCCAGTAGGTCTTGTGTATGGGGAGTAAACTCATCGGTGGCGCTCGCTGACACACCTGCCGTGCGCGGCGCAGCAACGCGCCAGGCGAAGCAATCGAATCGAGTCATTGTCTACGCCTGCGTCGGCGCGGTGCTCACGCTCGCGTATCCGCTACTTGCGGCGAGCGCGTGGACGACAAACGCGCACTTTCACGTAAACATCGAGGTATTCTCCGCAACCTTGGCGGCCGTCGTTGGGCTTCTTGCGTTTACGCGCTTCTACAGCCGCAAGAGCAACACCTTTCTGTTTCTTGGTGCGGGGTTTGTCGGAACCGCGTTGCTCGATGCTTGCCACGCCGTTGTGGCGTCACCGGAATTGTCACATCTGCTTCCGTCCGGACTTGCCCGTTTGATTCCGTGGAGTTGGGTGGCGTCACGGCTCTTCCTATCCGTTCTGTTGTGTATGACCTGGTTCTTTTGGCAGCTTGAAGCGAGCCGAGGCACCGGCGGACAACTAAAAGAGCAACGGATCTTCGCGCTTGTGGGGCTCCTCACCGTCGCGTGCTTCCTATTGTTCACGTTCGTTCCGCTGCCTCCTGCCTACTTTCCTACACTGTTCATCCATCGACCCAGTGAGCTTGTCCCGGGCGCGTTTTTCTGCGCTGCCTTGGTTCTCTTTCTGCGCAAAGGACACTGGCGGTGGGATGCGTTCGAGCACTGGCTGGTGATTTCCCTGGTCGTGTCGCTGGTGTCTCAGATCGTGTACATGCCTTTTTCAAGAGACTTGTTCGACATGCCGTTCGATCTGGCCCATCTGCTGAAGGCGGGTGGGTACGGCTGCGTGCTTGCGGGGCTAGTGCACGACATCTACGTGTCGTTTCGCCAAGCCGGGGCCAAAAACGACGAACTCGACGCAAAGGTCAAGGAGCGGACTCTGTTCTTGGAGGCAACTCAGCGGGAGTTGGAGAGATCTAACAAAGAGCTCAATGAGTTCGCCTATGTTGCGTCGCACGATCTCAAGGCGCCGCTGAGGGATGTTGACAACCTGGCGGGGTGGATTGTCGAGGACGTGGGCGAATCCTTGCCGCAAGACTCGCGGCAGCACCTTCAAACCCTTCAGAGCAGGATCCGCCGCATGGAGGCACTGCTCGACGATCTGCTCGAGTACTCTCGCGCCGGTCGGATCTTCGAGGAGCCCGAGAGCTTCGCTCCCGCGGCGCTGCTGCGGGACGTGGTCGCGCTAGTCAACCCGGGCGAATCGTTTGCCATCGACCTTCCCAGCGACGCCGGCACTATTCGCGGGCCGAAGGCGGCACTCGCGCTGGTCTTTCGAAACCTCATCAGCAACGCCATCAAGCACCACGATCGACCTGACGGGCGAATCACCATCACGTCCCAGGACCGACCAGAGAGCACTCGATATACCGTGAGAGACGACGGCCCGGGGATCGCGGCAGAGTACCACGAACGGGTCTTTGGCATGTTCCAAACGCTTCAGCCTAGAGACGTGACCGAAGGAACCGGCATGGGATTGGCCCTCGTCAAAAAACTCGTGGAAGCCCACGGTGGCAGCATCGAGTTGGAGTCGCAGCCCGGCCAAGGTTGTGCGTTCAGCTTCACCTGGCCCAAGCACTGGCAGCCCGAAAGAAGAGCAAGGACATGAAAAGCGCGATGGTCAACATTCTCCTGGTCGAAGACAACGTGGTGGACGTGGAGGCAATCAAACGGGGTCTCTCAAAACAGAAGATCGCGAACCCGATTCACGTCGCGGCTGACGGCG
>CBDUPW010000151.1:0-16249 GCA_965369205.1 uncultured Polyangiaceae bacterium | reverse complement strand
CGCGGAGCTCCGCCGGGCGCCGATAGGCGAGGGCCAGCCGGCCCACGAGACGGACGGCGGCAACGAAGAAGAGCACGCCGGTAAACGCCAGCACGATGGTGAGCGCCGGGTGCCGCGGCGGGGGGGCCAGCTCGCCATTCAGGTGCTCGACTTGCCCAGCCGGCGCCACCAAGAGCGCGCGCAACAGACTCGGTTCGGTTTCCGCGGCTGCGAGCTGTTGCGTCGCGCGGATCGCGAACTCGTTGTTGCTTTGCTTCAGGGAAAGCACCGCGACGACGGCCTCCGCTGGCGTGAGTTCGTTCACCTGCGCGGCGACGCTCGACCAGAACGTTCCTGAGGCTTCCCCCAACGCGACGTCCACCGCTGACAACGCGTCGACTCTGTGGTGCGCGGCCAGCCGCACTAGGTCGAGGGCACGGCGCTTCTCGGTTTCCGGTGCGCTCGGGAAGTCCGAGCGAATTGCCAAGGCGATCACGGCGGCAAGCAGGGCTCGTGTGGTGGCTGAGCTGGGGCCGCTGCCAAGGACCTCACGCACATTGCCCCAGGGCGTTTGGAGTGCATCGACGTCCAGTTCCAGATCTCCGGCGCCGTGACTGACGATCTCGCCGTGCAGCTCGCTGGCGGCTTCGAGCAGATGCTCACGCACCGCCGACACGATCGCGTCGACAGTCGCGTGGCTGGCGAGCTCAGGGACGAGCGAGGCGGGGCTCGGAGCGGACATGGCGCCACTGCGATATCCGAACGCCGCGCGTTCCGCCACACATTGTCGATTTGCTGGGCTTTTTGTGGACTCCAGACGCGCAGGGGCGTGCATGTAGGTGCCGCGGCGCGTCAGCGTTGCGTCGGTTTCCAAAACTTGGCCCGACCCCGGTGGAGCCGATACCCACATGGTCACGGACCCGCGAGGCAGATGCAGGGTCAAGGAGTTTCGGGAGCATGTCTTCGACGCAGAGCAAAAACGAAATGCTAGAAAACCTACGCCTCATGTTGCGGGACGTATTTCGTCTGCGCACGGATGGCGTTGCCTACGCGCGGCTCGCTCGAGCGCATGGCTACGTGGATGGCTATATGCGGCTGATGCTTGAAGCGGGCATCGCCGACAAGAATGAGCTGCTGTCCCTCGTGGCCGACGAGCGCCGAGTTGCCGACGGGCCGGCAACGGCGTTGCTCACCTCCGAGCCGGACGCCGCTACCGTCGCTGCCTAGTGGCTGGCAGGTAAGTAACAATCCTTTGGTCGCTACTTACGCGCGGGCCTTCGACTAGGGCGAAATCACCGCGACGTCGCCAGTCGTTTTCGGCTTCGCGCTGCGCCAAAACGACAGCACCTTGCTTGAGCCTGCGACGTCCAGGATCTGATTGAAGCCACCGGAGAATCCCGGCACCGTCAGGTCTTTCTTCGTCCAGGTCAGCGCCGCACCCCCCGGCGTGCCCACGGCCCAGCGCAGAATACCGTTGGTGGCATCTTGGTAGGCGATGCGCACTTCGCCACTTTGGGTGACGAAGATCGAGGAATCATCGCCGACGACTGCTTGCCCCGTTGCGGTGGCTCCGTCGTCGACGACCTGGGCGGCCGTGGGCGTCGTGCCGCCGGTGACCTTCATGTAGATCAGGGTCTCGTCGAAGCCGTTGACGTACGCCAGGTGGAAGTCACCGGCGCCGTCGACGAAGAGGCTGGCGCCCAGGCCGACGTCACCCGTGTCGACGGGGCCGCTCGGGCCAGTGCCCTGACCGTCGACGAGCAAGGGTGGTTGCCAGGTCGCCCCGTCCTTGCGTACGAGCATGAGATTGCCGTGAATGCGGTCGTAGTAGGCGATCGCGAGGCCGGAGCTCGTCTTCTTGAGAGAGATGTAGAGCCCCGAGGCTTCGGGGTAGGTGGCCGGTGCTGCCGGATCGTCCGTGGCTTCGCAAACGGCGCCGGCGCCGACGTCCACGCAGGCTTCGCCGCTGCCGCATTTCGGATCGCAACCGCCGATCTTGGCGGAGCACGTGCCCGTCGAGAGGATGCAGGAGTCGCCGCCGCATAGCGCCGCGTTGCAGGGCGTGTTCGCGTCGACCGCGGCGTCCTCGAAGCTCCAGTCGGCGGCGGCCGCAGGCGTGGCGCTCTTGCCGGAAGCCACTCGGACGCTGCTCTTGGCCTTTCCGTCGGTCCCACCGGCCTCGATCGCCAGGTATGCGATGACAGGTTTGTCGTCGACGCTGAGCAACTTCGCGTAGCGGCCAGCGTCACCCTTGGCGACCTTCTGCACCTCGTGAGTCGCCCAAGCTTTGCCGTCGTAGCGGGCGTAGCGCAGCGCGCGGTTGCTGGCGTCGTAGTAGGCGACGGCGGGTTGCCCGCCGATCACGGCGGTGCTCGTCCACAGCCCCACATCGTCGCCGGGTTCCGTCAGGCCGTTGCGGTAGCCCGTGATATCGAAAAGAAATGGATCCGGCGGGCCGCCAGCGGTGCCGGGCTCTAAGGTGTCGTCCACCGCGGGCAGACCGTCCACGCTGGTCCAACTGACTTTATCGCCTTCCAGCTTGCCCACGACCAGATCGCCGAAATTGTAGGTTTCTTCGTAGCTGTCCGCGACGCCGTAGCCGAAGTCGTTGTAGGCGCTGACCCAGACGGTTCCGTCCGCGGCGACCGCGGCGGATGCATAGGCGCCGATCAATCCGGGTTCTAGCAACTCGCAATCTTCGGCGTCGGGGCATGAGCCATCGGGTTTGACGGATCCGCCGCCCTTGCTGTCGCCATCGTCGCCGCAAGAGCACCCGGAGTAACTCATGGCGACCGCCATCATCGCCACGCCGCTGAGCGTCCGCGCGCGGCTCAGGCTGCGTGCTTGGCGTCGAGCGGCGGGTCTTGCACCACGACGTCGTCGCCGCAGCATGAACCCAAGGCCCAAGGCCAGCAGGGCGGGGAAGCCGAAGCGAACCGGAGAGGACTGCCCAGTGCCCGTGCCGACGAGCGTGCAGTTGCAGCCTGAGCCACTGCCGAGGGAGGCGTCTTCTTTGCCGCGGATGAGGGGCTGACGAACGCTGGCGACGTTGCCTTCCTCATCGACGGCTTCGACACGCACTTCTTTTTCGTCGCCGACGTTTACGAACTCGATTTGATCGGCACTTGTCCATTCGCCAAGGGCGCCGTCGCCCAGCGCATAGCGAACCTGCACCGCGTCCCGCGCTGACACAGTGTCCCGCACGAACAACTCGACCTTGCCGTCCTTTGGTCGCCGTCCCAGTTCGACGAAGGGCGCCGTCTTGTCGACGCGGAAGTCGACCCGCGCCGGCGATGCGTCCATGGTGCGAGGCTTGCCAGCAATTCGTGAGCGTACTTCGACGTAGTGTTTCGCCTGCAGGGACAGTTCCGGCGTGGCGATGCTGATGGTCTTGTCGAAGGTCCACGGATGCCAGAACGCACCGTTCACGCGGTACTGGTACTCGACCGGCGCGGCGCCCGTGTCCTGGGGACTCGACACGCGCAGAACGACCACGGGCCTGTTTTCGGCCGTCAACGTGGTCAGGGAGAGCCCTTTGGGATCAATGCGCTTCTCACTCAGCTCGGCAGTCGTTTCCAGCTGCATCACGGCGATGCTGTTGGTTGCTGCGGGGGCGACGCCCAATGCCGCAAATAGGCCCAAGAAGCCGTCCGTTCCCTTGTCCAGCCGGCGCAGGCCCGGGCTGCCCTGGCCTTGAACCGTGGGCGGAATGTCGAGGGTGAGCCCTAGGCTAGTGAGTTGGTCGTTCAGATTGATGGGACTGATGGCGCCGCCGAGCGCGCCGCCGATCTGACTGCTGACGATGCCTGCCAAAGCTTTTGCGGCCGAGGCGGTGTCTTCTCGCAGCAGCGTGCCGTTGGTGATGACGGGGTTGTTGATCTGCACCTTGTCGATCACCGGGGCCAGGCCCTCACTGGTCACGTCCAGGTTTACCGGGGCCACTACGTCGAAGGTGGCTGTGAAACCACGGATGAAGCGGTCGTTGCTCCAAACGTAGAAATCGATGCTCAACTTATTGAACGTGATGCCCAGCAAGGGGTCGGTCTCGAGATCCGTGCCGTTGCCAACCTTGGCGGTGGGTGGTTCTTGCGGTCGCAGCACCAAGGCCAGGGGCGCGGCTTGGCGCTGGCGCGCCAGGTCCTTGAGACTCGGGATCAAGAGGCCGACGGTGTCGGAGGTGAGCAGGGAGCCCAGGGTACTCGAGCCAATGCCGAGGCAGAGCGCGCCGCTGTTGTAGACCGCGCCCAGGGTGTAGTTGAGGTAGCGCTCACTCACCGCAAGCCCGAGATGCGGGCCTGCGCCGGTCCAGCCGCTGATGGTGTTGGCGGTCAGTTCATCCGGAATGGGGATCCCCGTCGGCTTGGTCAGTGCCGCAATGGGAACGCATTTGGTGATCGGCGTCGGCTCTGCGCCGCCCATGAGGCCCAGGGTCGCGCCGGGGTTGGCCGGCGTAGGGTCGAGATCCCCCCAGCTGAACCCGGAGCTGTCGTCGCGCAGCCCTTCGCCGCCGACGGCCATCATGAAATCGAATCCGCCCTTGGTGCCCGGAGAGAGGCTGGCCAGGGCCGCGGAAAGATCGATGTTGCCATCCAGGCCCAGAGCCGTTGCCACACACTCGGTATTGGTGTCCTGGCAGATGCCGTTGCCGTCGGGGTTGCAGTAGCGGCAGACGTCGTCCTTGTCGGGAACCGTGCCCGTGGGACAAGTGATGCCGGCCGCCGGGTCGCGCTTGGTGCAGAGTTGCTCTTCGACGGTGTCTTTGAGGGTGTCGGTGAGACCGTCGGTGACGGAACCGAGGACCGCACCCTTGGCAAGGTTCAGGACGGCGTCGGAGAGCGCGCTGCCGCAGAAGCCAATGGAGTTCTCGATGGTGTTGTTGTCAATGGTCAGGGTCGGGATCTTGACTCGCGAATACCCTTTGCGCCCGCCGTGGTTCGGGTCGTCGTCCACCTCAATGGAGACCTCGATGGTCACGGGAACGTCGGCGTAGTCACGGGGGCTGCATTTGCCGCCCTTGGTGAGCACGACGTCGCTCTGAATGATGCCAAACTCAAGGGGCGCTTTTTGAAGCCGAACGGCCACCGTGCCATTGATCAAGATGTTGTGCGGCGCTTTGGTGGTGATGGCCAACACGGCCTTGCCCAAGTCCGCTTCGACGATGCACTCGGGAGGATTCGCGTTCGGCTTGGACCCAGCGTTGCAGATCTTGGCAGTGCCGATGGTGATCGGTCCGAGTTTCACTTTCTCGCTCACCGGCGGCACGTCGAAGGTCAACACGCCCGCATTGCCACCCGCCACGCTGCCGAGCAGGTTAGGCGCGATGGCACCGAGGTTGTCGGCGAAGAACTTCAGGCCGCTGTCCGTGATGCGAACGCTTGCGGCATTCTCGATTCGGTTCTCGGCAACGAAGCCGCCTTCGAGGGGTGTCATGCCGCAACCACTGCAGCTCGAACAACTGCCGGCGCAGCCCGCGAACACGACCAAGAAAAGGATGAAACAAATGTGCTTGAGCCAACTCGGCATAAGACTCTCCCGGTGCGGCTCCCGGCCGCGCTCGGCGCCTCAAAGGCGACGCGGGGATCTTAGCGCAGCTTTGGCTTGGTGTTGGCGGCGGCTTTCAGATCTTCAGGTAGGCAGATGTGCGCCAACGTAGGCTGCGCGCTGCGTCGTGAGCGGGTGCGGGCTGAGCTCAGGGGCAGCCGTTGCCGTATTCGCCGCCGATCTTGACGGCGTGCGCCGCGAAGTCGATCACGACGCGCCAGCTATCCTGGCAGCCCCCCGCGCTGTTCGTCGTGGAGCACCAATCGCCTTTGGGCAGCGCGCCGCTGTCTTGAAAGCCCTGACTCGTCGCACAGTTCGAGTCGGGCTTGGGACCTTCCCATTTCTTCGGGTCGCCGGTCATGACGACACATAGGGTCTGGCCAAGGGAGAAGACGAACACTTCGTCCGCCTCCTCGACGGTGATGTAGCCCTCATAGGTGCCCGCCGGATCCCAGGAAAACTCGCTCTCGTTGGCCTGGCATTGCAGCCCCGCGTTGACCCGCTCGTCGGCGTAGCGCCCGACGCAGTTCTTGTCGGCGGACAGCGTGCCACTGACTTTCATCTCGTGGAGCGGCATCAGCACCACGCTGTCCAGATCTGCCTTGTCTTCCAAGTAAATAGGCATCACGAACAAGGGCAAGGTCGCCTCGAACTTTCCGTCCGCGCCGGCGGTATAGGTGCCGGTGACGGGCTCCACCTTGAGCCCGGATTTCGGGTCGGTCACCTTGACGAAACAGGAACCGTCTTTCGCGCTGCCGACGAGCTTCTGGGGCACGCCTCCAGAAACCGTCAGCTCCTTCGTGCTTTCGTCGAGTTGCATGAGCAGGTTAAACTGTCCCGTGCCGAGTTGGTTGCACTCCGGCTCGAAGAGCGCGCTCTTCTGGGTGATGATCGCATCCTGCATGAAAGGCGCAGCCAGAGTCGTGGGGCTCTTCACCTGGTGCGAGGCCACCCGCAGTGCCGTCTTGTCAGCGCCAGAATAGTCCGCTCGCGCAAGGCACTCGTTGCCAGGCCCGCTCGGGCCGGCGACGTAGCAGGCGTCCGCCGTGGGCTTGCAGGCACTCGTGCCGGCTCCGCCGCCGCTGCCGCCGCTGCCCGGTTTGCCGCCCGAGTCCGAGTCGCTGGAGCAGGCGACTGCGCTGGAGACGAGGAGTGCCGAAAACAATCCGAGTGCTGAGAACCGGTTCATCACGCCTCCCTCAGGACCCAAAGTGCACCAATGTGCGCAAGGAGTCGAGGCGCTGGGCCACGTCATCGCGACTGATCTCGGCAATGCGCGCGGTTCCAACGCCTTCTACGCAAAACGACGCGACCGTGGCCGCCATCATCAGTGCGCGCCGCAGCGTGCTCCCGTCCAGTTTTCCTTCTTTCGCCAGGTACCCCATGAGCGCTCCGGCGAAGGTGTCCCCCGCTCCCGTCGGGTCCACCTCGTCCTCTAGAGGATAGGCCGGAGCGAAGAAGATCCCGCTGTCGTCGAACAGCATCGCACCGTACTCACCGCGCTTGACCACGAGGCGCTTTGGCCCAAGCGCTTGTACGCGTTTTGCAGCCTTGCGCACGTTGTGCTCTTCGCCCAGTTGCCGCAGCTCTTCGTCATTGATGACCAGGGTGTCGATGCGCCCAAGTAGTTTCTCGAGTAACGGCCGTTCACCGTCGATCCAGAAGTTCATGGTGTCGGCGGCAACGAACTTCGCGTGCTTCGCAGAATCGAGTACTTCCAACTGCAGCGCGGGGTGAATGTTGCCGAGTAACAGGTACTCTGAGCGCTCGAAACCCGCGGGCAGCTTGGGTCGAAAATCTGCGAAGACGTTGAGCTGCGTGTCGAGGGTCGTCCGCGACGCCAGGTTGTCGGCATAGCGTCCGGCCCAGCGGAAGGTCTTGCCTTCTGCACGCTCCACGCCGCCGATGTCGACGCCTCGATCAGACAGCGACCCCAGGGCCGCTTCCGGGAAGTCCGTTCCCACGACGGCGACGATGCGCGCGGGCGAGAACAGGCTGGTGGCCATGGCCGCGTAGGTCGCGGAGCCTCCCAGGACGTCGTCGAAGTTGCCCGTGGGCAACTGCAGGTCGTCGAAGGCCATAGACCCGACGATGAGCACTGGGCCGGCGGCGTTTTTCGGATTCATTGCTTAACTTTCGCTTGGTCAGACTTCGACCGGGGTTGGCGATCACAGATAGCGTTGGATCAAAAATCCGAGGCGCTGCTTGGCTTCGGCGCTGATGGTCGACTTGTCGGTGATCAGGGCACCCGCAAGGGCGCTGCTGGCAGCGCTCTTGGTCGGGTCGGGAAGTGTGGAGGCGAGCTTGGCGACGATGTTCTGGGCCAATGCCGCGTTCTTCTTCAGGACCGCAAGGACCGCATCGACGCTGACAGCTTCTTCGCTCTCGTGCCAGCAATCGTAGTCTGTGACTAATGCGACGGTGGCGTAGGGTAGTTCGGCTTCCCGCGCGAGCTTCGCCTCGGGCATGGCAGTCATTCCGATCACGCTGGCTCCCCAGCTGCGGTACAGGTGACTCTCAGCGCGCGTGGAAAACTGCGGGCCTTCCATGCACACGTAGGTGCCCCCGTCGTGAACCTTGGCGCCGACGGCCTTAGCAGAGTCGCTCACTGCAGTGGCCATATGGCGGCAGACCGGATCGCCGAAACCGACGTGCGCAATGACGTCGTCGTCGAAGAACGTGCTCACGCGGCGCTTGGTCAGGTCGATGTATTGATCGACGATCACCACGTCGCCGGGCGGGATCGCTTCCTTCAGACTTCCGACCGCCGACAGGCTGACCACGTGCGTGGCGCCGCTCATCTTGAACGCGGCAATGTTCGCCCGGTAGTTGATGCCGTGCGGCGCAACGCGGTGCCCGCGGCCGTGCCGTGGCAGAAACAGGAGCTCGGTTTCGCCAAGTCGGCCACGGACAAGCTCATCGCTGGGATCCCCGAAGGGCGTTTCTACCCGCTTTGACTCGATCCGCTCGAGGCCGGGCACCTCATAGATGCCGCTTCCACCAATGACACCCAACACGAAACTCATGCTTTTCTCCTCCACGCATCCTTCGGGGCCCTTGCCGCCGCGAAGCTCAGCGCCACGGCCCTAACACCGCCGACAACGCGGAATCAAGGCGCCTCGGGCGCTCCCCGCTTTGGCGTCTACTGTCCGCGCCCCTGGGTGAGTAGGTTTTCTGCGCGGCGGGCCGTTCGCCAGCGCCGGCACTCTTCGGCACGAAAGATCCCGAGGAGCCGCTGAGTGGCGTCTTCCAAGTCGTCGTTGAGCAACAGGTAGTCGAACTGTCCGTAGTGGGCGATCTCCTGTTTCGCGACGGCAAAACGTCGTTGCACGGTGGCTTCGTCCTCACTCGCGCGGCCGCGCAGCCGCTGTTCCAGCACGTCCATGCTGGGCGGCAAAATGAACACACTCACTGCTTCGGGCTGCACGCTCTTGATCTGACGCGCACCCTGGTGGTCGACGTCGAAGATGATCCCTCGTGCATCTTTCGCGCTCTCGACTTCCTTGCGGCTGGTGCCGTAGTAGTTGCCGTGCACTTCCGCCCACTCCAAAAACTCGTCCAGCTGCAGTAGCCGCAGAAACGTTTCCCTGCTGACGAAGTGGTACTCACGACCGTCCTGTTCGCCATTGCGTGGGGCGCGGGTGGTGTGGCTGATACTGAAGCGTAGATTCGGCACGCGTTCACGCAGCCGTGTCGTGAGGGTGGTCTTGCCGGCGCCGCTCGGGGAAGAGATGATGATCAATAGGGGCGCTTCACTCGACATTTTGCACCTGCTCGCGGAGCCGCTCCACTTCGGCTTTCAGCTCTACCACCGTATGCGCAACGGCGACGTCCTGACACTTGCTGCCTATGGTGTTTACCTCACGCCCGATTTCTTGCAGCAAGAAATCAAGGCGGCGCCCGACCGCGTCCGCGCTGGCGATGAAACTGTTGAATTGCTCGAAATGGCTGTCCAAGCGCACGAGTTCCTCGCTGACGTCGCTCTTGTCAGCGAGCAGGGCAACTTCCAGCTCGAGGCGCGTGGGGTCCAAGGCGGCGTGCTGTCCGGAGAGCAGCTTGGCGAGGCGGTTCTGCAGTCGGCCCCGGTATTCCTCGCTCATTTCGGGTGCTCGGGCGCGGATGCGATCGATCAGGACCCGCACGCTACTCACACGCTCCCGAAGATCTGTCTCCATCGAGCGACCTTCGGCGCCTCGCATCGCATCCAATGCTGCCAGTGCGCTCTTGGTCGCTTGTGACAGTGCCGAGCGCGCCTCTTCGGCGTCAGCCAGGCTTGGGCGCTCCATCAACTCCGGCAGCGCGGTGAGCCACTCCAGACCTTGAGGTGGGCTGACGTCGAGTTCCTTGGCGAGTTCGTTCATTTGCGCATGCAGTGCCCGGGCATGGCTGAGCACCATGCGCGGTTGGGGCGCGACCGACCCTTCCACGCGAACGCTGATGTCGTAGCGTCCGCGGGCGACCTGCTGCCGCGCCATCTGCTCCACCCACGTCGCGTGCTCCGCCAAATCCGAGGAGACCCGTGCGTGCACGTCGAGGTAGCGATGGTTGAGCGAGCGTACCTCCACCACGACCGCGCCTCCGGAGAGGGGAGCCGTGCCTCGGCCGAATCCCGTCATGCTTCTCATGCGGACTCCCGCTGGAGGCTCAGCGCGCGAAGAAAATCCGCCGTTCGCGGCAGACCTTGGCGGAGATCGCACTTGGGGACATAGCCGAGTAAGTTCTTGGCCTTTTCGATATTCGCCGACGAATGCCGAACATCACCGGTGCGCACGGGCTCATGGCGCACGGGAGTCGCTTTACCTAGGTGGGTGGCGATGGCTTCGACGACCTCATTCAACGTCACGCTTGTGCCCGTAGCGATGTTGACGATGTCGCCACGCAGCGCCTTTTCGGTGCCCGCTGCCAGGAGGTTCGCTTCCACGACATTGTCGACAAAGCAGAAGTCTCGGGTAGTGAGGCCGTCGCCATAAATGGTGATGGGTTCTTCGGTGAGCGCAGCCCAAAGAAAGCGGGGGATTGCCGCTGCGTACGCTCCGTCGGGGCGTTGGTGGGGCCCGAAGATGTTGAAGTAGCGAAAACACAGCGTCTCCAAGCCGTAGAGGGCGGAGAAGACCGCGCAATACCGTTCTGCGGCGAGTTTGCTGACGGCATAGGGCGACAGCGGTGCGATGGGGGAGTCTTCGCTTTTGGGTAGGCTGGGCTCGTCGCCGTAGGCGGCGCTGGATGCGGCGAAGATCACCCGACGCACCCCTGCGTGCCGGGCGGCCTCGAGCACCTGGACGCTGCCACCGACGTTCACCGAATCCGCCCGCACCGGCTCTTCAATGCTCAGGGGCACTGAGCCCAATGCCGCATGGTGGAACACCACTTCGACGCCACGCATGGCTTTGGCCATCGCTTCTGCGTCGCGGATGTCTGCTGTGATTGGCTCGACAGATCCTCGGTCAATCGTGTCCAGATTCGACCAATGGCCCGTGGAAAGGTCGTCCACCACGACGACGTGATCACCTTGCCGCGCCAGCGCCGCGGTCAAATTGGAACCGATGAACCCGGCGCCTCCTGTTACGAGGTAGCGCGCCATGGGTGGATCAAAGGCCCTTGCGACGTTTGATATCTTCCATCATGCGTCGGTATTCAACTTCCCAGAGTTGGGTGCCTTCTTCGACGTGCTTCAAGCGTCCGCGGACTTCGTCGTGCAGCGTTTCTTCCTGTGCCACCTGCGCTCGCAGAGGTTCGCGCATGCGGCGGCGTAGCTCCCAGTCTTCGGCGAATACTTCCGCAACGTTGTTGGAGTGCATCAACATCTCAAGGAGCTGGTCCAAGATGTAGTCGATCGCTTCATCGCCAATGCGGAGTTTGCGCTGGTCGGCGACCAGCTTCTTCATCTTGAAGAGCTCGGACCCGGGCAGGTTCCGCGCGGCCATCATGTCCCGGGCCTTCTCCGTTACCTCTTGCTCGTCGCGCAAGTATTGCTGCAACACGGATTCGATGTCCGTGCGAACTTCGTTCTTGTCCTCGCACTCCACGGCTTCGTCGGCCGTGATGAGTTCGACCATTTGGTTCGCGATGTGCTTGATCTTGGAGGCGTGCAGCCACATGGCGGCCATTGGTAGCGTCTCGCCGCAGATGCCGCAATGGCCCCGTTCACTCCGAAGGAAGTTTTTTGTCCGCGCTTGTCCGTTCGGGGCGGCGACTTTCTCGGCCGCGGGCGCCCAAACGGAGCCGGCGCGCGACAGCCGCCCGCTGGCGCTCTTTATACGCGGCGTGGCTAGCATCCGAAGCTTCGTTTTCGCCCTCGCTTTCGGCGTCGAGGAGCTGAAATTCGCACAACATGTAGACAATGGGTCCCAGGCTCTCAGCGCCCTCTGGAGATGTCTCCATGATGTGTGGGGGTACGCGCAAGGGCACGTCTGTCACGAAATGGATCACGCGGTAGCCGGGGGCGCTGAAGCGGTTGTCCCCAGGGGACAATGTGTCGTCCAAACCACCCTGCAGGCGCGGCGCCCACTTCTTCAGATGCGGGTTCGCGTCGCAGTAGCTGCGGAAATGGAAGATCGTGTTGGTGCTTTGGCCGGGCACTACGTAGTTGAAGGGAAAGATCTGGGAAGTCAGATACTCGAGAACCGGCAATAGGTCCTCGCGAGTTCGGGTCACGATCCGGAAGCGAAGCTTGTCGTACAAAGCGGCTGCGGTCGCTTCGGCCTTGCTCAAGAGTTTTGTGTACGTGCTGTCGAGGTTTTTCCGGCCACCAACAAACTCCGTGATGGGAAAGCCTTCGGAGAGCATGGTTCCCACGACGCGGTAGACTTTTTCTTCCACGAAGTGGAACAGATCCCGATCGCTGATGGGCAATCGAAACAAGAGCTCGCGCCCTGCCATGTGATTGATGATGTGCACCGTCTTCAGAATGGTGCAGGCGCATAGCTGCCGGTGCCCTTTGCCCGACGCCATCATCAGCAATTCGACAATTGAGGAACGCTCGACGGGTTTTGGAATGGCAAAGGCGAAGGTGCGACGCAGGAAGTTGATGGCTTCCGCCTTGACGTGCTCGATGTACTTCGCGTCTCGCTCCGGATCGAGTTCGTGATTGCGGATGAATGCGACGGCTTGATCTTCGCTTTCGAAGTTCAACCGGTGCCAATCAATCACCGAGCCGCCCCGTAGGATCAGGCCCAGCGCCTCGGTATCCTGCAGGGTGAGTTCGGAGATGGTCTTGAGCGCTGCAGACGCCGGGATCAGGCTGATGCGCTCCCCGGATCGGGGCGGTTCGGAGTCCGCGCTCTGGATGGTCATCCCGGGGCCGAGGGTATCACGTGACCGAGAGGCACCCCGCGGGGGGCTTGCGTCGCCGAGCTCAGGTGCCCGAGTGGCTCGTGGTCGCGCTGGAGCTGGCCGGTCTTAGGGACAGGGTGCCAAAGAAGATGCCCAGAGTTAGACCCAGGACCGCAACTTGCGCCCCAAGCGCGCCGTTTGCGTACAAGACGGGCAATGGGAGGAGGGCGGCCAGATACCAGGGGCTGAGCTTCATCTACGTCTCCAGGGCGGGCAGGTCGGTTTCACAGTCCCCCAATTCCAAAACAGTCGAGTATTTGAAGCGAGTCTGAAGCGGCAGAGCCGATGTGGGCCCGTCAGATGCGGCAAGGGTCCAATGTAGGGAAGAGTACGACACCCTGTTGCAGCGGGCCAAGAGTTAGCCGTCCTCGGCGGGGCGTTCAATCCCAAAGGGCATCGGGTGCTTATTTATGTAGGACACTGGGGCACGTGCGCCTACTCGACGAGACTTACGCTTTCCATCCCGGTTTGTTAGCGTGCTAGTCGTCGTTCCAGATGCTGTGTTCACTGCTGAGCTAGCTGCACACGCGGGCGCAGCGCATTTCTACCTTCCGGCCCCATGAGTCGCTTTCCACTGAGAGTACTTGCATCCGTAGCAGCCGTTGGCGCCGCTCTGATCACGTTGAGCTGCACCACGGTGGAGCCGGGGACAGATTTCAACATCGCCGAGGCGGTCTACGACGAGAACTACTACTACTGCGTCGTCGAGCCGATGCTCTTCGCGCAACGCTGCGGGCCGGGAGATCCCGGCAAGGGGGATGCCGCCGGGGCTTGTCATTTCAACGTGACGGCGTACCGGCTGAAGGATTACGGACCGCCACTGGTCGGTGATAGCTGCGCGGGCACGCTTGTTCCGGGCGTTCCGCCGCCGCCGGCCGCTAGAGAAAACTACCAGACCTCTCAGTCTCGCATGCAGATCGATCCCAGCCTTGCGGCGCTCTTGAATAGACCGACAGGGACTCAGGCGCACCCGCGCGCAATGTTTGGCGAGCAGAGTCCCGAGGCTGACATTATCCGGGAGTGGGCGACCAAGTTCTCGACGCAATGAAATCGATCGCGACTTTGCTTCTAGTTGTCGGACTTCTCGGCGTAGCGACGGTTGCACGCGCCGCTGATGAAGAGGAGATCGACGCATTTGCTCGGGTCGTAGTGGCCGAAACGGCGCTGCGTTCCGGCCCCGGCGTGACCCACCGAGTGATCTACCGCGCGACTCGGGGCGAGACGTTCTTGATCGAGGGTCGGGAAGGAACGGGGTTTTGGCTCAAGGTGGTGCTGCCGGATGGGCGACAGGGGTGGGTGCTCGGCGATACCGTTGAGCCCATCGGCGCCGGACCGGACGCGCCCGAGGGGGCGGTGAAGCCGGGGTTCTTCGCGCCTCCCGCGCTGCAGGAAGCCAACGCCGGATTCGCGCTGATGGGCGGAGTGATCGACGGCGATGGCTACGTCGAAATCCGACCCGCGTGGGTCATCGCTCCGGCCATCGCGCTGGAGCCATACGCCGGCCTCGCACTCCAGCGTTCGGGGCGTCGCGTTGTGTACGGCGTAGGTGGCACGCTCAACTTCGCGCCGGACTGGGCCATCGCGCCCTTCATGCACCTTGGCGGCGGCGGCCTGCGGCAAATCCCCAACGACGAGTTCGTTCGGGATTCCCAGGACTTCTTCCACGCCCGCGCGGGTGGCGGCCTCTTGGTGTCGCTCCGGCTCAGGATCTTGCTGCGCCTGGAAGCTAACAACACCGTGATTTTCACCGAAGACACCTATCGCAATGTGCAGATCTACTACGGCGGATTGGGCACCTACTTTTGAGGGCGCTCCAGAGAGAGAAGAGACGATGAAGCAAATCAACCCTCGTCACCGAAGCGTGCTGGCAGCCAGCCTCTTCGCCTTCGTGCTCTCATCCGCGACGGGCTGTGTCACGGTGCGGCCGGAGCAGCGTTCGATATTGGCGGATCCGACTATGCAGATGAAGAGCAGCAGTCGCGACGATGCCGCCCTGCAACACGTGTTCGAAAACCGAGAGGGGTCCTTCGGCGGTGGCACGGTGGAAGGCGGGGGCTGCGGCTGCAACTAATGGCTTCGCTTCGCCCATTGCTTCGCTGCGCGGCCGCTCTTGCGGCATGTGGCTCAGTGCTGCTGGTACTTCTGGCGCCCAGGCTTCTGCACGCGCAGGTCGCCGAGCTGTCCCTGGGCACGACTGTGTTCCACGAGCCCTCGAAGGTGGGCAGCCAGATGACGGTCATCAATCCCAACGCGTCCCTCGTCGTGACGCCCTGGGAATGGATCAGCGTCAACGCCGGCTACGAAGCGGACATCGTCTCCGGAGCCAGTGAGCCGGTCAAAGCGGGGAAGCTGTCATCGCCGGACATTATTTCTCAAGCGTCCGTGGAGGACTTCCGGCACGTGGCCACGGGTGGCTTCACCCTGCGCAAGAAAAATACGCGGCTCAGCGCCGGCTATGCGTACGCCGAGGAGTTGGACTACCGCTCTCACAGTTTCTCCGTGTCCACCGCAACGGACTTCCTGCAGAAGAACACCGAGATTGAACTGGCGTATGCCCGCGGCTTCGACAAGGTGTGCAACGCGGCATTCCCGGAAAGCCGCGACGCGAGCTTGCGGCTTCCCTTGGACAGCTCGGATGGTTGTTTCAAGAACGCCAACAATCGCCAAGAGCAAGACATCGACATCAACAACTTTCAGGCGGGCTGGACCCAAGCCTGGACGCCGGTGCTCACAACTCAGGTTGTCGGCACGTTCCAGTTGCAACACGGATTCCTCGGCAATCCCTACCGCGGCGTCGTGATCGGCCCATCGGGCCAAATCGCCCAGGAGCATCACCCTGAGAATCGGGCACGCACCGCCGTCGCCGTACGTGCGAAGTACTTCGTGCGTGGCATCCAGACCGCATTCGGCCTCGGCGTGCGGGGCTACAAGGACACCTGGGACATTCTGGGGCAGACCTACCAAGTCGACGCGGAGCGCTTCATGACGCCCTGGCTCCGAGTGCTGCTGCGCGGGCGTTACTATCAACAGACGGGCGCGCTGTTCTGGAGCGACGACTACACCGGCGGCGAACCGCTGTTTGGCCCTCGGGGGCAGTATTGGAGCGGGGACCGCGAGACCAGCCCGATGCGCAGCTTCATGTTCGGGGGCCGCGTGCTGGGCGAATGGCGCGGCGCGCCAGGCAATCGTCTATTGGGCATGATGCTCAATGCGTCGGCGGCTGCAAACCTGGACGTGATCCAGACTGAGCTGGACGACTTCACTCTGGCGGGACTGAATCCCGACGATACGTTCGCCATCGTCTTCGGGCTGAGCTTCGGCGGCGGATTCTAGCTCGTAGGTAGCAACCCTTCGGATTGCTGCTTCTGCGCTGGGCTTCCCTCAGCTGCACCGCACC
>CBDUPW010000150.1:0-16621 GCA_965369205.1 uncultured Polyangiaceae bacterium | reverse complement strand
GCGTCGGCACAGGGATGGCGTAGTCGCAGTAGTGACAGCGCAAAGCCTCGCCACCACGACGATGCAAAGTGAGGGACACCGCACAGTTCGGGCACTCGGAGAGCTTTCCGCAGGAGGAGCACAGCAACGTGATGGCAAAGCCGCGCCGGTTCAGGAATAGGATCGCTTGCTCCTTGGCTTCTAGGGTGCGCTCGAGGGCCCGGTGCAAGGTCAGGGACAGCAGCCGATGGCCGCTCGGCCCCGCACCAACGCGTCGCAAGTCAACGATTTCCACTTTGGGCAGGCGCGCGGCATGGTGCGCACGGTCCGGCAGCACCAAGCGCTCCAGCTTCTGTTTTCGAACCAGCGCTTCGCTAGCTACCGACGGCGTTGCGCTCCCAAGCAGGCAGAGCGCACCAGCGCGGTGGGCCCGAAGCAATGCCATGTCACGGGCGTTGTAGCGAACGCCCTCTTCTTGCTTGAAGGAACCGTCGTGTTCTTCGTCCACGCAAATGAGTGCGAGGTTTTGAACCGGTGCGAACAGCGCCGAACGAGCCCCGATGGCAATGCGTACTTTTCCGCTGCGTAGCGAGCGCCACATCTGATGCCGTTCGCTTTCGGTGAGGCCGCTGTGCAACACCGCGATATCGTCGCCAAGCCGCGCGCGGAAGCGGGACACCAGCTGAGGTGTGAGGGCGATTTCCGGCACCAGCACGATACAACCGCCCCCGGCCTGCGCGACTTGCCCAACCGTGCGCAAATACACTTCGGTCTTCCCGGAACCCGTCACGCCCTGGAGCAGGAATGACTTGGCGCCACCCGTGGCGAGAGCGTGCTGCACTCGGTCCAGCGCCAGTCGTTGGGCGGGGGTGAGTTCCGGGGCGACATCCGAGGGCAGCGGCTCCGAAAAGAAGGGATCCGTGTCCCCGGGGCGCTCTTCGAAGGTCACCTGCCCCCCCGCTTCCAAGCGCTTCAATGCTGGCCGCGCATTGGACCAGCGCTGCGCAAGCTCCGCGACGGCCTGGGGGCCAGAAACGCGCAAGTACGCCAGTATTTCCCGGCCTTGGCCTCGGGGGATCGGGCTCGCGGGCTCCGGATCCACGGCAGCAGCCCATCGGACCATGCGCCCCACGGTGGCGATCTCCGCGGCTCCCTGCACGCCATCGGACGAGAGCCGCGCTTTCACGGATCGTTCGACCGCGGGCAGCGCGAGCCGCATGACCTCACCGAGAGGGGCCAGGTAGTAGCGCGCGAGCTCGACCAAGAACTCCAATAGCTCGAGGGGGAAGACGGGCTCGGCGTCGACGACTGCTGCCAGGGGTTTGAGCTTCTTTGGGTCGAAGTCGGGCTCACCGTCGTACGCTTGCAACACCACAGCCAGCACACGCCGGCGGCCAAACTCGACCAGCACGCGTGCCCCGGGCTGCACTTCGTGACTGAGCTCCGCGGGCACCGCGTAGGTGAACGCCTGCCCCAAGGGCACGGGCACTGCCACTTTGGCTAGGCGCATGACAGCTGTATACCTTGATAGCGGGAGCGGCGCTCCGTCAGGGCTGCATGAACTGCAACATGATGACGATCAGCACGACAATGCCGAGGACAATCAAGAAGAGTTTCTTGTTACGCCCCGGCGCTACCGCGACCTCAGGCACCTGCGCCGGCGGTCGCATCCACTCGGGCGGCGCAGGTGGCGCGACTGCTGCGGTTTCGGCTTCCTGCGCGAGGGGCGCTGCAGTGCCGGAGAGGGAATCCAGGGCCGCTTCGGCGGCGTGCACGGAAGCGCCTTCCGCATCCACGTCGTGACTGGCGGCCTCTCGAACGCGTCGAAGTTCCACGATTTCGGCGCCGAAGTTCTCAGTCAACCACTCACCGAGTTTGAGGGAGCTAGCGAAGAGGCCGCTTTGGGCCACGTACGCCTCAAGATCCCGCAGCATTTCCTTGGCCCTGGGGTAGCGCTTGTCCGGATCGACGGCCAGGGCGCGCAGCACTAGCGCGTGCAACTCGGATTCTTGGGGCAGATCCCGCATGGGCAACGGCGGCACCACGACCTTCTTGACCTGCTCAAGGGTTGGCGGTTTGCCGCCTTCTCGTTTGTAGAAGCGTCGCCCAGCCAAGAGCTCCCAAAGAATGACACCGACTGCGAACAGGTCACTGCGTGCATCTACGCTCTTGCCCGCAGCGGCCTCGGGGCTCATGTAGCCTGCCTTGCCTTGGATGGCGGCATCGGGCAGTTCGCCCTCCAGCCCAATGGCGCGCGCGATCCCGAAGTCACAGATCTTGATCTGGCCGTCAAAGGCGACAAGCACATTCGATGGCGAGACGTCACGATGCACCAAGCCAATCAGATTCCCTTCGTCGTCCTTCTTGCGATGCGCATAGTCGAGAGCACGCAACGTTTCCGTCACGATCAACAGAGAGAATTCGACGGGCAGCGGCACCTTCCGTTTGGAGCAGGTCTTCAAGAGCGCCGAAAGGTCGAAGCCCTCCACGTACTCCATGGCGATATAGAGGGTGCCTTCCTCGCGCCCTAGGTCGTAGACCTGCACAACGTTGCCGTGGGAGAGCCGCGCCGCAAGTTTTGCCTCGTCGATGAGCAAGCGGGACAGCTCGCTACTATCTGCGAACACGGGCAGGATATGTTTGACCACGACCCGCCGCTCCGCGCCAAGATCCGTTGTTTCTCGGCCGAGATAGATGCGCGCCATTCCGCCTTCCCCGATCTGATCGAAGAGCACGTAGCGGCCAAAACGACTGGGGAGTTGCCGGGGCAAGGCAGACCGATGGTAGCGAGCGCGCGCCGCCTAGCGTAAGTTTTTGGTCGTCATGGGCATTTTCTACGGGCTTCTCATGCTGCTTTTGCTGACGGTTCCCTTTGCTTGGTCGATCTACCGCTCCAACGAGCTTTTTGTGCTCGAAATACGCAAAGGGCGCACCCAGGCGCGACGGGGCCGGCTGCCGCAGCGCCTGGCCAACGAGCTAGCGGACGTCTTCCGACGCGCCAAGGTCCGCCGCGCCACACTGCGGGTGGTGCAGGAAGACCGCATGCCGCAGCTGAAAGTCACCGACGGTGAGCTGTCGGACGACACGCTGCAACAGGTGCGCAACGTCCTGGGACGTTACGACCTGGCGCAGATCAAGGCCGGCGGGCGCGTGCGCAACTAGTCGCCGGGTTCAGGCGGCTTGCCGTCGCCGGATTCAGCGGCTCACAGCACGAGTGCTCACAAGCAAGCGGGAAGGATCACCTTGGACGTGGGTGCGGGGGTGCAGGAGAAGTCGTTGCAGTCGGAAAAGCCGTTGCCGTCGTTGTCCTTGGTGTCCGAACACTTGGCAAATCCCGTCTCACAAACGGTGATGTACGGATTCTTGCTGCAAGAATAGTCGTCGCAATCGGCTTTGCCACTATTGTCGTTGTCCTTGCCGTCCGAACACAGCGCGTCCGTGTTCTCTTGCGGGCAAACCGTCACCAACGGGTTCTGGCTACAGCTGAGGTCGTCACAATCCGTGAAGGTGTTGGTCGGACCATCCTCGTTGATCTTGTTGGAGCAGCGCGCGTCGGAAAGCGAGCCCCATTGGCTTTGGCTCGGCAGTGGGCTGGCGGGCACGTTGCCGTTGCAGACCACGATGCTCTCTCCCTGACAGCGATTGTCCGCGCAATCCGTGAAACCGTCTTGGTCGTTGTCTTTGCCGTCCGAGCAGGACGCGTTATCGCTCTCGGGGGGCAAATCCATGCAATCGACGGCCTCGAAGTTGTCGCGGCAGCCGAAATCGATGCAGTCGATCTTGCCGTCGCCGTCGTCGTCCGCCTTGTTGGTGCAGGCGGTCTTCACCAAGCCCGGCCACTCGCTCTTGGCTGGAAGCGGGCTGACCGCCACGCCGCCCTTGCACACCACAATACCCTCGTTGTTGCAGGCAGTGTCGTCGCAGTCGGTCTTGCCGTCGCCGTCGTTGTCTTTGCCATCCGAGCAGGTGGCGTTGTTCTGCTCGCCCTTGCAGATGATGCGGTCCTTGCAGCCATTGTCATCGCAATCAGTGAAGTTGTTGCCGTCGTTGTCGACGCCGTCAGAACACGCCACGTTCGAACTCTCCGAGGGCTTCTGACACGCCGGGATCTTGCTGCAGGAGAAGTCGTCGCAGTCCGTGTGGGTGTTGCCGTCGTTATCGCAGCCGTCAGAACAAGCAGCAGCGGTATTTTCTGGACCTTGAACACACGGGCCTCCGTCGCCCGCGGTGCCGCCCGTGCCGCCACCGATGCCGCCAGTACCGGCACCCGCACCGGTACCGCCGGTGCCGATATTGGAGCAAAAGCCACCTTGCTGGAAGCCCGCTAAACTCGCAGCACAGTCGCCTTCGGGATTCGCTCCGCTCTGGTTGGTCGTCGCGGCTTCAAAGCATTGCTGCTGTATCGGGGCGTCGTTGATGCTGGCGCAACAATTCTGCAGGGCATCGCAATTGCTTTGGCCACCACCGGCCCCGCCGCCACCGCTCGAGCCTTCTGCCCTGCAAGCCATTGCAGCGCCGAAACCCAGCGCGATGAACAGACCGAAACGAACTGTGGATGAAAGCTTCATAAACGTCTCCAAGAGGGTGCGGGCGCGGTCACGGCCCAAGCATGAATGGGGAATGTTGCGTCGAAAGCGCGTTGGGCGCCAGCGCAGCCGGCCAAGTGCGCAAAAAAGTGGAGGATCACTCCGCGGTCGGCTCGGCGTCCAGGCCGAATCCGGTGTGCAAAGCGCGCACCGCGAGCTCGGTGTACTTCGAGTGGATGATGCAGCTGACTTTGATCTCGCTGGTGGTGATGCCCTGGATATTGATGCCTTCTTGGGCGAGGATCTGGAACATCTGCGACGCCACGCCGGCATGGGACCGCATGCCGAGTCCCACGATGCTGACCTTCACGATTTCCGGGTCGTATTCGATGGCGGCGCCACCGATATCTCGAGCGCATTGCTCGATCAGATCCTTGCAGCGCGCCAAATCCGTTTTGGCAACCGTGAAGGTGACGTCCGTTGTGGTGCCGCCTTCTCGCGACGGACTCTGAATGATCATGTCGACGGATACGTTGCGGTCGGCAAGGGTGCCGAAGACTTTGGCAACGACGCCCGGACGATCCGGGACATTGATGAGCTGCACTTTGGCCTCGCCTTTGTCATAGGCAATGCCTGCGACGACTACGGCCTCGAGGCCTTCTTCACTGGTGACCATGGTTCCCGGCGTATCGGTGAAAGAGCTCCGCACGTGGATCGGAACTCCGTATTTCATGCCAACTTCAACGGAGCGGATCTGCAACACCTTGGCGCCAAGGGATGCGAGCTCCAACATCTCTTCAAAACTAATGCGATCGATCTTACGAGCCAGCGGACAGATGTTCGGATCGGTGGTGTAGACCCCATCCACGTCGGTGTAGATCTCGCAGACATCGGCATTGACCGCCGCCGCGATGGCCACAGCGCTGGTGTCGGAGCCGCCGCGTCCGAGGGTCGTGATGTTGCCTTCGGGGTCCACGCCCTGAAAGCCGGCGATCACGGCAATCATGCCGGCTTCCACGGTGGAGCGAACCTTGGAGCCTTCAACGGTGTGAATGCGCGCCTTAGTGAACGCGGCATCGGTCTGCATCCGCACTTGGTGGCCGAGCAGACTCCGTGCCTTGCCACCGAGGGCATGGACCGTCATGGCTACCAAGGCTGCGCTGACCTGTTCTCCGGTTGCGGCCAAGGCGTCGAGTTCTCGCATGTCCGGCGTGGGCGAGATTTCGTGCGCCAGGCCCAGCAGCTTGTTCGTTTCACCGGCCATGGCGCTGACGATGACGGCGACCTGATTGCCGGCTGCCTGGGTGGCAAGCGCGCGCTCAGCCACGGCGCGCATGCGCTCTAGATTCTTGACGGACGTACCGCCGTACTTTTGGACAACAAGGGCCACGCTGGCGCCGGAGCTAGCGCTTCTCCTGCGCCGGGTCAAACGGCTCCGTCACACACTCCGTGCTTGCGGGGAATGCGGACGGACGGAGGCCTCTTTCGCCCGCGCCAGATTAATACCGGCACAGCGAAATCCGGAGCGTGCCAGGAGCGCCGTGGGATACTCGAGCTATGCGGATCCGATTCGTTTGGGCCAGCTTGTTCGCCGCCAGCATGGCTCACGGCGGCACGCTGGTGTCCGAAACGAAAAGCACGCCCTATCCCGGGATCGAGCTGACCAAGCGAGTCGAGTCTGGCCCGACCAACCGCATCTACGTTGCGAGAATCGCGCTGTGCACGGACTACGTGCACGTGGCCGCCACGAAGTCGCCCAGCACGCAGCAGACGCCGGGGTCCTGGGGCAGCGGCATCGGCGCCCAGCTAGCCGTGAACGGCGACTTCTTCTCCGGTACCCAGGTCTACGGCGATGCGGTCGGCGGAGGCGTGCCGTGGCCGTTCACTAAGACTGGCAACAGCCAAAGCAGCTCCTGGTACTACGAGCGCTATGGCTGGATCGCCTTCGGCAAGGACTGGGTCGAGTTCAACCACACCGAGCGAACGAAGCTGGTCGACAACAAGAAGTTCAACATCAAACTCGGCTTCAAGCCGGGCGAAGTCACGCGTGATCTGCCTCCCGGCACGCTGTCGCTGGTGAGTGGCTTTCCTGCCTTGGTGATCGAGGGGCAAGTGTACACCTGCACTTCTCCGACGGCGTCAACCTGCTTCCCAGATCGTGGTGACATGAGTCAGGCGCGATTCCCGCGCACTGCGATGGGCATTACCGAGGACCGCAAGACCTTCATCTTGGTGGCGGTGGACGGGCGCACCAGCACCAGCGCTGGCATGTACGGATCCGAGCTCGCCGAGCTCATGGGCAAGCTGGGCGCATGGCAGGCATTCAACCTCGACGGCGGCGGTTCGACAGCGATGTGGCTTGCCAATCAGAGCTATGTGAACAACGCAAGCGGCAACAACTTTGGCAACGGCATCCGACCCGTTGCCAACCATTGGGGCGTGCACGCCACCGCAGCCGGCGGCCAAATCAAGACCCCGGGCAGCTGTTTCGTAGCAGGCGGCTGCTTTCCCACACCGATTCCGGGTGCGGACGCCGAGGTCTTCCAAGACATGCCCAAGGGTTCTTTTGCTTTCGACGAGGCCATCAGCCTGAAAAGCCAAGGCATCACCAATGGTTGCTCGAGTAGCCAGAGCTTGTTCTGCCCGAACTGCGCCATCACGCGGGCGCAGGCGGCCACCTTCATCGTGCGCGCCGCAGGCCTCGATACCAAGAACCCACCGACCACGCCCACATTCAGTGACGTGGCATCCACTTCGTCCTTCTACTCGTTCATCGAAGCCGCAGCGAAGGCTGGCATCACGAGCGGCTGTGGAGGCGGGAAGTTCTGCCCGAACAAGCCCGTCACGCGCGCTCAGCTTGCGGCGTTCATCGTGCGCGCGCAGAACTGGACAGCAGTCAACCCGTCGACGCCCAGCTTCCCAACCGACACGCCCAAGACACATACCTTTTACAAAGACGTGGAGACCTTGAAGGACAAGTGCGTGGCGAGCGGCTGCGGCACGGACAAGTTCTGCCCGGACGCAAACGCAACGCGGGCAGAAGCTGCGGTGTTCATCGCCAAGGCTTGGGACTACGACGATGCCAACCCGTGCCTGCCCCTGGGCGGAGGCACAGGCGGCGCGACGGGGACAGGCGCAACAGGCAGCGGCGGAAGCGCTGGGTTCTCGGGCAATGCCGGCGCGCCGCAAGGCGGTGCCGCGGCGACGACCGGGGGAAGTGGCGCCGGTTCGCTCACGGGCCCCGCCGGCGATGACGAGTCGGGGTGTGGCTGCCGCACGGCGCGCCGCAACCAGCCGGTCGGGCTCGCAGTATCCCTTTTGGCGCTGGGCGCCCTGGCCATCCGTCGCCGCCGACGCACGCGTTGAAAGCGGCGCAAAGCTGCGGCGCCGCGACGCAAGCCCCCAGTTGAAGCCCGTGAGGTAGGATGCCCGACGTGACCTCCGCCTCCTTGGAAAAGGGCCGCGTTGTCGGCGGACGCTATCGACTCGACGCCGTGCTCGGTCAGGGAGGCATGGCCGTGGTTTGGCGCGCGGAGCACACCGAAACCGGGCGCCGCGTCGCTCTCAAGGTGGTGCGGCCCGAACTCGCAGCACATCAGAGCGTGCGTGAGATGTTCGTGCGAGAAGCCCGCATCGCTTCGCGTATTGGCCAAAGTGAGCACATCGTGGACGTGCTGGACGCGGGGGTGGACCCGGACCTGGGGCTGCCCTTCCTGGCAATGGAGCTGCTGAGTGGCGAAACCCTGGACGAGCGCTTGCGTCGAACCGGGCCGCCAGCGGCGCCGGAAGTCATGTCGATGTTGCAGCATCTTGCCAATGCGCTCGACCAGGCCCATGCGGCGGGTGTCATCCACCGCGACCTGAAACCGCAAAACCTGTTTCTGACGCAGGACCGAAAGGGCCAACCCACCCTAAAGGTACTGGACTTCGGCATCGCCAAGGCCGCCGAGACAGTGCAAAGCTCGGCGACTCAAGTCGGCACGCCTGCCTACGCCGCGCCGGAACAACTCGGTGCAAGCTGGCGCACCATCGCCGCGCGCAACGGACGCACCGTCGCGGCCCAGGTCTCCTGCGCCACAGATGTATGGGCGTTTGGCTTGGTTGCTTACGAACTGTTCACTGGAGCGCCTTCGGGTCAGTTCTGGGGCGCCGAGACCTTGGCGGAGCTTCCCGCAAAAGTGTTTTTGGAGCCACTACCGAGCCCCCTGGCACGCGCCGGAGACAACGCGGCGCGCTTGCCGCCCGGCTTCGACGCATGGCTCGCGCGGTGCCTAGATCTGGACGCTTCGCAGCGCTACCAAGACGCCGGCAGCGCAATGAGTGCGCTGGCCCAGGCAACTGGGCTCAGTGCGACGGCGGTTCAAGCCGACGCCGAGCGCGGCTCCGTTCTACCGATACAAGCCGGACTGCCCGGAGTCGCGGGCACCGGACAGAGCGCGCCAGCCCCAGCAGCGGCCCAATCGAGTGGGACCCTGGGCGCCTGGGCCACCCAAAAGGGCATGCAGCTGCGCGAGCCCGGCGAAGTGCACACCTACGCCACTTGGATGCAGTACCAGTTTGTCCCGAAGATGCAGCACGTGGTGCGCGAGGGACGCATCCAGTTGGGCGACGCCGACGTGTTGGTCGGTGAAGTTGTGATCCAAGACGAATTCAGACGCGCGGTCGGCGAAGCCCACATGCTGGTCGCGATCGTTTCGTCCCCGCGACTGCAGTACAACGTGGCGGTTCGCACCAAGAAGCTGACCAGCCTGGGAGACGGTCTGTCCCGGGGCCTGCGCGCGCTGGACCAATTCGTCTCCTCGAAACCCAAAGACGCTCCTGTGCTTGGCGACCCCTGGTTCGAGTCCAAGTTTGAAGTGCTGGCTCCGTCCCCCCAAGAAGCCGCCCAGGCGCTGCCGCCTGCAGTGCGCCAGCTGCTGGTGCAGACGGGCTTTGCGGGCATTCTGGAAACGCGACCCGGGCGCCTCTCGCTCAGTCAGGAGCCCGCGCGCTTCGACGCGCCCACGGTGGATCAGTTGCTCGACACGACGCGTCGGCTCCTGGACGCATTTTCCTGAAACCGCTGCGTTCAGCTGACAATTGTGAGGTCCCCGCGCCGCGGCAGGGTATGCTCCGCGCGGGATGTCACCGGTTGCGCGCTACGTCGTGGAGACGACCGTCACATTGCTTGCGATCATCGCGCTGGCAGTGCTGGTGCTCTATGCCGCTAGGCGCGTGGGGGTCGGCAAGCCCGGCGGCCCGCTGTCCCTCGTGGGTCGATTGCCCCTCGACGGCCGGCGCGCAATCTACTTGATCCGCGTAGGCGGCAAAGTCTTCGTTGTTGGTGGCAGTGAAGCCGGCCTCTCGAAGCTGGGCGAGGTGGATGACGACGGCCTGACCCTGACAGCCGATCCACCGTCCGCAGCGTTTTCGGATGTGCTGGGCCGGGTGCTTTCCAAGAAGAGCCCCAACTCCGAATCCGACGCGCCCGATGACGAAGCCAAAAGTGACGACAGCGACGACGGTCCCAAGCGAGAGAGCGCCGCGTAGCGTTTCCCTGGCGTCACACTGCGTAGGGCAGCGGCGCAGGCTCAGTTTCGAAGAGCGCGCGCGACGGCGGGTTCATCCAGCATACCCAGATCGCATACAGCGCAAGGGCGGTCCCAAAGGGCATGTTGAGCATGTGCGGGGCGACCGCGACAGTCTGCAAGATCCGGGTTGCGCCGCCGGGACGCCCGAGAAGCAGCGCGCCGGAAAGTCCGAGCAGCGTGCCGAGAATCGACAGGATCCCGCCCGCTACGCCCCCGACGCCGAGCAGGATGTGCTCGAGCCAAGGAATGCCCGCGAAGTGGCCAACGAGCCCGTACAAGACGAAGAACGCAACGCCAGCCAGCAACAGCAGGGTTCCGAAGATCAAGTCGAGAGCCGCAAGGGCGCGGACGTGTGCCACGCCGCGTATACGCACGCCATGGAGAGGCACTTCCCAGTCAGGGCATAGCATCGGGAAATCCCTGGCTTTTTTCCGTCATCCTTCCCCTAGCAGCACGAGGCGCATAGGCTGCGCGCCGCATGGGGAGCGCGGATAGATTCCATCGAATGCGGTCGCGCTGGCGCTACGTCTGCGCCGGTGCCGCATGGATGTCGGCGATGCTCGTTCCCGCAATCGCATCGGCGCAGCCGGCAAAAGCTGCCGACGACCTGCTGACACGCCCGGTTGCGCTGGTCGTCGCCCTCGCGCTGATCACCCTATTGCCCTTCGCTTTCATGACGCTCACGGCATTCGTGAAGATATCAACCGTGCTGCAAATCGTACGCGGAGCCATCGGCGCGCAGAACGTACCATCCAATACCGTGATCATGGCTTTGAGCGCATCGCTCACGCTGCTCGCTATGGCCCCCGTCGGCTCGCGTATTGCAGACCGGGCGGGCCCGCTGCTCAACGGCAAAGACGCCGATACGAGCGCGCTCGTGAGCGGCCTGGTAGACGCGACTCGTGAGCCTCTCAGGAACTTTCTGAAAGCCAACGCTTCGGAGCGCGAAAAGCACCGCTTCTTCGAGATTGCGAAGCTGGCGCGTCCCGAAGCCGAGCGTAGCGCGGTTGGCCGCGATGACCTCGTCATCTTGATTCCCGCCTTCGTCATCAGCGAGTTGATCGAAGCCTTCGCGTTGGGCTTTGCGATCTACCTACCGTTCCTGATCATTGATCTCGTCGTCTCCAATGTGTTGCTTGCCTTGGGCATGCAGATGATGAACCCGACCCAAGTGAGCTTGCCGTTCAAGCTGCTCTTGTTCGTCGCCGTAGACGGCTGGGGTCTACTGGCGCAGGCCCTGGTGACGGGCTACCGGGTCGGCTAGCGGCCTTCGGCGGGTCTGAAAGCGCAAAAAGCGCCGATCCCGGACCCAAGAAAACCCGAATTTTGGAGGCTTTGTACAGTTCGCCTTGCGCCCGGGCGCGGCTGGGCGAAAATCCGGGTCGGGCGAACGTTTCTGGACCTGGATCGTGTATCCCCCACCTCTTCGTTGAGGGGGCATCACCGGCGACGAGCGACCAGTCTAGCATTCAGGCTAGAACCCTTCGTTCGGAGCCGCGGCTCATCTGAGTGAAAGGTCCCAAAAACCTGGCTGTCGGGTGCAGAGAGCCGAAAAGCAAAAGAATGAGTCAAGTAGATGAGCACCAAGCTATACGTCGGGAACCTGGCATTCCATACAACTGAAGATACGTTAAAGAACGCCTTCTCCGAATTCGGTGAAGTCGCAGAGGTAAAGCTGATTTTGGACCGCGAGACCGGACGGTCGCGCGGCTTTGCCTTCGTAGAGATGGCAACTCCCGATGACGCGCGCAAGGCGATGGAGGCCATGAACGGGGCCGACCTCGAAGGGCGTCCGCTCCGAGTCAACGAAGCCGAGGAACGCCGCCCTCGTGAAGGTGGCGGTGGTCGCGGTGGTCCCCGCGGTGGTGGTGGCGGCGGTTACGGCGGCGGGGGCGGTGGAGGCTACGGCGGCGGTGGCGGCGGCGGCGGTGGCCGCGGCGGTCCCCGTGGCGGCGGTCGCGGCGGCGGCGGTGGTCGTCGCGGAGGAGGAGGCGGCGGCGGCGATTGGTAATCGGTCCGCGCTAGTGCAAAGGCCCGGCACTCACCAGAGTCCGGGCCTTTTGCTATTGTGCCGTGTGGTTTGGTTTTGATGCTGCGTCCACTACTCAGGGTGCTTCTCAGTGCCTTGGGCGTCACCACGGTCGCCACGGTTGCGCGCGCCGAGCGCGTCGAGCGCGATCCCAAGCAAGTGACCGGGGTTGAACGGGCCGATCGGCAGCCGGGGGACGCTGCGCGCACGGTCGCGACGGGCGTGCTGCTGTTGCCGCGAGCAGCGGTGGAACTCGTGTTTCTGGCCACGGGCTCCGCCGCGAGCCTGATCGAAGAAGAGCAGGTCGTGCCCCGCGTCCATGAGCTGCTCCATCCGCCCAAGGGCGAGATCCACGCATTCCCCACCCTGTTTGCCGAGACCGGGAGTGGCTTCAATGTGGGCGCTCGTGCCATCGCCCGCGCAGACAACCTGGGCGCGACTGTGCGGGCAGGCGTCGGCGGCGCGCACGATCTGGTGGCAGAGTCCAAACTTCGTTTGAGCTTTCCGAAGCCCCTGCCCTTCTCGCTTTCTCTGGAAGCGTTCCACGACGAGCGCTCCTCCCTCGGCTTCTTGGGCGTGGGGCAGGACCCAGAATCCGACGCGCGCAACCAGTTCCTCGCAAGCGCGCCATCGCGCGCGGCCACCTACCGGGAACGCCGCGGTCGCTTCATCGCGTCCGCGGGCACACGCATCTTGTCCGACGTGGAGCTGCTGGCCTCCAGCAGCATCGCGCGCCGCCACGTGCTCGATCCGCCCGACGATGGCGACACCCTCTCGGAAGTCTTCGTCGCCGGCTCCGTCCCGGGCTCCGGCGCCGTGACGCACATCGTGTACAGCGAGATTGCATTGCGCGTGGACACCCGCGCCGCCCGCGGCACGCCCGCTTCCGGTGTGTTACTCGAAGGCTATCTGGGACAGGCCAGCGGCGTGCTGAACACCGACACTCGATTCATGCGAACCGGAGGACGCGCGGGGCTCTTCCTGCCGCTCTTGGAATCGTCGAACATCCTGTCACCGCGCATTGCCCTGGATGGCCTGAGCGACCTGGGCAGCAGCGTTCCCTTCAACGAGCTGGTGCGCCAGCCGGATTTCCGCGGCTACGACAATCGCCGAGACCGCGTCTCCATGGTGGCGTCCGTCGACTATCGCTGGGCGATCGCGCGCTACCTCGCAGCGCGTCTTTTCGTGGACGCAGCGACCGTTGCGCCGGAGCTGGATGCCCTCAAGCTAGACAACGTGCGCCCGGCAGCCGGATTCGGATTCGACGTCTTCAGTCGCTCGTCCCAACTCGGCTCCGTGCGCGCAACTTTCAGCCCGGACGGGTTTCTGTTTTCCTTTGGCTTCGGCGTGTCCTCAGGATTCGGGGACCGGCAGCACCGCAACTGATGTCTCGACGAACAGCAACCCCTTGGCTGGCCATAGCGCTGTGCGTGAGCTGCACGGCGCGCCCTGCGCGTTTTGTCGACGCCCCGCCGGTGACTCGCGTCGGCGACGACGCGCCGATCCCCCTGCCCGAGCGAAGCTCTGTGATCGGGCCGGTGTACAGCACTGAAGTCTACGTGCGACGCCCGTTGGTGTTCGCCCTCGAAGCACGGCGCGTGCGCGAAGCGCAGGATATCAACGCGCTGGACAACGTGCCGCCGTCCAGCTGGTACTCCCCGCCCGCGACCGACGCCGCCAGCTTTGCGCGCGCGTACGAACACGAAGGCCCCCCCGAACCGCCGTGGACCGTCGTTGGTACCCCAAAAGGCGGTGCGGTCGAGGTACGGGACGCACGAGGAGTCCACTACGCGATCAGCGCGGATCCGCCCGGCCGTCCACATACAGCCAGTGCAGCCGCCGCGATCGCCACGCGACTCGTCCGCGCGCTCGGCTACCGCACCGAACCGACCTGGGTACAGCGCGCCGACCCGAGTCGGATCTCCGGCGCCGTGCCGGCGCAGTTGGAGAGCGGCACCGTATGGCAGATCCGCCGCTGGCCCCTCGGCATCTATCTGGGACCGACGGATCCCTCCACCCGAAGGCGGGACGACCCCAACGACCGCGTCAAACCAACCCAGCGGCGAACGCTGCGTGTTCTGGGTTTGGTCGCAGGTTGGCTGGAGATCCTCGACTTCGGTCCGAAGCGCCTGGCGGACGTATACATGGGCGTGCCTGGCCGCGGCCACGTACAACATTTCGTCGTTGGGCTGTCGGCTTCCCTCGGCGCAGCCGCCCTGGCAAAGCAAGATCCGGTGGTCAGCGCTGCAGGAACGGTCCAAGGCAGCGTGGGCTGGAACTTGATCACCCTCGGACTGCACCGGCCTGATGAGCACGCCGAGCAAACTTCGCTAGCCGTCTTCCGTCCGAGAGTGGAAGACGCCCACGCGCTATCGCTCCCCTACGACCCCAGCGACCATCTACTGCCTGGCGACGGCTATTGGTTCGCAAAACGACTCTTGCGCATCAGCAACGCCTTCATCGCCCGCGCCATCGACGAAGCGTACCTACCGGATCCCGCCCTCGTGGGACATTTGCGCAGCGCCATTGCCGCTCGGCGGGATCAGCTCGTGGCGAGGCTCATGAAAGAAGTGACGCCATGCGAGCTCGCAGGCCTGACTCCGGAACTGCTTTCCTTGTCGGATTCGGCATTGGGCAACAACATGGGTGGCCGCACTGGGTCGGCGTACCGCGTAAGCTTCTTGACCGAAAAGGGCGAGCCGTTGATGCAGACGGTACGCATGTCTAGCAGCCTGGGTGACATTGACGTTGCGCTACCGACGACCGTGCGCGAGCGCGACTACACCATTGTGCGCGTTTTGGGCGAGCGCGACGGCAAGCTCCTACCCCGCGCCATGGAGCTTCATCTCTCGGCGCGTAACGGCAGGCCCTATGTGATCGGCGTGCGGCATTGACGAAACCGGTTACCGTTCCGACGGCGACGCGGGCGCGGGGGCGATTCCGGCTCACAGAATGGTGGCATCGTTCAGATGTCGACCTGCAGTTCCTAAGGATCTGGAGCGCGAAACCGACCGCAGCCAGTGCCAAGCCCTGCCAGCGCAGAAGCGAGAATTGGCTTTCGTCGAGCCAGGATCGAAGCTCGGTCCGACAGGAAATTCGGCACGCAAAGACACCGAACCGGACGCGCCGAAGGCTAGAGCCATCACCGAGCACGACACAAAGCACAATTGTTTTGAGTACTTACAGCAGGGCCCGGACTGGCCGCCCTTCAGATCCACAGGGGGGTGCGCCGGCGCAGAACGGCTAGCTCAAACTGCCCGGGAATATCTGGGCAAACAGCCTGTTTTCGGGGCGTCGGACCTGGGTGCGACGTTCTGTTGACTTGAGGTACGGCGCCGTTAGGATGCCGCCGCCCGAGCGCCGCGGACTTCCGGGTCCGCGCTTTTTTGACTGCTTGAAAGGTGCATGCCGAAGACTGCCTCTTCGGTCTTGAGGAGTTTCGATGGGAACCGATGTGATGATTGCCGCCAGCGGCCTGAGCAAACGCTTCGGGACGGTGCGCGCGCTAGACAAGGTCAGCTTCGAGGTCAAAAAGGGAGAGGTCGTGGGGTTTCTGGGGCCGAACGGCGCCGGCAAGTCGACCACGATGCGGATCCTGACCTGCTTCATCTCGCCTTCGGCGGGCACGGCCAACGTCAAAGGTTTCGACGTATTCGAACAGCCCTTGGCTGTGCGCGAGTCGATTGGCTACTTGCCGCAGCGTGCGCCGCTGTACATGGACATGAACGTCTACGAGTACCTGCGCTTCACAGCGACGGTACGCGGCCTGGACGATTCCACCTTCAAGAAGCGCCTCAAGAAGGTCGTAGAAGTCTGTGGACTGGCGCAGTCTCTAGGTAAAGACATCGGCACGCTGTCCCACGGCTTTCGCCAGCGCGTTGGTCTTGGGCAGGCACTGATTCACGACCCGCCGATCCTGATCTTGGACGAACCCACGAGCGATCTGGATCCGAACGAGAAGGCGGAGGTCATCCGCTACATCAAGGAGATCGGCAAAGATCGCACCATCCTGTTGTCGACCCACAACCTTGCCGAAGTCGAAGAAGCCTGCGCGCGCGCGATCATCGTGAGCAAGGGACGCATCGTGGCCGACGGCCAGCTGGACGACATCCGCGCCCGCACGGGCGCCGTGCGCTACATCGTCACGATCGACGAGAAGAAGACCCTCAAGAACGGGGGCGCGCCATCGGTTGCAGAAGCAGAAGAGGCGCTGCGTGCCATCGAAGGCGGACGCAGCATTCGCGAGTTGCCGACGGACGAAACGGCACACAAATTCGAAATTTCCAGCGACAAGGACGCTGATCTGCGCCGCGAGCTCTACGGGCTGATGGTCAACAAGGGTTGGATCTTGCTTGAGCTGCGCAGGGAGGCGCAGAGCTTGGACGCCGTGTTCCGGGATTTGACTCGCAGCGACGAGCGCCTCGACCGCGGCGAAGAGTGGGACGACGACGACGACGACGACGACGACGCAGATCGCGATTCAGATCCCGGCGCGGACGACGACGACGACGAGCAGC
>CBDUPW010000149.1:0-16704 GCA_965369205.1 uncultured Polyangiaceae bacterium | reverse complement strand
AGACCATCCCGACCACAACGCAAAACACCCGCGGGTAAACGTGCTCGGCCGGCTGGAAGGACAGTCGCCCCGGCCCTGCCTGCACCTCAATGGGCATATCGACGTGGTGCCCGCGGGAACTGGTTGGAGCGTGGATCCTTTTGCGGGCGTGGTTCAAGACCGCAAGATTTTCGGCCGCGGCACGGCGGACATGAAGGCGGGTATCGCTGCAGCCGTGGTTGCGGTGCAGGCCCTCTTGCGGGCTGGAGTGCGCCTGCAGGGAAGCGTCGAGATCAGCGGCAGCGTCGATGAAGAGAGCGGCGGTTTCGCCGGCATGGAGTGGCTCTGCAAGCAGGGCTACCTGGGCGCGGAGCGCACGGACTATGTGATCATTCCCGAGCCCCTCAATGTCGATCGGGTCTGCGTGGGGCACCGCGGCGTGTACTGGTTTGAGGTGCATGCACAGGGCAAAGTGGCCCATGGCAGCATGCCGTTCCTTGGCGAGAGCGCCATCGCACATCTGGCTACGTTGCTGGAGCGTGTGCGCACCGAGCTCGCCCCAAGTCTGTTCGCCCGCGAGACCGCCATGCCCGTCGTGCCGGACGCTGCGCGACACGCCAGCATCAACGTGAACTCGATCATCGGCGGCCAAGCCGGACAGTTTCCCCAGTCCGCCTGCGTGGCCGAGGCCGCGAGTGCCATCTTCGATCGACGTTTTTTGCACGAAGAGAGCTTCGATGCGGTCAAGGCCGAGATCAACGCGCTGCTCGAACAACTGTCCGCCGAGGAGCCACGCCGTCGCTACCGTTTGGAAGACATGATGATCGTGCACCCCGTGATGGCTCCCGAAGACTCCCCCCTGGTGGGGTCGCTCTCTACGGATATCCGCGCGCTACTGGGTCGAGCGCCTACCCTCGTGGCTAGCCCGGGCACTTACGATCACAAACACGTGGCCCGGGTGGCCGGCGTGCCGCATTGCGTGGCCTACGGTCCGGGGATCTTGGATTTGGCGCACCAGGTCGACGAGTACTGCGCCATTGACGACTTGGTGCAGGCCACCAAGGTGATTGCGCTCAGCGTGATGCGGCTCTGCGGAATCGCGTCCTAGCGGCGCTGCGTGCTGTCGATGCGCGAAATGCGTGCTGTCAGTGCACAAGCGCCGCTGGAGTGCGTGATCGCGTTCGATGATCTAAACTGCGCGAACTATGGGGATATCGTTTGCTTTGCGCCTCGCGCGTGCGACGGCGCCGCTTGCCGCTGTTTTGGTAACTCTGGTGTTCGTATCTTGCGGCAGCGACAGTGCGGCCGAGCGCGCCAAGCTGGCGAAACTCGCTGAGGGCTGCTTGCTCGACTCGGACTGCGCTTCGCCCCTCGTGTGTGCGTTCAAGAGCTGCCACACCCGCTGCAACGACAGCCGAGACTGCCCGGCGGCCCAAGTCTGCGTGCCCGCAGAGCCCCGCCCGTACAACGTGTGTCTGCACAGCCCGGACAAGTGCTTCTACAACACGGACTGCCCGGCCGAAAACCTGTTCTGCGCCAAGGATCTGCGCTGCCGCCTGCAGTGCAAGTCCGATCGGGATTGCCTGCCCGAACAGACCTGCGTGACGGGAGCTTGCGCCGACGAAAAGGACTTGACCGATGGCCAACTCGTGCCGCCGGGCGGTCCGTCTCCAGACGCAAGCGTTGGCACCAGCTGCACCTACAACTCCGATTGCGACGCGCCGCTGGTCTGCATCGCGGGGTCCTGTCTCGTCGAGTGCAAAGGCGACCGCGACTGCGCGCCGGGCCTACTGTGTGACACCGTCGGCAGTTGCGTCCTGCCGGGTCAAAGCGACGGCGGCGTGGCCATCCCCAGTTGCGTCAACGGCAAACAGGATCAGGGAGAGACCGGAATCGACTGCGGCGGTGGTTGCGGCAAGTGTGACGGCGACCCCTGCAGCAAACCTCTGGATTGCGCTAGCAACGTGTGCCAGGGCCTGATCTGCCAGGCGCCGAGCTGCGGCGACGGCCTGCAAAACGGCGTCGAGTCCGACGTCGATTGTGGAGGCAGCTGTCCCAAGTGCCCGCCGACCAAGGGCTGTTGGACGAAAAACGACTGCACCACGGGCTCTTGCGTGGGTGGGAGCTGCAACGCGCCGGGCTGCTCTAACGGCAGCAAAGACACCAACGAGACCGACGTGGACTGCGGTGGCACCGAGTGCAAACCGTGTGCGACGGGCAAGGGCTGCGAGAAGAACGGAGATTGCACGAGTCAGAACTGCGTCGCGAAAAAGTGCGTGAACGCGGGGCCGACGCTCTGGACGCGCGTCATCAGCGGCTCGATCTCGGAGACGGTGAATGTCCGCGCGGCTGGCGCTGACGTCATCATGGCTGGCAGATTCCAGAAGGGGCCGCCCGGCATGGATCTGGGGGGCGGAGCGCTGCTCTCCTCCGGCACTGCGATGTACGTTGCCAAGCACACCGCGGCAGGGGCTCACGGCTGGTCGCGTTCCGTCCCGATTTCACCCCCGTTTGACCGCGAGGACGTCGCTGTCGACGTGAAGGGCGATGTGTGGCTGTGGGCGAGCAACCAGCAAGCTGCGGCGCTGCCCGGTGCGAAGCCCAGTTGCGCTAACAACGTCGGCAAATGGGTGGCCATCTTGGCCAAACTGAACGGCAGCACCGGCGCTGACGAGTGGTCGGTCTGCGCGGCTTCAACGGCTGGCAATCAAGTGAACGCCTTTGCCGTGCACCCAGATGCCCAAGGCGATCTTTGGGTGAGTGGCACCTTCAGCGGGACGATGGACCTGGATTTGACCCAGTTCACCAGCCCCTACGTCAACGGGTTCATCGCCAAATACTCCGGCGTCACCGGAAGCCTCGTCTGGGCCAATCACATCAAGGACGATTCGGCACCGATTGGCTCTCTTTTCAACTTCGGCAATGTCGTCACTTTCGCCTCCGACGCCACCCACACCTACGCGGCGGGCGTGTTCTCGGCCAAGGTCAAGATTGGCACCGGCAGCAGTCCCGTGTGGCTTTCGAAGTCGGGCGGTGGGGATGACATCTTCATCGTGAAGATGGACGCGACTGGCAAGGTCGTCGACAGCCGCGTGATCGGTGGCGCCGGCAAGGACTCGCCGGTCCGAGCGGTGATTTCCGGGGGCGAGCTTTGGTTGGCGGGCGAATTTGAAGGGCAGTTGAGCTTCAGCGGCAGCCACATCATCACGAGCAAGGGGGGGCGAGACGTGTTTGTGGCTCGCTTTGCCGTGAGCGACCTGAGCACGCTGGACGCGATGAACTTTGGTGCGACCACCGATGAAGACCTGGGTGGTTTCGATGTCAGCTCGAATGGTGAGTTCGCGATCACCGGGTCGATTCGCAGCGCCCACAATTTTGGTGGTGGTCCGCTAACATGGGTGGGTGGAGAGGACTTTTTCTTGGCGCGCTTCAGCAAGACCGGCGTGGAGCAATCGAGCTGGATCGAAGGCGGGACAAGCACAGAACGCGGGCTCTCTGCGGCCTACGTCGGCCAATCGCTCTACGTGGGGGGCCAGTATGCGAGCACCTACAATATTGACTTCGGCAATGGGCCACTTCCAACGCCGCCCAGTCAGACCGACGCGTTCGTCGTCTTCTTTCCCTAGGCAGGCCCCCCGCCGGCGGCGCTAGTGGGTGACTCGCCGCGCTGGTTTTCGCCCGAAGAATGGCTTTTGACTTTCGCTCGACTGCAAGGGCTCATATCCTCCGCCGTCCGTGTGCTCGGCCCACAACTCGGGTCTAGAGGAGGAAAAGCATGAGCCAGATTGTTCGCTGCGCACTGATCCAGTGCGGCAACCCCATTAATGACGAGAGTGTCCCGGTCGAGAAGATCCAGAAAGCGATGCTCGACAAACACATCGCCTACATCGAAGAGGCCGGCAAGAAGGGCGTGCAGATCCTAGGGCTGCAAGAGATCTTCAACGGGCCCTACTTCTGCCCCAGCCAAGACAAGCGCTGGTACGGCGCGGCGGAAAAGATCCCCGGTCCTACGACCGAGCTGATGCAGACCTACGCCAAGAAGTACAACATGGTCATGATTGTGCCGCTGTACGAAGAAGAGATCCGCGGCGTGTTCTACAACTCCGCGGCCGTGATCGACGCGGACGGAACGTACTTGGGCAAGTACCGCAAGCAGCACATCCCCCAGGTGGCGGGCTTCTGGGAGAAGTACTTCTTCAAACCCGGCAACGGCGGCTACCCGGTGTTCCAAACCCGTTATGCGAAGGTCGGCGTGTACATCTGCTACGATCGCCACTTCCCCGAAGGCGCTCGCTGCCTGGGGCTCAATGGCGCTGAGATCGTCTTCAACCCCAGCGCGACCGTCGCCGGCCTGTCGCAGTATTTGTGGAAGATCGAGCAGCCCGCGCATGCGGTGGCCAACGGCTACTACGTGGCGGCAAGCAATCGCGTGGGCACCGAGGGCCCCTGGAATATTGGCAAGTTCTACGGCACCAGTTATTTCGTGAACCCGCGTGGGGAGATCATTGCGGAGGCGAGCGAGGACAACGACGAGCTGCTGATCACGGAAGTGGATCTCAGCCTGATCGATGAGGTGCGTCAGACCTGGCAGTTCTACCGAGATCGCCGCCCCGACGCCTACGACGAGATCGTGCGACCGTAAGAGCGTCTTGGAAAAGCCGACGCACGACCTGCTCTACGGCATCGACGACGTTCCCCCCTTGGGGCAGTCGCTGGCGCTGGGGCTGCAGCACTACCTGACCATGTTCGGGTCCACGGTGGCGATCCCGCTCATCTTGAGCAAGCCGCTGGGCATGGACGGGGATCCCGTGGCCATTGGCTGGCTGATCGGCACGATGTTCTTCGTCAGCGGCATCACCACGCTGCTGCAGACCACCATCGGCAATCGGCTACCCATCGTGCAAGGCGGCACGTTTTCGTTTCTGGCGCCTACCATTGCGATCTGCGGCATGGCCAGCCTGGCCAGCGCAGGTTGGCAGGTACGCATGACCCACGTGCAAGGCGCCATCATCGCGGGCGCCGTTTTCGAAATGGCGATCGGCTATTTCGGCATCATCGGCAGGTTGTTGCGGTTCATTGGACCGATCACCATCGCTCCCACCATTGCCTTGATTGGCCTCTCGCTTTTCAAATTCGGTGCTCCCGTTGCCGGCAAACACTGGGGCATCGGTGGTCTCACCATCGGTCTGATCATTCTGTTTTCCCAGATCTTGCGGCATAAGGGCCGCGCGTTTGCCTTGTACCCCGTGCTGCTGGGGATGGGCGGCGCGTGGGCAACTGCGGCCGTGCTCACGGCAACGGGTGTGTTCCCGCCCGGCCATCCGGCGTTTTGCAGCTTGGACAAGGTCTACGCCGCGCCGTGGGTGCGCGTGCCCTACCCGTTCCAGTGGGGGATGCCGGTGTTTGGCGCAGCAGCGATCGTCGGAATGATCGCCGGGTACATGGCCAGCATGATTGAGTCCATTGGCGACTACTTCGCCGCTGCGCGCTTGAGCGGCGCGCCTCCGCCCACCCAAACCACGGTGAATCGCGGGATCGGCACCGAAGGCCTTGGCTGTTTGGTGGCGGGGATCTTCGGCTCCGGCAACGGCACCACCAGCTACAGCGAGAACATCGGCGCCATCGGACTCACCCGCGTGGGCAGCCGACGCGTCGTGCAGATGGGCGCGCTGCTGATGATCGTCTTTGGCGGCGTTGCCAAGTTTGGTGCGCTGTTCACCACCATCCCCGAGCCCATCGTGGGTGGCATGTATTGCACCCTCTTTGGCGTGATCGCGTCTGTGGGCCTGTCGAACCTGCAGTATGTGGATCTGAACAGCGCGCGGAACCTGTTTATCATCGGCTTTTCGTTTTTCATGGGCCTGTCCATGCCCGAGTACTTCGCCCAACACCCGCTGAAGTTCGGGCCCCAATGGCTCGCGGACGTGATCAATACCCTTGGCGGCACCAGCATGGCCGTGGGCGCACTCATCGCGACGGTGCTCGACAACATCGTACCGGGCACCGAAGCCGAACGTGGCCTGGCGGCCCTGCGCCACGGCGCAAAATCGCACTGAGCCCAACGGCCCGCCTCGCTTCTTGTCAGTGCCGGTCGGTGAAGTCTGCGGCGCGAGCTTGTCGGCATACACCCATCGCGTTGGCAGGGAATAGCCTGCCAGCGGCGCCTCCGATCCCAAAGAACTGCCGACGTTTCGGGTTGGAACACCCATTGCTGTGTGGACGACTGCGCGGAGAGTTGGCTCCGCGCGCTATCGGAGTTCGAATACAAATGAAACACAGCAAACTAGCTACAGGTTGGGCGCTTGGTCTTTCAGTGTGGGTGGCGGCGCCTGCGGCGTCAGCGCAGGAGGCGACCGACAGCACGACGCCAACTGCGGACAGCGCGACCACCCCTCAGGCCAGCCCCGCGGACGCGCGCTACTTCGACGGTTGGTCGGCGGCCCTGCTTGCCGGCAACGGATTCGAGGATGGCGTCAACGTCGGCTTCGGCGGGCGGTTGGGCATGAATGCCGAACGGCTCTATCTCGGCGGCACGTTCGTGTATCACTTGGGGGAAAGTCGTTCGGCGACATTCCTGGGTCAGACCCAAGAGGCTTCGGTGAACATCTACTATTTCGGTGGCGAAGCCGGCTACGACTTTGCCGCCGGGCCGGTGGTCTTGCGTCCGTATGGCGGCTTCGGTCTCGGCACTGCGCGTGGATGCCTGAACGACACATGCGACACGGAGAGCCGGGCGTACATCGCTCCAGGGCTGACTGTTCTAGCGTCGGTCGGTGGGTCCCTGTTCGTTGGCGGTGACGCCCGATTTGTCGTGCCTCTAGACGACGACGGCTCGAATTTCGACCACTTCGGCTTGTTCGCCTTCGCCGGCATGCGGCTCTGACGGGCACAAACCAGCTGCACCCTTGACCTTCCGAGCGGAGAGGGCAAACTCCCCTGCTCGGCGCCCCGGGGTCGCTTCCAGCTGGATGCGCTCTGCCTGGCTCGCGACCCCGCCCGGCGTTGCCCGGGCAGCGGGGAACGCATTGCCGACTGTGGTCTCACCTTTAGGAGTAGTCATGAGCAGCCAAGTTTTCCCGGCCTTCAAAGCCACGAATTACGACTTCGTCGAGTACGCGCCCGTCAAGAACTGGATCGGGGGAGAGTGGGTAGCGGCCAAGTCGGGCAAGACGCTCGAGATCACCAATCCGCGCCACGGCAAAGTGATGGGCAATGTGGTTGTGAGCGGGGCGGACGACGTGAACGTCGCAGTAGAAGCTGCGAAGAAGGCCGCTTCCACTTGGCGCCACACCCCTATCAAAGTGCGGGCGCAGGTGATGTTCAAGCTCAAGGAGCTGATGGAGCGCGACTTGGAAGAACTGTCTTGGCTCGTCAGCCACGAAAACGGCAAGGTCATCGACGAGGCCCGGGCGGAGGTGCTCAAGGGCATCGAATGCGTCGAATTCGGCGCTTCCATTCCCAACATCGGTGCTGGAGATCAGCTTGAAGTCAGTCGCGGAGTGACCTGCTCCCAGAAACACGAGGCACTGGGCGTTGTGGCGGGGGTCACTCCCTTCAATTTCCCGATCATGGTGCCGCTATGGATGATTCCCCAGGCGCTCGTCGGCGGGAACGCCTTCATTCTCAAACCCAGTGAGCAAGTGCCCTACGGCGCTGCGAAGTTGGCAGCACTGCTCGAAGAAGCCGGTCTGCCCAAGGGCGTGTTTTCCGTCGTCAACGGCGGGCCGGATGCCGTCAACGCACTCGCGGATCACGACGACATTCGCGCGATTGCTTTCGTCGGCTCCACTCCGATCGCGAAGATGCTGTACGGCCGTGGTGCACAGACTGGCAAGAGCATGTTGTGTCTAGGTGGTGCCAAAAACCACCTGATCGTGGTGCCCGACGCAGATCCGAAGATCACTGCGGACAACGTGGTTGCCAGCTTTACGGGATGCGCAGGCCAGCGTTGCATGGCCGCCGCGGTGCTAGTCGCCGTGGGAGACGTCGACCACATCATCGACACCATCAAAGAGAAGGCCGCTGCGCTGGTCGTCGGCAAGGACATCGGCCCGATCATCAACGAAAAGAGCGCGACGCGCATCAACGGCATCATCGACGACGCTGAGAAGCAGGGCGCCAAGATCCTGGTCGACGGCCGTGGCAAGAAGGGCGACGGAGGCGGTCAGTGGGTTGCGCCCACGGTGATCGACAACGTGAAGCCCCGCATGCAGGCTGCCACCGACGAGATCTTTGGACCGGTGCTTTCGATCGTGCACGTGGCTAACGTAGACGAAGCGATCGCCCTGGAGAACGCGAATCCCTATGGCAACGCTTCGAGCGTGTACACGACGAGCGGCGCAGTGGCGGAGTATGTGACGTCCCGGGTGGACGCTGGCATGGTTGGCGTAAACATCGGCGTGCCCGTGCCCCGCGAGCCCTTCGGATTCGGCGGTTGGAACTACTCCAAGTTCGGCCACGGCAACATCACGGGTATGGATGGCTTCCGATTCTGGACGCGGCCCCGCAAGATCACCAGCAAGTGGGATGTGTCTCCAGACAACAACTGGATGAGCTGACTAGTCCGTCTCGAAAACTCTACCGGTAGCCGCGGGGCCGCCGGCAAAGGTCGGCATGGATTTCGGTAAAGAAGGCTCTGAAACCCGCATGGTGAAGCTGAGGCCCGCGACCAACATAAAGGTGTTGAAGTCGTGCTCCTCCCCGAACGCCGAGTGCGTGTTGCGCAGTGCCGAGCCCGTCAGTTCCGCGACAATGCCAACGGCAACGCGCTGGCTACTTGGCACATCGAGGGCCAGCCACAGGCCGCCCACCGGACCGAGGCCGCTGAAGTCCTCTTCTTCGGGGCCGAAGGTGTAGATCTGACCGAGACCTGCCCCGCCTCCGATGCGCAGGATCTTGGCGGGCAGGCGGTGGTCGACGTAAGCCATGGCGTAGTACAGCCCTTCGCCCTCTCCACTGAACTGACCGTCGAGTCGCGTCAGGGGCACATGGGTGATGCCGCCTAGAACGCCCAGGGTCACGTCCACGGCCGGGCGAATTCCAACGCCCAGGCGCAGACTCACGCCCATGCCGTCCGCGATCAAGCGCCGCTTCTGGCTGTCGTCACTCACGGGGTGATACGCGGTATCTGCGCGCACATAGGCCAGGCCCGCGTCTGCGCGGATGTACCAACTGTCGTGGGACAGCGCTTGGTCCGCCGCGATGTCTTCGGCGCTCTCTTCCTCTGCGGGTTCTGCGCCACGAGCGGTCGGTGCCCACTGCAGCATCGCCAAGCATAAGGAAGCGAGGCTTCCGACGCGCATCGAGCGCGGACACTTGGCGATCGTCACTGCTCCACCGGATCCCAGTCTAGTCTATTCTCCGTTTCGGATGTGGACTCGTGGACAGCGAGTGGCAGCCGGTTTTCCGCGACGCGAATCGTCGATCCGAGTTTCGAGCCGGTGTTACGGCTCTGCGTTGCCGCGAGAGTCGGCCGGAAATAGGTTGCGCGAAGCGATCAGCGCGGTCAGCGCGTTGACGCCCGCTGAGGCCTTGCGACCACGCAACCTGCAATAGTTGTAGAAGGCCGTCGCCGGGATCGCGACAACGATGCCGAGCACCGTCGTGAGTAGCGCATCGGAAATCCCGGCCAGGGCCACGCGCGGCTCGGGGATCGCCGCGACGGCTAGGTCCGAGAATGCCTTCATCAATCCGAGCACAGTGCCGAGCAGTCCAGCCAGTGGGCCATTGCTGCTGGTCCAGGCGAAGACACCGGTGAAGCGTTCCCACTGTACGCGCGCTAGCGCCGTGCGGCCTTCGACGCGCTTTTCGAATTCCGGCGTGGTGTCGGCGCCATCGAGACCGGCGACCACGAGCTGTGTCTCAAGGCTCGGTGCGGCGGAGAGCTCGCTTTGGACTTCGGCGAGATTGCCTGCGCGCAGGATCCGCTCGCCCAAGCCCTGGGCGTCGCGTAGCAAGTGACGGTGGAAGAAGCGCCGACGCTCGATGAAGAGCCCCACGTTGATGACGCTCGCGAGCACGAGCACTAACAAGACGGTGCGATTGCCGTAGAGAGCAAATTCCGCCAAACCTCGTTCGAACATGATGTGCCTCAGCGTGTGAAGGTGACCGTGAAGGGCGGAGTGCGACCCGCGGTGGGGCGCCCGGCGTCGTCCCAAGCGACCGCAAAGCGCTGACCCAAAGCGCAGCGGCGGGCGGCGGCGGCAAAGCCAAAGCCCGGATCCGAGAGCACGGCTGCGCTACTTGGCGAGCCGTCTACGCGCACGGTGACGACCACCAATACGCGGGCGTAGTGCACGTCATTTGCATCCGCTTCGGGTGGGAATGTGCAGTTCCAGGATTCGCTCACGGGGCGCGCGAAGCGGCGCTTTGAGGGCGCTTTCGCGGCCACCGCTGGCCGCGACGGAGCAAGCCTGCCGCCGCCGCCGGGTCCCGAGCGAGTGAGCGCCCGAGGCGCGGCGCTGCCACCACGCGCAGCTGGGTCCCGCACCGCCTTGTCCGAGGTGCCCGTCGCGGCCGTGACGCCGCCTGCGTAGCGCGACGCGCTGCCCTGGACCACGGTGAAATCGAGGGGATCGGATTCGGTGCCCTGCGCCTCGGGCGCAGTGACCACGCGACCGGCTTGCGCTGCGGCGGGCGCGCCGGAGGGCCGAGGGGGGCCAGACGCGCGCTGCGCTTCCGGGATGGTGGAGGGGTCGAGTGAGTCGTTGCTCGAATCCCCGGGCAGGGGCACCGCGTCGGCGCGGGCGATTTCTGGTGGCGGACTTGGAGGCTCCGCGGTCATCCTTGATGCTGGCGGGTCGACGGGCTGCGGCGGCTCCGGAAGTAGCTCGACCTCGTACACGCTGACGTTGGTCGGATCCGTCATCGCCAGCATGCGGGCGCCGACCCAAACCACGAAGGGCGCGTGCAACGCGGCACTGAGCAGGATGCCACGCGCCACCGCCAGAGTGTGCCCCGGAATCATCTTCCTCGATGCAGGGTGCAAAGGCCGATCCACGCATGCAAGGCCGATTTTTGCCGCCGCACCGAAATCACTGCGCACGCCACGGCCCCGCGTGCAATTCATGCAGGCACGGCGGGCTCTGGTCTCCGGCCGCGCGCTTTGCTACGACCGTCCGTCATGAATACTGACGAGATGATCGCCCTGTGCAAAAAGCACACGATGTACACGTGGTCTGCCACCGACAACGTGAACCCGTTGCCCATCGCTCGGGCGGAGGGAGTGTATATGTACACGCCCGAAGGCAAGCGCATCTTGGACTTCAACAGCCAGTTGATGAGCGTGCTGATTGGGCACAGTCACCCCAAAGTCGTCGAACGCATGAAGCAGGCGGCGGACAAGCTGATCTACGTCTATCCGCAGACCGCCACAGAAGTGCGTGCGCGCTACTCGAAGAAGCTAGCGGACCTGGCGCCCGGCGATATCAATACATTTTACTACACCTTGGGTGGGGCCGAGGCGAACGAGAGCGCCATCCGCGCGGCTAAGCTGTTCACGGGCCGCGAAAAAATCCTATCGCGCTTTCGTAGCTATCACGGTGGCACCAACGCCACGATGCAGTTGACCGGTGACCCACGACGCTGGGCCAACGAGCCAGGCATGCCCGGTGTGATCCGCGTGATGGATCCCAAGCCGTACAATTTCTCATTCGGTGAAACGGACGAAGAGATCACCAAGAACAACCTGACGTATTTGGAGGAGGTCATTCAGTACGAAGGTCCCCAAAACATCGCTGCCATGTTCATCGAAACGGTCACTGGCACGAACGGCATCTTGCCACCGCCGAAGGGCTACCTGCAGGGGTTGCGCCAGCTGTTGGACAAGTACGGGATCTTGCTCGTGTGTGACGAGGTCATGGCGGGGATGGGTCGCACCGGCAAGCTTTTCGCCTTCGAACACGGTGACATCGTTCCGGACATGGTGACCATGGCCAAGGGGCTGACCAGCAGCTACGTGCCGCTGGGCGCCGTAGGCATGCGCGACAAGATCGCCGACCATTTCCGCAAGAACGTGTACTGGGGCGGGTTGACCTACAACTCGCACCCGTTCTGTCTCGAAGTGGCAGACGCTGTGCTGGACGTCATGATCGAAGAGAAGCTCGTCGAAAACGCGGCACGCCTGGAAAGGACCATGCGCAGCGAAATGGATCGGCTGCAGGCCAAACACCCATCCGTGCGCGAAGGGCGCTGCATCGGGCTCTTCGGGATCATGGAGACCCGGAAGAACAAGCAGGGTGAATTCCTCGCACCGTACAACGGCAGTCACCCCGCGATGGACAAGCTGGCGAAATTCTTCAAAGACGAAGGCCTCTTCACCTTCGTGCGCTGGAGCGCTTTCATGTGCAATCCGCCGCTGACGATCACCGAAGCCCAGCTCAAAGAAGGCTTCGAGATCATCGACCGTGGTCTTGAGATCACGGACTCGGCGTTCGAGGGCTGAACTCGACGACTCAGCCGATGCAGGCGGGGTCTGTGAGCTTCAGGTTTGCGGTCGCCGTGCCGACGCCCTGCACAACGACTTTGAGTTCAATGGAGTGCACGCCGGGGTCGCACGGTGCGTCCACGATGGTCAGCACCGTCAGGCTTTCCCCACAGTGCAGCTTGATGGCGCTGGCGTGGCTGCCCGGTAGTCCGTTGACGGTGGCCGTCGTGTCGACGCGGGCACAGCTGACGTCGTCGGCACCTGTGGCCAAGAGCCGAAAGCCGATCATGGGCGAGCCCTGCCCGCCCCAGGTCAGGTGGGCCTCTTCTCCGTCCTGAAACTCCCGGAACGCTCCCGGCGTTGCAGGACCGATCTTCAGCCCAGCGCCGCTCTTTTGACCGTCGAAGGGGTCGGTGCACTTTTCCACTAGCGGAGCGACGGGGCAGCCTCCGCCGAGAAGCGGCGCGCAGGTGGCTTCCCCCACCCAGGCGCCGGCTTGGCACTGATAGGTCCAGGTGTCGACCTTGTTGGGGTCCTCGAACTGGCACACGTCGGCAGTGTCGCAAGCGCCCCCGACGAAGGGGCGCTCGGCCGGACAGCTCACGTCGGGCACGAAGCAGTTGGCAGTTCCGCCAGATCCTCCCGTCGCGGCGGAGGCACCGCTTGCGCCAGAACCTCCGTTTCCGCCGGCGCCGCCGCTTGCCGGGTCGCCTTCAACTTTCGAGCCGCAGGCCAGAGTGAGAGTCAACGAGAGTAGGCCAATGTGTGCCAAACAGCGCATGGGTTGTTTCCGAGAGCAATCTGCGTGCCGGTCTTGCCGAGTGCAGGCGTGGAGGTTCGAGACAACTCGGGACTCGAACCGATCCTGGTTCGGCGAGGTCAGGGCAGCCGCGGAAACAGCTTGGGGTAGCGCTGAGGCAGGACTTCGAACAGGACGTCGGCGACCCGTTGGCTGCCGGCGGCGTTCCAGTGCCGGTTGCCCAGGAAGTAGTAGCGCGAGTGGGTCTCGGATGGAAAATGCTCAAAAAGGCTCAGGCGTGAGATGCCCGCGCGGTCGAGTTGCTCATAGGTTGGCCCGTAGACGCCGCGTTCGAACCTTTTCGTGAACGTGGGATACGGATACGTAACGACGAGAAAGGGCACGTTCCACGCTCGCACGTTCGAAGCGATGGCTTTGATGTTCTCGATGCTGTGCGCCCGTAGTTGTTGGTACGAGGGCAGCGCGGCTGCGGCGTCCTGCGCGCCCCCGTCCTGCTTTGGATCTTCCCAGGCCGCTTTGTCGATGCGATCCCGAAGCGCCCAATAGGCGGCCATATCCGTCGTTGCCGGGAAGCTGCCGTCCGAGCCCCGCAGTCGCCGGTACGCCTCGTCGTCGTACATGTCGGAGTTGTCCAGAAACAAGATCACGAGGTCGGGTGAGAAACCGCGCAACGGACCTTCGACAACTCGCCGATGGATGAGCGTGCCCCAGGATGGCGCCGCGATGTTCCACACTTCGTAGTGATCGTCCCCGTCAGCGTTTAGCTTTCGTTCCAGACGCTTGTAGAAGGTTTCGTGATGGCGAACGCCGTGCCCGTATACGAAGGAGTCTCCGAGTAGGACGATGCGGGTATGCCCCGGGGGTTTCTCCACCGGGTATTCATCGTTGCGGAATCCGAGGGAGTTGATCGCGACGTCGACTTGGTACTCCAAGGTTTGAACCGAGGCGTCCTTGATGAACTCGCGCTCGACCGCCCGATCACAGGGCGTGTTGATGTGGTGATAGACGCTGGCGTCGTCGAGAGCCAAGGGGTGTCGCGTGCAGCTCGATACCAGTGCGCGCGTGACCTCCGAGTACTCCGCGCGCTGCCAGACTCGGCGCGCCAGGTACGCAATCAAGCCCACTATCACGGCTAGATACGCCACGACGGCAAGGCGCTGCAGGCGTTTGGTATTGATGGGGGCCATTGGGTCGCAGCTGAGAGTGTAGACCGCAGAGCTACAGGGCGGGGCAGTGCCGAAGGACGGCGCGCGGCTTCGATTGCGGTGGGTTTGACGTTGCACGGCGTCCAGGCGACGCTTGGGGAGTCGTGCAAGCACTTGGCAACCCGCCGTCGGATCGCGCGTCTGGCGCCGTGCTGGCACTCGCACTGCTGGCGTTGGGTGCGTTGCCGCTCCTGCGCGGGCGACCCCCGCGGGATGGCCTGCTCCTGCTCGGCTCCCTTGTCCTTGTCGCTGTTGTGGCGCGCCCCAGGGTGCTCCGGCCCATCAACCGTGCGATTCGGTACGCCGGTCGGGCAGTCGGCTTTGTGGTCCAGCAGGTCACACTCTCGGTGCTCTTCTTCCTGGTCCTGACGCCAATGGCAGCCATTGGCCGCCTTGTCGGCAGGGATGTCCTCGGTCGGAAGCTGGCGCGCGCCGAGCCGAGCTATTGGATCTCCCGCGGCACGACCCGGGTCACTGCCCGCGATCTACACAAGCCCTATTGAGCGATGTTGGAGTTCATCAAAGATTTTTGGGGATTCCTGCGGGAGCGTAAGAAGTTCTGGCTTTTGCCAATGCTGATCATCTTTGGACTCCTCGCGGTGCTGACGTTCTTGGCTGAGACCAGCGCTGCGGGGCCGTTCATCTACACGATCTTCTGACGCACGACCCATGCACATCCTCGGGCTCTCTGCGTTTTATCACGACAGTGCCGCCGCGCTGGTCGTGGATGGCCGGGTGATCGCTGCCGCTCAAGAGGAGCGCTTCAGCCGGAAGAAACACGACGCTGGATTCCCCGAGCACGCACTGGCGTGGACATTGGAGCGGGCGGGACTTCGCTTGGCAGATGTCGACTACGTAGTGTTCTACGAGAAGCCGTTCATCAAATTCGAGCGTCTGCTGGAGACCTACTTGCACTTCGCCCCGCGCGGGTTTCGGTCCTTTCGCGCGGCGATCCCCCTGTGGCTGCGTGACAAGTTGTTCCAGAAGCAGCAATTGCAGACGCGCTTGCGGGAGCTCGACGCGGGCTTCGATCCCGGCAAGTTGTTGTTCTCCGAGCATCACCGAAGCCACGCAGCCAGCGCGTTCTTCGCTTCGCCGTTTCAGGACGCAGCCGTGCTGACCATGGACGGCGTAGGCGAGTGGGCGACGACGACCCTAGGCGTAGGGCGCGGCGCGGATTTGGAGCTGACTCACGAAATCCACTTTCCGCACTCCCTGGGCCTTTTGTACAGCGCGTTTACCTACTACGCCGGTTTCAAGGTCAACTCTGGGGAGTACAAGTTGATGGGTCTCGCACCCTGCGGTGAGCCCAAGTACGTCCAGCGCATCTACGACCACTTGATTGATCTGAAGCCCGACGGCTCCTTTCGCCTCAACCTCGACTACTTCGAATACTGCACCAGTCTCCAGATGGTGGGGGCCCGCTTCGAGCAGCTCTTCGGCGGGCCAGCGCGCAAACCCGAGGAGCCGCTTCGCGCGCGCGACGCGGATATCGCTGCCTCGATCCAGCAGGTGATCGATGAAGCCGTGCTGCGTCTTGCAGCCCAGGCCCATGCTCTGACCGGACTGCGCCAGCTATGCCTTGCCGGCGGGGTGGCGCTCAACTGTGTTGCAAATGGCAGACTCGCAGCGCGCGGCCCGTTTGAGTCGCTCTGGATCCAGCCCGCGGCGGGCGATGCCGGTGGCGCCCTCGGCGCAGCGCTCACGGCCAGCTATGCCCACGGTCTGGCGCGAAACGTGGACGCTAGCCGTGATGGCATGGCGGGGGCCCTGCTGGGGCCAGAGTTTGACCAACAGGAGATCGAGGCGCGCCTCGACGCCCTGGGCGCGCGGTATGCACGCCTGGACGAACCGGATTTGCTGTCGGCATGCGCCCGGCGCCTCGATGCCGGGGACGCGCTCGGCTTTTTCCAGGGCAGGATGGAGTTCGGCCCGCGTGCGCTGGGCGCGCGCTCCATCTTGTGCGACGCGCGCCGCCAAGACGCCAAAGAAGTGCTGAACGAAAAGATCAAGCTGCGCGAGTCCTTTCGCCCCTTCGCGCCCGCGGTGCTCGCGGAGCGCGCCTCGGAGTGGTTCGATCTGGATCAACCCAGCCCCTACATGCTGCTGGTGGCCGGTGTTGCTGCGGCTCGTCGCGGGAGCATCCCGGCCGTGACCCATGTGGACGGCTCGGCACGTGTGCAGACCGTCGGCGCGGAGGGCGAGCCGCGTTTTCGGGGGCTGCTGCAGGCCTTTGAGACGCTGACGGGTTGCCCCGTGCTGGTGAACACCAGCTTCAACGTTCGCGGTGAGCCGATCGTGTGTACCCCCGAGGACGCGTTCCGTTGTTTCATGGG